>JBCCMP010000220.1:0-8346 GCA_039026295.1 Pseudomonadota bacterium | reverse complement strand
CGGTGCACAACGGCATCGAGTATGCCGACATGCAGATGTGCACCGTCTTGACGAAATGCCCGGCACCATCCGGGCCCAGCCACGCGGCGCAGGGCGTACCGCCATGCCGTGCCGCGATTGCGCTCAGCATCGGTTCAACCCGATCCCAGATCGCCGGCGAGCCCCCAGCCATCAGTGCCGGGCCGTGACGCGCCCCTTCGGCCCCGCCGGACACACCCATGCCCAGAAAGGTCAGGCCCGCCGCTTCCATGTCGGCTGCGCGCCGCCTGGTGTCATGGAAGTTCGCGTTTCCGGCGTCGATTACCAGATCCCCGGCGGACATATCCGGCCGCAGACCATCAATCGCCGCGTCAGTCGACGCGCCGGCAGGGACCAGCAGGATCACCGGACGGGGCGGGCGGATGGCCGACAAAAGCTCTGCGCCCGTCGCGCAATCGATCAGATTGTCCGCATGGCCGCTGCCCATCAGTGCCGCACGTGCATCGGGGTCGTTGTCAAAGATTGCGACGCGAAACCCGTTTGCTGCCAGGTTCATCGTCAGGTTGGCGCCCATGACGCCCAGCCCGACCATGCCGATGTCCGCCAGTTGCGTCATATCTGTCGCCTTTGCAATTCCCGTCCCGTCCATGGGCATGCTACGTCTCTGCCGGAAGCGCAACGGAAATGGAGCCGCAACGGTGGCCGGATCAGAAAAGCCCAGCCGACTGATCGTGATGGGCGTCACGGGATGCGGCAAGTCCACCATCGGCGCTGCCCTGGCAGAGGCTTTGGATGCCCCTTTTCTGGACGGTGACGACTATCACCCGCCCGCCAATGTCGCAAAGATGTCAGCCGGTCAGCCGCTTACCGATTCAGACCGCTGGCCATGGCTGGACCGGCTGGGCGAAGTAATGGAAAGCACGGTCGGCAAGGCGGGCAGGGCCGTGATGGCCTGCTCTGCCCTGCGCCGGGCGTATCGCGACCGTCTCGCTGCGGCCTGCGCGGCTCCACCCACATTTCTGCACTTGTCCGGGCCACGGGACCTGATCCATCGGCGGCTGGCTGTGCGCAGCAATCACTTCATGCCCCCCGCCCTGCTGGAAAGCCAGTTCAGCACGCTGGAGCCGATCAGCCCGGAAGAGTCAGCGCTGGTGCTTCCGATTGACGGACAGGTCGCTGAAACAGTCGACAGCATCATCCGGCAACTGAGGCTGTCTGACGCGCACTCTGCCTGACCGCGCAGTGCAGGCAGCTTTCCTGCATTCTCATTCCGGTCGGGGAGAGGTACAATGCGGGCATGCTTGCTTCCGACTATCAGGCTTTGAGTGCGAAGACCCATTTTGCCGGAACGCACCGGGCGGTTCCTCCGGCTGAAACGTGGGCGCGCATTCAGCCTGTCCTGCCGAAGGTCGGCATCACCCGCGTCGCCGATATCACGGGGCTGGATTGCATCGGCATACCTGTCTGCAACGCCATCCGGCCGGATGGCTGGTCGCTGTCGGTGTCGCAAGGCAAGGGGATCACCCTGACCAACGCCCGTGTCTCCGCCGCCATGGAGGCGATCGAACTGTTCCATGCCGAGCGGCTGGAGACGCCGCAGCGCCGCCGCACCTTCAAGGCGCTGGGCCCCGGCAAGGCGGTCGATCCGATGCAGCTTTCGGTTCTGCCGGGATGCGCGGATCCGCGCGGCAAGGGCATGCGCTGGGTGTCGGGACATGACCTGATCGCGGGCCGGGACGTCCTCGTGCCTCGCGACGCGATCACATGTGATCTGCGCGCGAAAAGCCCGACCGACGGTGTTTTGCTGTCCAGCTCCAACGGTCTCGCCTCTGGCAACACAACAGAAGAGGCGGCAGTCCATGCGCTGTGCGAGGTCATCGAACGGGATGCCACATGCCTGCACCAGGCCGTTGCCCGGTTCTACCGCGCCGAGCCGTGCCTGATCGATCTCGACACCATAGACGATCCTGACTGCGTGGTCTTGCTGGACCGAATTCTGGCGGCGGGCGTCTTCGTCACCTGCTGGCAGCAGATATCGGACCTGCCCGTTCCATCATTCGGATGCGCGATCTGGGACACCCATCAGAGCCCGTTGCCCGGCTCGCCCATCGGAACCTTTCAGGGCTATGGTTGCCACCTTGACCCCGGCATTGCCCTGTCCCGCGCAATTACCGAGGCGGTGCAGTCGCGCCTCACCTATATCTCTGGCGCGCGTGATGACATTTTTAGGGATGACTATGCCCTGACCATGGCGCGTCGTAATCGCGAGGCATGGCTGGACTGGTTGCTGGGATCGCGCCGGATGATGGATTTCCGGGCCATCGCCTCGCTGGCCACGGACCGCATTTCGGGGGATCTGGACCGTTTGCTGGCCCTGCTGCCGTGGGCCGGGTTCGATCGGGTCGTGCTGGTCGATCTGACGCGCCCTGACATTGGTGTGCCGGTCGTGCGCGCTATTGTTCCGGGCCTCGTTGAACCGGACAGTCGCGAAGCGCCGCCGGATGTTCCACGGGTTCGCCGCTTCGTCGCGCGCCACGGGGCAGAGATACGTCTGCTTCAGGACGGGCTTGGTACCGGGGGCTGGGCATGAGCGAGATCTTTGTCTTCCTCGGGCCCACGCTCCCGGTTGAGGAGGCCCGTCTGCGGCTGGATGCGGCCTATCTTCCGCCTGTCAGCCAGGGGGATGTCGCGGGTCTGGTTGATCGGGCCCCGCGTGCCATCGGCATAATCGACGGGATTTTCCAGCTGGTCCCGACCGTATGGCACAAGGAAATCCTCTACGCGCTGGACGCCGGCATCCCGGTCTTCGGCGCGGCAAGCATGGGTGCACTGCGCGCGGCCGAACTCGACCATTTCGGCATGCGGGGTGTCGGCCGCATCTATCGCTGGTACGCCTCTGGCATCCTCGATGCCGATGACGAAGTAGCCGTGACCCATGCCCCGGCAGCCCTCGGCCATCAACCGCTGAGCGAGGCGATGGTCAACATCCGCGCCACACTTGGTCAGGCCGTGGAACAGGGATGTCTCAGCCGGACTGACGCAGCGGACCTGATCGAGATTTGCGCGGCGACACCCTACTGGCTGCGCGGACGCGACCGCCTGATCAGGGACGCGGAACGGGCGGGCTTCGGCAAGACGTCGATCCGCCACCTGAAGCGCATGGATTGGGTCGATCAAAAACGCCTTGATGCCCTGGAGCTTTTGGATGCCTTGCAGCATCCGGATGGCTTGGCACCATCGAAGCCCGCGGCGCGGGGCGAGAATACATTCGAGTCGACAATGAAGTTCGAGCGTATGCTCGATCAGGATCTGCCGGTCCATCAGGACGGCGATGCGCGTCTCACGGCACAGGCCCTTGCCGATTTTGTGCGGCTTGCCCCGTGCGAAGAGGCAGCCTTGCACCGGTCTCACAAGCTTGCCCGGGCCGGTGCGCCCGCGCAGCAGATTGTTGCTGCACTTGATGAGGAAGATTGCCTGAACCGCACGATCGCCGCGGCATCGCGCGCGGACCGCAGTGACGGTGTCCGCCCGGTCGAGGGGGATGACGAGGCGGCCTTTGCCGCCTTTTGCGCCAGACAGGGCAGGGCCGGACAATCCTTCGAAGCTGTTGCGGCAGATCTGGGGTTTGCCAGCGCGTCCCGGCTGCTGGATCGTCTGCACCGGTTTGGCGCGGGGGATGCGTAAGGTGAGACCGGAGCGGGCAGCGTGAGACCCCTTGGTCAAGGTGGATATCTGTTGCCCGCCCTGCTCGACGACGGGAAGGTCCCCTCGGCCGAGGCATTCCTGCAGAGGTTCCACGCCGAACATGACGGATCGTCCTGGGACGACCCGTCGAACGTCAAGGGCAGCAGTTACGACATCCTGGCAGAAGTCGTGCCACGGACCGGCGCGGGGCGGCAGTTGGACGTTCTCGACCTCGGCTGCGGATCTGGACGACTGCTGGAGGTTCTGGCCGGACGATCCGAGCCCGACCTTAACCTCACCGGCATCGATCTGGTGCCGGAGCAGATCGATCGTGCGCGGGCGCGACTGGCAGGACATGACGTCGAGCTTTGTCATGCCTCGGCGACGGCTATGCCGCTGGCGGATGCCTCGCAGGATATCGTGCTGATCCACATGGGTCTGTTCGTGATGCGGCCTCTTGAACAGGCGCTGGCTGAAATCGACCGGGTGCTGAAACCCGGCGGCAAACTGGCGATTGTCGTCGACGGCCCGCCCCGGCCTGCGTCCCTGGACAGCCGTTATGCAGCGATCCTGTCCGCCCGAGTTCGTCAGGACCACCCGGAAGACGCGATCAACGCACTGTTCGACCGCCGGGCGTCCGACCCCGACAGTCTGGCAACTCTGGTCGCGGAAGGCACAGCGTTTGATCAGGCACTGGACGTGCTCGAGTTCGAACAGACCCTGTCGCTGACCGCCGAAGAGTTTCTGGAATTTGCAGCGGGCGACTATCTCTGGCGGCTGCTGTCGCCGGACGGGATCCGCGATGTTGCCGACCAGGTCATCGCGCTCTTTCCCGATCGCGATGCGACACGGGTATGCGTGCCGATCGCGATGCGGCGGATGATCCTATGGAAAGCGGCAGAGGTGCTTTCAGAGTAGGCTTTTGATCAACGGCCCAAGATTGTCCCGGGTCAGTTCCACCGGATTGCCACCGCAGCTTGGATCTTTCAGTGACCCCTCAAGGATCGCTTCATAATCGGGGTTGGCCACGCCCAGCGCTGCCAGATCGCCGGGAATACCGATCCGTGCGTTCAGATCGCCGACGAAGGCGTGAACGCCCTCGAAGCCGCCCTCCAGATCCAGATAAGCCGCGACGCGGTCCATGCGCTCCTCGATCGCCGGGCGATTGAAGGCCAACACTGCCTGCATGACGACGGCATTGGTCGTGCCGTGATGCGTGTGATGCATCGCGCCGATCGGGTGGCTGATCGCGTGGATTGCGCCCAGACCCTTCTGGAACGCCGTCGCACCCATCATGGCAGCGGACATCATGTGGCCCCGCGCCTCCAGGTCATCCGGGGCCTCGTAAGCTTTCGGCAGGTTCTCTTTGACCAGCCGCATGCCCTCCAATGCAATGCCCTGGGACATTGGATGATAGTGAGGCGACGAGAACGCCTCGAGGCAATGCGCAAAGGCATCCATCCCGGTCCCGGCAGTGATGGCGGGCGGCATGCCGACCGTGAGTTCCGGGTCGGCAATTACCTGCGATGGCAGGACCTTGGGATGGAAGATGATCTTCTTTTCCTGAACTGCCGTATTGGTCAGCACGCTGGCGCGGCCAACCTCTGACCCCGTGCCTGCGGTGGTCGGCACAGCAATGTTCGGGAAGATGGCATCCGCGTCAGCGCGCGTCCACCAATCGCCGATATCCTCGAAGTCCCAGACCGGCCGCGTCTGATCGGCCATGAACGCCACCATCTTGGCCAGATCCAGCCCTGACCCGCCACCGAAGGCGACAACGCCGTCGAACCCGCCCGATTTGAAGGCGTCAATTCCGGCGGCCAGGTTCTCTTCTGACGGGTCCTGATCAACTTCGGCGAAGATCGCCCGGCCAAGTCCGCCTGCTTCCAGCAGATCCAGCGTGCGTTGGGTGATCGGCAACTCGGCCAGCCCGCGATCCGTTATCAGCAGCGGTTTCTCAATGCCGGCGGCGCGGCAAGCATCGGCAATCTCGGAAATGCGGCCAGCGCCGAACCGGATCGGATTTGGATAGGACCAGTTGGCGGAAAGGGTCATGGGGTCGTCCTCGGTCGCAGGCTGAGTGTTCCTGGCACCCTTCCAGTCTGTGTGAGCGAGGTCAAATTCTTCCGTCTCTGTCGATCAACAAACCGACGACATTCGCCGTGACATCGGACTGGGAGCGGGCCTCTCCCTGCAGGATCGTACGCGAGGAATATTCCAGCGCCCCGAAGAACAGATCGCGCGTCACCCAGATCGGCGCATCCCTGCGCGCGATGCCCTGGTCGATGCAGCGCTGGAAGATTTCGTCGAACAGAAGCGCATAGCGGCGGATATCGACCCGGCGTGCCGGTTTCCGGTCCCGCCAGCGGCGCAGCTTCGCGGCCAGATCCAGAAAGGTGTAGTGCTCGATCAGTTTCTGCAGATGAAAGACTGCGAATTGCTCCAGTTGCACTCCGGGGTCGCTGAAGCTGTTTATGACATCCCGTGCGCCGTCGGTAAGGTCGGCCCAGAAGGCGCCGAGCACCCCTTCCATCAGATCCGACTTGGTGCGGTAGTAGAGATAGACCGTTCCTTCGGCGATCCCGGCCCGGCGGCCGATCTCGGCAACCCGGGCACCGTCAAAGCCGTGCTGGATGAACACGTCGCGCGCCGCGGCCAGGATCGCGCGTTCGCGGTCCTCGACCTTCTCGCGCCGGGTTTTCAAAGGCGCGGTCACAGGCCCATCTGCCGGGCTGCCAGATCACGCATGATCTCTTCGGATCCCCCGCCGATGGCCTGTACCTTCACCTCGCGATACATCCGCTCGACCGGGTTGCCGCGCAGATAGCCCGCGCCGCCGAGGATCTGCATGCATTCGGACGCGACATGTTCCAAGGCCTTCGAGGCGGAAAACTTCGCTTTCGACACCTCCGCCACCGGCATCGGGCCTTCATTTGCCTGCCAGCAGATCATGGTCAGATAGGCATCGATCTGATCGATCCGGGCGGACATGTCGGCGAATTTGTGCCGGATCACCTGTTTTTCGATCAGGGGCGAGCCGAAGGTCTGCCGCTGGCGCGCCCAGTCCAAGGCGCAGTCATAACAGCACTTCATCGCCCCCAGCATACCGCCAACCATGCCGATCCGTTCGTAGTTGAAGTTGTTCATGATCGCGAGGAAACCGCGGTTCTCCTCCCCCAGCATGTTGGTCGCGGGAACACGCACCTCGTCGAAGTGCAGCGTCGCTGTATCCGAACACCACCACCCCATCTTCCGGTCAATCATCGTGCGGGAAAAGCCCGGCGTGTCCGCATCGACGAAGAAGAGTGAAATGCCCTTCAGGCCTGCGTCTCCGGTCCGCGCGCCAACGACAAAGAAGTCAGAATGCATTCCCCCGGTGATGAATGTCTTCTCGCCGTTGATCACCCAATGGTTGCCGTCTTTTCGCGCGGTGGTCTGCATGTTGGCCACGTCCGACCCGCCGGACGGTTCGGTGATGCAGAGGCTTGATCCCTTTCGCCCCGCCACCACGTCCGGCAGGACGCGGTGGCGGATCTCGTCATTCGCAAAATCCTGGATCGGGCCGAGCGAGATCGTCCGTCCGCCCACTGCCGCACCGACGCCGGTGGAGCCCGAACGCGACATCTCTTCGGCATAGGCGGCCCGCATGAAGCAGTCTTCGAAGCCCAGCCCGCCATATTTCTCGTCGATCCCGAAGCCGAACGCACCCAGCGCACCGATCTTTTCGTGCAACTCCGCCGGGACCGCTCCCTCTTCGTCCCAGGCGTCGACATGGGGCGTGATTTCTGCCGCGACCAGCCGCTGGACCTGCGCGCGGAAGGCCGCGCGCTCCTCGGTCTCGAACGGGTTCTGCATGGACGTCTCCCTGATTTGAGGTTGACTCATTAAAACTGAGATGATCTCAATTTCAAGCAAGAAGGCAAGCGAAGCCTGTTCGGGAGGATCGCATGCCGGGAGGATCGCATGCACGGGAAGACCATCCGCATCGGCGGCGCGTCCGGCTTTTGGGGAGAAGCCGATATCGGACTGCCGCAATTCCTGGCGGAAGGTGATCTGGATTACGTGGTGTTCGACTACCTGGCCGAGATCACCATGTCGATCATGGCGCGCCAGCGGGTCAAGGATCCTTCCAAGGGCTACGCCGCGGACTGGGTGACGGCGGTTCTGAAACCGAACCTCGCCGAGGTTGCCGCGCAGGGCGTCAAACTGATTTCAAACGCGGGCGGCGTGAACCCGCTGGCCTGCGCTGCGGCGGTCGAGGCGCTGATTGCCGAAGCGGGGCTAAGCCTGAAGGTCGCGGTCGTCACGGGCGACGATCTGTTGGATCGAGCAGCCGAGCTTTCTGCGCACACCGAGATGTTCAGCGGAGAGGGCTTTCCAGCGGTCGAGACCGCTGCATCGGTCAACGCTTATCTCGGCGCATTCCCGATCGCGGAGGCGCTCGACCGCGGCGCGGACATTGTTATCACCGGGCGCTGCGTCGACTCGGCCGTCACACTTGGCGCATGCATTCATGCTTTCGGCTGGGGGCGACAGGATTGGGATCTGCTGTCCGCCGGTTCACTGGCCGGGCACATTCTGGAATGCGGGCCGCAGGCGACCGGCGGCAACTACACCGACTGGCAGGATGTCGCCGAAACGATCCATCAGATTGGCTATCCGGTTGCCGAGATTGGAGCGGAT
>JBCCMP010000219.1:0-8397 GCA_039026295.1 Pseudomonadota bacterium | reverse complement strand
CGCCCTCGAGCACCGCCTTGATCGCGCGGGCATGCGGGCCGTCCTTGCGCGCGAAATTTGCCATGCTCGCCGTGTCGGGCCATATCGAAAACGTGACCTGATGCAGCCACGGCACCTCACCGGGGCCGATCCCAACGTCGCGTTCAAGATCGGCCTCGGTGAGGTGCCGTGGCTGCATCAGGTCACGTTTTCGATATGGCCCGACACGGCGAGCATGGCAAATTTCGCGCGCAAGGACGGCCCGCATGCCCGCGCGATCAAGGCGGTGCGCGAGGGCGAGTGGTTTGCCGAAGAGCTCTACGCCCGCTTCCATGTTGTCGAGGCCCGTGGATCATGGAATGGTGCCGACCCGCTGCAGCATATCGCAGCGCAGGACCTAAGGGGGGCGCGGCCCGCATGAGCAAGCCGTTTCCGTTCTCGGCCATTGTCGGTCAGGACGAAATGAAACACGCGTTGATGGTGGCGGCCGTCGACCCATCGGTCGGCGGCGTTCTGGTTTTTGGCGACCGGGGCACTGGCAAATCCACTGCCGTGCGCGCGCTGGCCGCGCTGTTGCCGCCGATCAGCGCCCGCCCGGATTGCCCCTATAACAGTGCCGCCGGAGACGCGGTGCCAGGCCGCGATGCAGATGCGAAAGAGCCGCGCCCGGTGAAGATCCCGACGCCGGTCGTCGATTTGCCGCTGGGCGCAACCGAGGACAGAGTGGTCGGCACGCTGGATCTGGAGCGCGCGCTTGCCACCGGAGAGAAGCGCTTTGAGCCCGGCCTGCTGGCGCGCGCCAATCGCGGATTTCTCTACATCGACGAGGTGAATCTCTTGGAGGATCATCTGGTCGATCTGTTGCTGGACGTGGCGGCCTCGGGCGAGAATGTCGTCGAACGCGAAGGCCTTTCCGTGCGCCATCCGGCCCGTTTTGTGCTGGTCGGGTCGGGCAACCCGGAAGAGGGGGAACTGAGGCCTCAGCTGCTGGACAGGTTCGGGCTGTCGGTAGAGATCGGCTCGCCGTCCGAGATTGCCGACCGGGTGGAGGTCATCCGCCGCCGCGACCGGTTTGACCGCGACCCGGACGGGTTTCTGGCGGATTGGGAAGAGGAAGAGGTGACGGCGCAGAAGCGGATCGTGTCCGCGCGCAAGGCGTTGGCGAAGGTCGAGACGCCGGACACCGCGATAGAGGCGGCGGCGCGGCTGTGTCAGGCAATCGGGTCTGACGGGCTGCGCGGCGAGCTGACCCTGATCCGCACGGCGCGGGCGGCAGCGGCGCTGGACCGGCGCCGGAAGGTGAAAGTCTCGGACATCGCCCGGATGGCCGCCCCTGCCCTGCGCCACCGTCTGCGGCGCGATCCTCTGGATGAAACCGGGTCCACCGCCCGGATCGCCCGCGCGGTGACCGAGGTTCTGGGCGTGTGAGCGCCGCCCCCGATCGTTGGGAACTGGCCGCGACCGCGGCTGCTGCCTTGGCTGTCAACCCGGAGGGATTGGGCGGGCTTGTTCTGCGGGCCCGGCCCGGGCCGGCGCGCGATGCTTTCCTGGATGTGGTGCATGCGCTTGTGGATCGATCGGTATCGCGCCTGCCCGGAGGTTTGGATCCGGCTGCGCTGACGGCCGGGCTTGATCTGGGTGAAACCCTGCGCACGGGGCGCGAGGTTCGAACAAAGGGGCTGATGGCGCGGTTGTCCGACACGATTGCCCTTGTGCCCATGGCGGAACGCATGAACGGGGGGACGGCGGCGTTGCTTGCGGCGGGACTGGATGCCGGAGATGCCCCGGCGCCGATCCTGCTGGACGAAAGCGCGGAACCGGACGAGGCCGTGCCGGAGGCTTTGGCGGACCGTTTGGCGATCGCGCTTTCGCTGGACGGCCTTGCGGTGGGCGATGTGGGCCGCCAGCCCTATGGACCAGACGATATGCCGAGGGCGCGCGCCAGACTGGAGGCGGGCATCGATGACGGCGCAGCACTGGAGACCCTGACGAAAATCTGCGCCTCCTTCGGGATCGGCTCGCTTCGCGGGCCGTTGCTGGCGCTGCGGCTGGCGAGGGCTCTGGCCGCCCTTGATGGCGTCGGAGTGATCGGTGAGGAGCAGATCACCAAGGCCACTCTGCTCTGCCTGGCACCGCGCGCGACAGTCCTGCCAACGGCCGAGGAGCAGAGCGAAGAGGCCGCGCCGCCGCCACCGGAAGAGACACCGGACGAGCAGGAAAGGCGTTCATCGGAGACCGGCCCGCTGGAGGACCGGGTGCTGGAGGCGATCGCGGCGACCCTGCCTGATCTTGGTCTGACCGGGGGCCGCCAACGCGGGGCGGCGAAATCCTCTGGCGCGGGGGACCGGCGGAAATCGGCCAGCCACGGCCGGCCGGTCCGGTCACGGCCGGGCAAGCCTGATGGCAAGCGACTGGACATCTTTGCGACGCTGCTGACCGCCGCACCCTGGCAGCCCTTGCGCCGCCGCGCGGCAGCGGGGCGGGAGGGGCTGATCGTTGTCCCCGATGACTTCCGGATCAGGCAGTATGACCAGCCGTCCGAGAGCGTGCTGATCTTTCTGGTCGATGCCTCCGGGTCTCAGGCGGCTGCGCGCATGGCGGAGGCCAAGGGTGCCGTGGAGCTTATGCTGGCAGAAGCCTACCGGAGGCGCGAGAAGGTGGCGTTGATCGCCTTTCGCGGTCAGGGGGCGGAGCTGATCCTGCCGCCGACCCGTTCGCTGCTGCAGGCCAAACGCCGGCTGGCGGTTCTGCCCGGCGGCGGTCCGACACCGTTGGCGACTGCACTGGTCGCGGGCCGCGAATTGGCAGTGCAGGTTCGGCGGCGCGGGGCGACCCCTTACCTCGTTGCGCTGACCGATGGGCGCGGGAACATCGGCCTGGACGGTGAGCCCGGGCGCGCGCAAGCCACCGAGGACCAGACCCAGGCGGCCCGCGCGATCGCCGCCGAGGGGATCACTGCGGCGCTGATCGACACTGCCAACCGGCCGCAAGCGGATGCGCAGACCCTGGCGAGGGCGATGGCGGCGCGTTACATGCCGCTGCCCCGTGCGGATGCCAGGGGCATCAGCAAGATCGTCCGGGCCAGCGTGGCGGCATGACCGGTCCCGTCCACCCAGACTGGGAGACGGCAGGGGCAGACTGGCCAAACAGGGATGCCAGCCATTTCATCCAGATCGGTCCGGTGCGCTGGCACTATCAGCGCATGGGAGAAGGCCCAACTCTGCTGCTGCTGCACGGGACCGGCGGGGCGACCCATAGCTGGCGGGACCTGATGCCGATGCTGGCGGAGAACTTCGACGTGATCGCACCGGATCTGCCCAGCCACGGCTTCACCAAGGTCCAGTCACGGCGGCAGTGCTCGCTGCCTGCCATGGCCGAGGCTGTCGGCACATTCTGCAGCGATCTGCAAGCCAATCCCGAGGTGATCGTCGGTCATTCCGCGGGCGCGGCAATCGCCTTGCAGTGCATAGTGAAGAGCCACCTGTCGCCGAAGCGGGTGATTGGACTGAACCCCGCGCTTGCGCCGTTTCGCGGGCTGGCGGGGATGATCTTTCCGCCGATGGCCAAAATGCTGGCGTTAAATCCGTTCGTGCCGTGGATGTTCGCCTCGCTGCCGGGCTCGCGTGCGCAGGCACGGCGGCTTATAGACAGCACCGGGTCCAATATCGACGATCAGGGGCATGCGTATTACGCCAAGCTGTTCACCCGGACCGATCATGTGGACGGCGCACTGGCGATGATGGCGCTGTGGGACCTTAATCCTCTGCTGGCGACCCTGCCCGATTTGACCGTCCCCTTTGATCTGATCGTTGCCAAGGGCGACGAAATGGTGCCACCCAGCGAAGCACTGGAGCTGGCCCGGACGCATCCGCTGATTACCGCCCATGAAATCGACGATCTTGGGCATCTGATGCACGAAGAGGACCCGGCGCGGCTGGCCGCGATGATCATGCAAATCGTTTGAAAGCTACTGGCCGTTCTTGTCGAGCAGACCGAAACGGCGCAGTTTGACATAGAGGCTCTGACGACTGAGGCCCAGCATCTCGGCTGCGGAAGCGCGGTTGTTTCCGGTTTTCTTCAACGCGGTCTCGATGCACATCTTCTCGATCTCTTCCGTCGATGCGCGCACCAGTTCCTTGAGCGGCACCGACCCGACAAGGTTCATCAGATCGGTCGAGGCTTCCTGGCTGATCTCCGGCTTGCGGGCGGGGATCTGATCGTAGCGGCTGATGTCGCGCATCACGAAGCCAATCACCTGTTTCGGCTTCGACAGCGCCGCCACCGAGATCTCCACCCGTGTCTCTGACCCGAAGGCACCCGTCACCACCGAAGAGAACGCCCTGAGGCGGCCGTGTTCCCGCGCGTTGGCGATGATGATGTCCATGTCGACTCCCGGCCGGCCAAGAAAGCGGGCAAGCGGCTCGCCTTCGAGCTGCGGGGCAAGGGCGATCTCAGCCATGCCCAGAAAGGCGTCATTGCACCACCGGATCTGGCCGTGTTCGTCGGTCAGGACCATCGCGTCGGGAATGCGACCCACCATGCCAATCAGCAGATCGTCGATCCCCCCGACACCGTCTCCGACCCTGTCCATGCGAATGATCGTGCAGAGGATCATGGTCGCGTGTGCCGCGCGGAAGATCGACAGGGTGCAGGACACATCCCCGGACCCATTGCGGAGCGGCACCTCGAACGTATCGCTCTGACCCGAGGCGTTGACGCTGTGCATGGCCGCGCGCACGGTGGCAGCCTGATCCGCCGCGAAGAGGTCTTCGAAAGCGCGGGTCTTTATGTCGGCAACATCGGTTCCGATGGCGACCGAAGCGGCCGCATTGGCATCTTCGACGCGGCCCGAGCTGGAGTCGATGACCAGCAGGGCCTCGGACGAGGTCTGGAACAGCACGCGGTACTGTGTCTCCAGCTGCCGCAGGCGCGAATAGTCATCGTCGAGCGCGCGCTGTGCCTCGACCAGCCGTGTCTGAAGCATTGCGAGCGCACGAATCTCGTGACCCATGAAAATGACGGACTCGCCGGCACCCACGGCGCTGTAGCGGACCGGAAACTCGTCGAGTCCGTCGATCGAATGGTTGATCTCGCGCTGACGCCCGCCCTCTGCCGGGCCATCGGCCTTCAGCATCTCGGCGATCTTCGGCCTGCATTCGACGGTCACAATCGACGACAGCGGAAGCCCTATCAATGCGCCGGGATCGAAGCCGGTCTGACGATCCAGGTTCCAGATGACGTCGAGTATCGTGCCACCCCGATCGGTGATCAGCGCCACGTCAGACACCGACGAGACGAGGGCCACGAAGTCCTTTGGCAGCCCGATTTCTAGAACATCGTTTTTGAAGAAATGTGCATTCATCTGGATAGCTCGAGCCGGTAGGAGATCGGCGCCCTTGCGGTCCTAACGATAGATGTCACCTGTTATGCCGAGGTCGGGCAACACCAGATGCTGGCATACCAGCGGTGCGTTGACGACGTCAGACACAATGTGATCGACACGGACCTGCTGTTTTATATCTGGTTCCAGTTCGGTGATGTAACCGCCCAGAACGATTTTTACATCCGGATCCGCGTCACGCAAGTGTTGAACGGCAGTCTCCAATCCATCTATCGCCGAGACGCACCCGGCAGACAATCCAATCAGCCGATAGTCACCGACTGCAGCGGCTTCCAGCAGAGCATCGAGGTCCGGTTCGCAGCAGAGATCCACGCGCCAGCCGGCACGCCGGAAAAAGTCCGCCGCCATGGTTATGCCGAGAACATGCGTCTCGCCCGGTACCGGCGCAAAAAGAGCGGAAAGCTCGGGCGGCTGGTAAAGTGAAGGCGGAACGAATTCCCCCCGCATCTTGCGATGCATCGCATGCAGGCGCGCAGAGGCGACTGTCACATCCAGGAAACTGCACTGATCAGCGACCCAGCGTTCGCCCAGTTCTCGCGCAGTTGCCGCAATCCAGGTGATCGAGAGTGCATCGGCCGTCTCACCTCTTTTGCGCAGATCGTCGAAAAAGTCTACCGAGGCGTTTGGGTCCTGCGCAATCAGCGCGTCACAGAACGCGTCTATGTCTTGTTTCGATGCAGGCGAGAGGACTTCCGGGGCGCGGATATTACTCTTGTCGGGAACCGTCTTTGCGATCCGCCTTATCAGTTCGTCGGTCAGTGCACCGAGTGCGCCGCTTGGGACCGAGCCGGTGGTCAGACGAAGGTCCCGTCCCGGGCTGTGCCCGGTATCGCTGGTTTCCAGTATATCGCGGCCGTCCATGTGGCCTCCCTCGCGCCGGATGAGTGGTTATTGCCCCAGCCGTATCCGACGCCAATGGAACTTCTGCATATTTGCTTTGCCCCGCAATCACCCAAACACGAAAATGCGTCACCGTCAAACAGAACCGTCAAAGCGGGCTGACATGATCAGGTCGGCGAAATGGCATTCTGCAGCGCACGCCTGAATATGGAACGAAATAAATTCTCTTGAGACGAAATTACCGTTCCAGGTTCTGCTTTTACGCGAATCTCCGGCAGCTGTCAGATTTTTGAGACGTAAATTTTAATTGACACTTTTTGCGGGCGGCGACTACGGTCGGTGTCACCCTTTGGTTCAGGGAGGGACACCGCATGACCGGGCAGGCACCCCAAAACAGCCGCTCGAGACCGCTTTACACGCCGGAACAGCGCAAGCGCCGTGACCGCACCCAGTGGACTCTGGTTCAGGGCGTACTCGCACCACTGCAATTCGCGGTGTTTCTGATCTCTCTGGCACTGGTGATCCGCTACATGGTGACGGGTGACGGCCTGTGGATTGCGACGGTGTCGATCGTCGTCAAGACGGCGCTGCTCTACACCATCATGGTGACCGGCGCGATCTGGGAGAAAGTCGTTTTCGGTCAGTACCTTCTGGCCCCTGCCTTCTTCTGGGAAGATGTCTTCTCGTTCTTTGTGATCGCGCTGCACACGGCCTATCTCTGGGCGCTGTTCAGCGGCCAGCCGATTGAGACGCAGATGTGGATCGCACTGGCCGCCTATGGAGCCTATGTCATCAACGCCGCACAGTTCCTTCTGAAGCTGCGCGCAGCGCGGCTGGATGCCCAGGCGGTGCCCGCATGAACCGCCCCTTCCAGCCTTCCGGATGCCAGGCCACCCCGATTCTGAAGGAGCGGGGTCAACGGGAAGTCTTCTGCGGGCTGACGGGAATCATCTGGCTGCACCGCAAGATGCAGGACGCCTTCTTTCTGGTCGTCGGGTCGCGCACCTGCGCGCACCTGCTGCAATCGGCGGCCGGGGTCATGATTTTCGCCGAGCCCCGATTCGGCACGGCGATCATGGAGGAAAAGGATCTGGCGGGCCTGGCCGATGCCAACGAGGAACTGGACCGCGAGGTTGCCCGCCTGATCATGCGCCGGCCCGATATCCGGCAGCTCTTCCTGGTGGGGTCCTGCCCGTCCGAGGTGATCAAGCTGGATCTCAGCCGCGCCGCCGAGCGGCTGACCCAGGCCTTCGCCCCCCATGTCCGTGTGATGAGCTATTCCGGATCGGGCATCGAGACGACGTTTACCGAAGGCGAGGACGCCTGCCTTGCCTCGATGGTGCCGGTCCTGCCGCTCAGCCACGAAAGCCAGCTTCTGGTGGTCGGCGCCCTGCCGGATGTGGTCGAGGATCAGTTCTCCCGCATGCTGAAGCAGATCGGCATCACGCCCGTTCGCTGGCTGCCGGCACGGCGCAGCGATGACAGCCCCGGCGTCGGGCCCAGCACGAAGTACATGCTGACCCAGCCTTTCCTGAACGCAACGGCGCTGGAGCTGGACCGGCGCGGGGCCGAGCGCATCGCCGCCCCCTTCCCGTTCGGCGAGGAAGGCACAACCGCCTGGCTGCGCGCGGCGGCGGCGGCCTTCGACATCCCGCAGGAAAAAGTCGACGCGGTCGTCGAAGCCCCCCGCGCCCGGGCGAAAGCCGCCGTGGCCAAGGTTGCCGAGACGCTGAAGGACAAGCGGATCTTCCTCTTCCCCGACAGCCAGCTTGAGATACCGCTCGCCCGCTTTCTGACCCGCGAATGCGGGATGGAGGCCGTCGAGGTCGGCGCCCCCTACATCCACACGGGCATCATGGCCGAGGATCTGGCGCTGCTGCCGGAAGGGCCCGTCATCTCGGAAGGTCAGGACGTCGACCTGCAGCTTGACCGCTGCCGCGCCGCCCGGCCCGACCTGACGGTCTGCGGCCTTGGCCTGGCGAACCCGCTGGAGGCCGAGGGCCTGCGCACGAAATGGGCCATCGAGTTGGTCTTCACCCCGGTGCATTTCTACGAACAAGCGGGCGATCTGGCTTCCCTCTTCGCGCGTCCCCTACGCCGCAAATCCATCCTGTCAACGGTCAGCGAGTAGGTGGCAGCCGAATGACCCGCTCCCCCCTTCTTCTGGCCAAAAATAT
>JBCCMP010000218.1:0-8405 GCA_039026295.1 Pseudomonadota bacterium | reverse complement strand
GACGGAGGGCCCGGCTGCGGATCTGATCCAGGACGACGGCATTCACCCCTCGGCTGCAGGGGTGGCCTTGATGGTCGAGGGGATCGGCCCCAAAGCGTTGGAGCTTTTGGAGCGCGCTGCCAGGTGATCCGCGCC
This sequence comes from Pseudomonadota bacterium, assembly GCA_039026295.1. Lineage (GTDB taxonomy): Bacteria > Pseudomonadota > Alphaproteobacteria > Rhodobacterales > Rhodobacteraceae > Thermohalobaculum. The sequence continues at coordinate 8,270 of JBCCMP010000218.1, read as the reverse complement.
TTTGTCGGACTCTCAATCCCGGAACCGTTGGCCGGGACGCTGGAGGCCTTGCAAACCGGCTTGCAGGTGGGCCGCATCGTACCGCCTGAGAACTTTCACATCACCTTGGCTTTTTTGGGTGAACAGCCGGATATGGTCCTCGACGAGTTGCATTCCGGCCTTTCCCTCTTGTCACAAACGATCTTCGAGATCCGGATCAAAGGCCTGGGGACTTTCGGAGTCAGTACCCCGCACCATCTTTTTGCTGACGTGGTACCGAACGCAGCCCTCGCCAGCCTGCAGAAAAAGGTTCGCAGAGTCGCAAGAGATGCTGGAATTGACTTGCCGCACAAGCGTTTCCATCCGCACGTAACGCTTGCCCGTTTCGGGCAGGGCTTGAACGGCGAGGGTCTGATTAAGCTGCAGGATCACATCGCGAGACGGATCGGCATGGCCGCGGGTGTCGCTCACGCAATCGAATTCAGCCTTTTCGAGTCTCGGCTGGGCAACGGGGCACCGGTCTATACGGCGCTGGCGGATTACAGTTTGAACCCGATCTAGCGAAGATGCCCCTTCCCGAAGGGGAACAGGAAGGGGCGGGGGAGATACTTCGGGCGCTCAACGTCCGACGGGCAAATCCCAGATCGGGCGTGATGCTTCGCGCGATGCCTGCAGATGGTTCAGGCCAATGTCTGCCAGCGTGCGATCATCAAGATTCGCAAGCGCACGACGTTCTTTGGCCACCTGCATCGCAGTCACAAGACTACGCCAGATTGTGTTTGGGCGCAGGGTTGCGAAGGGCCGGGCGAAGGTCGAGAGAACGAAAGCGCTCATGATGATCTCCATCAGATTTGGTGATATATCACCTGGTTACATCTTACATGTTGATGAATATGGGAATCAGTGCGTATAAGTGAAATGAATGTTTTTGCAGTGATACATCACAGGAGATGATCAATGCCTCGGAATCTGGATCTCACAGCGCTTCGAAGTTTTGTCACCGTGCTTGAAACAGGTGGCGTGACCCGCGCCGCGCAGCAGCTGCACCTGACCCAGTCTGCCGTCTCGATGCAATTGAAGCGACTGGAGGAAGCGCTGGGTCAGCCTTTGCTGGATCGCGCTGGACGCGGTGTTGCGCCCACGGCGCAGGGCGAGCAACTGCTTGCATATGGCCGCAGGATGCTCACGTTGAACGACGAGGTCTGGGCCCGAATGACGGACAAGGCTTTCGAGGGCGAGATCAGAGTCGGTGTGCCGCACGACATTATCTATCCCTACATTCCCGATATCCTTCGCCGGTTTGACAGGGAATATCCGCGGGTCCGGGTGCAGTTGATCTCGTCATACACGCTCAAGCTAAAGGACATGCTTCAGGGTGGAGAGGCTGATCTCATCCTCACAACAGAAAACGATACACCTGCAGATGCGGAATGCCTGACAACGCAAGAGCTTGTCTGGGTCGGTGCCCGTGGCGGCACGGCATGGCGAAACCGCCCTCTGAGGCTGGCATTCGAACGCAATTGCCTTTTCAGGCCGTGGGCGCTCGAAGCACTCGACCGCGCGGGCATTGGCTGGGAAATGGCGGTTGACACGAATTCCGTGCGAACCGTTGAGGCTACTCTGTCAGCCGATCTCGCGGTGCATGCAATGTTGGAAAAGGTGGTGCCTGGTCAGCTTGAGGCGATAAACCACGGGGGCAATCTTCCGACCCTTCCGTCCAGCCGTATAAATATCTACCGGGCCCATGCCGCAGTGGGTGAACCGGTCGATGCCATGGCCAACATGCTACGCCATGCATATCGCGGTGTGGCGGTCGCTGCTTAACAGTTTCGGTCATAGGCCCAAGGCCGTCACAAGACGTTCCTCGCACGCGGCCCAATCGTGGACTTGGGCGGTTGCGTGTTCGCAGCTCGGGAAGATCCTGCGCACGTGCTCAACGCCGGCAAAGTGGATACGGATCACGCCGGGCGCATGGATGCTGGCGCTCTGCATCTGAGAGACGGAGTCGTCAACCAACGCCGTCGGGGCCGCTGCATGCTCTGCTAGCCAAGCCATTGCCCGGCCCTTACCACCTGAATTGACCACCAACGGATAGGGCAACCCGATGTGGTCCAGGTTACGCCGACGGTCTTTCGTCGCCCGTCGGGGCACGTTGGTCAGGATGACGATCTGTGCGAGACTAGACAGCCGTAACAGAGCGTCGACACCACCCAAGATCGGCTCCTGCTCCAGTGCCTGTTCTTCGAAGAAACGATTGATCAGCCCGATGCAGTCATCGAATGGAAGGGCTTCGTCGCTTCCAATCGGGAACATGGTGCCTTCCAGCTGGTAGGTCACCAACCGCATTTCGAAGCCAAGCGTGCGGATGAAACGATCGAGGTGATCGACAAACACAACCAGGGTGTCGTCGACGTCAACAGCAATGAGCGGATGTCCCTTTACAATCGGTACCGCCCGAAGTTGATCCAGTGTTTCCGGCGCGAGCTCGGATTCGATTTCGGTCAATGACATGGTCTTGCTCGGACTGACGTAGTGCGGTTGAAAAATTCTAGGTCCAGTGCGGAAGTTGTCCGCCGGGAAGTCCGGCCCGTGCGCGCATGGGTTGGTCAGCCGGCAGTCCTTGGCCCTCGCAAAACGCGACCAGCGCGGCCTCGTCAGCCAACAAAAAGTCCAGAACGAATCCCAGAAATTCCGGGTCGTTCGCGCGGGCCCTCATGTCATCGGCTGCAAGACCCGATGTCGTCAGGAAAGCCTCGGCCATGTCCGGCTGACCAGCAATCCAGCCCAGCGCCTGAAGGCCAAGCGTTTCCGCATGCTCCGTTGACAGCGCTGTTGAAGTCGATCCTTCCTGCAAGTCCAGCCTCCTCTACAACAAATCTGACTGCGCAGCTGCCTTAGAATGGTGCTTATCGTGTTCGCGTCATTTGGCCAAATCCGATGATCCACGAATTTTGTGCCACGCACTTTTTCAGTGAGACCCCGGATCCATTATCGAATCAGCCTGCCTGAAATTTGCATGCATCTGATACGGCAATGTTCAGCGTTTTTTTAGCATCCGTAGGTGACATTGACCTCAGCAATCGATTTGTCACGGGGGTCGCCTGGGTGCGGTCAGAGTTTTCCCTTCCACTCGATGAAGACCGAGTAGCGTCAACGACTGATCCGATAAAGGCGTCAGTCCGATGACCGGTCGCGTGATGATCGTCGAGGATTCTGCCACGAACCGGATGGTTCTGAAGGCAAAACTTACTCAGGCTTATTACGATGTCGTCGAGGCAGAAGACGGCGAAACCGCGTTGGAGATGGTTCTGCGCGAGGACCCCGATCTGATCCTTCTTGACATCATGATGCCCGGCATCGACGGCTTCGAAGTATGCCGCCAACTGAAACTCGACCCAAGGACGCTTCATATCCCGGTGATCATACAAACCGCCCTGGACGGGCGGGAGGATCGCGTTCGGGGCCTTGAAGCAGGTGCAGACGATTTCCTTACGAAATCGCCAGATGACACAGCGTTGATGGGCCGGGTCGATTCGCTGGTCCGCATGAAGGTCATGGTCGATGAACTGGCCTTGCGGGGACAAACCAATTTCGGGATCGGTAACGATCGGCTGCTCGAGGTGTCGCGCGCGACACACTTTCATGACAGTCACGTGATGGTGGTGAGCACGTGCGCGAACGCAGCGCTGCAGATCAGCGAGTGTCTGCAGGACGATGTAGAATGCAAGCTTGCTTACGCCGCCGGTGCGGCAGAGGCGATGCGCCTCTTTGACGAGAACAATTTTGATGCAGTTGTCATTGACGGAAATGCAAGCGACGGTGATCCGCTTCGCCTCGGCGTGATGATTCACGCCCGCCCGGAAAGCCGTCAGACGGCAGTCCTACTGATTGTAAATGACGATTCGGGCGGCGTCGCTTCCCGCGCGCTGTCCCTTGGAATTAATGATTACCTGTCTAGCCCGGTTGATCTGTCAGAGCTTGTAGCACGCACCCGCTCGCAGTTGAGGCGTAAAAACTACGCTGACCTGCTGCGCGAAAACATGCGAAGCAGCGTTGTGGACGCGAACACCGACGCGCTTACGGGCTGCTATAACCGTCGCTACACCCTGCCGTACCTTGACGCTCAGATCGACACCTGCCGGAAGCGCGAGGCTCAAATAGCCGTCATTATGCTCGATCTGGACAGGTTCAAATCGGTCAACGACAGATATGGTCATAGCGTTGGCGATCAGGTGCTCAAAGAATTCGCCGAAAGACTGTCGGCGAACGTTCGTAGTGTCGATCTGGTCGCGCGCCTGGGCGGTGAGGAATTCATGGTAGTCATGCCTGACGCTCAGGGTGGATTGGTTTCGGAGATCGCCGAACGGGTGCGTCAAGCGGTTGCCGATCCACCGTTTCGGGTCTCTCATGCCGGATGTGACGAGGATATTTTGATAACAGTGTCCATTGGCTACGCGATCCTGACGGAACACGAGACCGCAGATGCCGCAATGCATCGCGCGGATGTGGCGCTTTACGATTCAAAAAATGGCGGCAGGAATCGGGTTACCGAAGCAAAAGCTGCCTGAGATCGTCTGCCATCAATACGCTGACGCCAACGCATAATTGGATTTCACCGCCAACCCTGCCAAAGTCGGCAAAATTGGCGGGAGCGAACGGATCCAATGAAAGCCCTTGTATACACCGGCCCGCATCAGTTGGAGATGCAGGACCTCGCTCAACCGGAACCACGGGACCAGCAGGTAATAGTTGACCTGACCTACTGCGGTATCTGCGGATCTGACATGCATGCCTACCACGGCGCTGACGATCGCCGTGTTCCGCCTCTCGTATTGGGTCACGAGCCGGTCGGCACGGTCCGTGACGGTGAAGACAAGGGCAAGCGGGTCGCGATCAATCCCATGATGACCTGTGGATCATGTCCGGCGTGCGTCTCCGGACAAGTGCAGAGATGCCCAGAAAGGGCGCTGATCGGGCTGTTCGACCATGGTGCTTTCGCCGAGGCAGTCGCAATCGACGCAGCCAACCTGAATTTCTTGGATGATGAACTGACATTCGAGCAAGCAGTGCTGGCCGAGCCATTAGCGGTTTGTATTCATGCGGCCAGGCTGGGTCACGCGCGCTGCGACGGCCCCTTAGAAAACCTTCGGGTGGCAGTTCTGGGGGGCGGTGCGATCGGCTTACTTGGCGCTCTGACCTACAGGACCATGGGAGTCGAAGACGTTTGGATAGCCGAACCAAACAACACGCGGGCATCGCTGTGTCGCGACGTATCGGGCGCGCAAGTGTACAATCCTATGACAGGCGGCCCGAAGAATGGATCTTTCGACATCGTCTTCGATGCAGTTGGATCCGGCCGGACCCGCGCCGCGGCAAGCGCTTTGGTGCGTCCGGGCGGCACGATCGTACACACAGGATTGCAGGACAGTGCCGACGGGCTCGATGTAAGACGACTGACCCTGCAGGAAGTCACGCTTGTCGGAACGTACTGTTACCGCCCAGATGATTTTAGTCATGCTCTGGATCTATTGCGTAATCGGCATGTCACTGGTGAGGGTTGGACAGAATATCGACCGCTAGATGCGGGAACTCAGTCCTTCAAAGACATTGATGCCGGGACAGCGCCTCCCAAAATCATTCTCAGCCTATGATGCCCGTCTTGGGATCATCCCGCGATCTGAGGAAGAGGAACAGCGGCAGCGCGCATGAAACGCCAATGGCGATTCCCGCAACCGGAACAATGATCATGTCAAACCAACGCTTTGCCATCGCAGACTCGTAAACGCACCAGATGACGAGGGCGACATAGGCCACAGTCAAATCATAAACCAAGCCGGTCGTCGCCGCGCTGACATTCCAGGCGTCAACCATCCCCGGCAGGCTCCAGCCGTTGATGCTAAACCAGGTCGCGAAATAAGCCCAAGGCAGGATCGCGCCTATGATGGCAAGCAACAAGTAAACGATACGTATCGTGGCCATAGGCCGCTCCTCCGGTGAATGTCTCTCGGACATAAGACGAACCTGATCATAGGTAAGCGTCTTGCGTCGGAGGGACACATCAATTTGAAAATCGAAGACGCTGGATTGCGACCTGCTGGCTGGCAGCGCTGCACATCGGAACACTTATTCAATCTACGTGTTGGATTGCAATCCGGCTGTCCGCGATCGGGACGGTGGCTAGACGCCGGATGACTGGGCTACGTCCTCTTCAACGTGGCGCAGGCATCTAGTCGCCCTCATACACCGCAAATTCAGTTTTAGCGCCAATTCTAGTGCTCTGCGTGCGTTCTTGGAGTGCGATATGTCGCAAGTGTCTCTGTCTGTACTGATGGCTGTTTTGATACTGATTATCGGACAGGCGCGAGCGGACACCCTGCGCATATACATTGATGCCGACTATTCGATCTCGAAAGACGCAGCAGATGCAATCGAGCTCGGCATTCGAACTGCTCTCGATGAGGTTGGCTCGCAGGTGGCAGGGCACATCATCGAAATTGTCCCGCAAAATCATCAGGCCAACAGCAAACGTTCCTTCAGGACGATGCAGGCGTTTCTTGAAGACCCCTCTGCACTCGCGCTTTTCGGCGGCATGCACTCTCCGCCTTATCTGACCTACAAAGACTATATAAATCAGAACCGGCTGCTCACTCTCCTGCCGTGGTCTGCCGCTGGACCGATCACTCGGGCGTCATTCGATGATGAGAATTGGATCTTTCGACTATCCGTGGACGACTCAAAAGCCGGACAATTTCTGATTGACCAAGCCTATGTCCACGGTGACTGCAGAAACATCTCGTTGCTGCTCATGGATACAGGTTGGGGCCGGGCCAACCTGAAAACCATGTCCGCGGCGCTGCGAAAGCATGGACTTGCGGCGGCCTACTCTCACCTTTTTCCAGCAACCATTAGCCAGCACGTCGCGGATTATGTCGCAAGGAATGTCGCCGCCGCGTCGGCCGACTGTGTAATTTTGCTTGCGACTGCGCAGGCGGGCATCCACCTCACACACTCGCTGCATCGATTAGAACAAACGCCCCGGATCTTCAGTCACTGGGCAATCCTGGGACGAGATTATCCGCGCAATGTCAGTCATAAGGTTCGGGCAGAAGTCGATTTGAGAGTGTTGCAGACCTGTGGGTTGCGGGTCGAGCAAACGAATAAAACTGTCTTGGTGCAGGCGCTAGAGAATGCGGCTGCGGAACTCGGGTCTCTTGCAGATGTCTCTGCACCGACCGGCTTCGTGCATGGATATGATCTGACGCGAATTATGATCGCTGCAACAAGGCAGGCATCGCAGACGACCCGATGGCATAAGTCGATTGAAGAAAAGCGGGCTGCCGTCAAAGAGGCCCTCGAGGCTCTGGTTGAGCCCGTTCAAGGCATCCTTCGAACCTATAACCGACCATTCCAAAGGTATCACCATAAGCAGCCAGATGCGCACGAGGCTTTGGGTGCCGCAGATCTTTGCATGGCGGCCTTTCGCCGGGACGGCAAACTTCGCGATGCCTCGCAGAAACCATAGAAAATCACGCTGATGGCGACCGCTAAAGATGCGAACCCAAAATCCAACCGTCCACATGCTGTATCCTCACGCTAGAGGCGAATACGAAACCCTTTGAGCAAGCCGGTCGCATCCTTGCAGGTCAGGTTTTTTGGCCTTGTCGCGGTAATACTGACGATTGCCGTCGGCAGTACGATTCTGACAGTTTGGCACTCTGCCAAGCCGTACCTGGTCGCGATACATCAAGATGCCGTCGTCGAACTCGCAGAGAAGCGCGCTCAGAGACTAGAGCGCATTATCGCTGATCATCGCCAGTTCGTCGAATTCATCGCGTCCTATCCCGATATTATCGCCCTGGTTGTCGGCGACGTAATGTCGAACGAAAAATTCTTGGACTATCTCTCCGTCAGGGACTTCCCCACGGCCCTATCACGACTGTCCCTGTTCGATGTGCTCGAAGAAGAGGTGTTGTCTTTCACAGCGGATGAGGCTGCTCAAAACGGTTTTCCAAGCTTTATTCTCTCCGAGATATCAACCGAAATGCTCGAACGCGCAGACATACGTCACTCGACGATCGAGTACGGTGAATTCTCAGGAAACTTTCACTTTCTGATCGCCGTACCGGTCGTAAGAAACCGGAGTGTCGAGGGCGTTCTCGCCGCAGAGATAATCATCGAAGCAGAAAGTCTGTTCCCGCCGAGCCAGGCTGTTCTCGCCACAACGATAACTGGGCGGGAAGGCGCATTGGATGGCGAAAGTAACGCCGTTCAACGCGCCTACGCGCCTGCGG
>JBCCMP010000217.1:0-8458 GCA_039026295.1 Pseudomonadota bacterium | reverse complement strand
CCGCCGCGTAGAGCTGTGCGCCGAGTGTCACGACGCGGTGCGTCGGTGCGCGCTCTGGCAACGGCGTCAGGGCGGATGTCGGGAGATAGCCGACATATCCATCCAGACCGCTCTGTCCCCATGCCCATCCCGCATCGGCATTCTCGTAGACATCGAAGGGCTCGCCATGGAGCAGGACGGTATCATACGCGGCCGCCTGGTCGGCGGTGGGTCTCAGCGGCACCTGCTCCGACAGGATCAGACAGGGCGTCGGCTCGACAAATCGATCGGCTTCGACCTTCCCCTTCAACGCTGCCGCGGCGATGTCGCCCCGCGCAGGCGTTGTGCGCGCATCGTGTTTCAAACGCCGTATCTATCTTCGAGAACGCGCAAAACGGCCCGGGCCGCCTGACATTCGCCGCCCTTGGGACGGCCGGGCCGGGCAGACGGGTTCCAGCCGTAGACGTCAAAATGCACCCAGGGCACATCGCCGACAAACCGCTTCAGGAACAGGGCGGCCGTGATTGATCCGGCGAAACCGCCTTTCGGGGCATTGTCCAGATCGGCGATGTCCGGCTCGATATCGCGCTCGTAACCGGGCCAAAGCGGCATGCGCCAGACCGGGTCCGCGACGGCGGCGGAAGCGGCAGCCAGCTCTGACGCCAGCGCCTCATCATCGGTGTAGAACGGGATCACCTCTGGCCCCAGCGCCACCCGCGCTGCGCCGGTAAGGGTCGCCATGTCGATGATCAGATCCGGTTCCTCTTGCGCCGCAAGATAGAGCGCATCAGCCAGAACAAGACGCCCCTCGGCATCGGTATTGTTGATCTCGACCGTTTTGCCCGACCGCGAGGTCAGCACGTCGCCGGGCCGCATCGCCGGGCTGGCAATCGAATTCTCGACCGCCGGGATCAGGACCCGCAGGCAAATCGGCATCTCGAAGGACATCAACATGTGCGCAAGGCCAAGAACGGTCGCGGCGCCGCCCATGTCCTTTTTCATCAGACCCATGCCAGAGCCGGGCTTGATGTTCAGCCCGCCGGTATCAAAGCAGACGCCCTTGCCGACCAGAGTGACCTTCGGGTGACCCGGATCGCCCCAGTTCATGTCGATCAGGCGGGGTGCCTCGTCGCCCGCGCGCCCGACCGCATGGATCATCGGGAAGTTCTCGTCCAGCAGGTCGTCGCCGACGATCACACTTATCTCGGCGTCATGGCGGGCGGCGACCTTCTCGCACGTCGCGGCGAGGGCAGATGGGCCCATATCGTTGGCGGGCGTATTGATCATGTCCCGGGTCAGGAACACGGCTTCCGTCAGGCGTACAAGGCGCAGCGCCTCAACCTCTGCCGGGGCCAGAAGATCTGCGGCCTTCTCCTCGCCTGCGGTTTTGTACTTGTCGAAACGGTACCGGCCCAGCATCCAGCCCAGCGCGGCCTGTTCGGCCATCTCCGGCTCAAGCTCCGTTTGCAGCTGATAGGCGCCTGCGGGTGCGCTGCGCGCGAAATCGCCCAGATGAAACCGGTCGCGCGCGCGGGCGCGGGCATCGCCCCAGCCGAACAGGACCCGCGCCACCGTGCCATCCTCGCCGGGGATCTGACAGACTTGACCCAGCTTACCGGAGAAGCCCTGTGCCGATGCCCAGGCGGCGGCTGGCCCGTCCAATTCGGCGAGCGCATCCTCGACCTCTGCCGGTTCGACAAGGTCAATCGGGATGACGGCCTCGCCAATCTCGTCCTGCATTCTGTACCTCGAGCCTGCTGCCTGGTTTGGGCCACCGTTCTGGCGGCGCATTTTGGGTCCTGTGGATGCAGTTCAATATGAAGCCATTTCGCCGGTCAACCGCCCGTTTCGTCTGACCCTCTGATGCATCCCTGTCTTTCCGAAATGTCGAGCGCCTTACCGATCATGCGTCCCGTCCGGCAGTGCATCCGCATCCTTACTGACATCCGCGGGTTGCCGGATAAAGGCCGACAATGCCTCCAGCGAGGGACCGGCAAGGGCAGTCACGTCCGCCGCCAGCTGCGCCGGATCGGGTGCGTCCATGTTCCGCACCTTTTGATTGGCGTCCGATGCCGCGCGGGACAGGGCAGTCAGGCCCATATGCCCCGCCGCCCCGGAGATGTCGTGGGTTAATCCGGCCACGTCTGGAAGATCGGCACCGCCCGACGACAGGCGATCGATCTTGTCGGACAACTCGATCATGCCGTCGGCCAGCAACTCGCGCGTTGCATCTCTGCCGATATGCTTTTGAAGGCGCTCCAAAAACGCCGTGTCCAGTATCGGACAGTCCACGTCCCGTGCGGTCTTGAACCAGCCGACCATCGCCTGCTCCACCCATGTTCGAAGACCGCTGCGATAGAACAGCATGGTTAATGAAATGTAGCAGACTGGGACGGGTCGTTCATATGCCGGTCTGTGTGCGCAGGGGGCGTGCCCGGTCACTTGCGCCGCTTGTGCTCTTCAAGCCGCGGCATAATCTCGACAAAGTTGCAGGGACGGTGACGATAGTCGAGTTGCGCCTTCAAAATGCCGTCCCAGCCGTCCTTGCAGGCACCGGGCGAGCCGGGCAGTGCGAAAAGATAGGTGCCACCGGATACCCCGGCGCAGGCGCGGCTTTGCACGGACGAGGTACCGATCTTCTCCATCGAGATACGTGTGAAGACCGTCCCGAAGGCATCGATCTCTTTCTCATAGACATCCCGGTGCGCCTCTACGGTTACGTCCCGGCCCGTCAGGCCGGTGCCGCCGGTTGAAATGACGGCGTCAACCTCCGGGTCCGCGCACCAGATGCGCAGCTGTTCCGCTATGGCGGGCCGGTCATCCTGCACGATGGTGCGGTCGGCAAGAACATGGCCGGCCTCTTCGATGCGGGCGGCCAGAGCGTCGCCCGACCGGTCATCCCCGGCGCTGCGGGTGTCCGACACGGTCAGGACCGCGATGCGAACGGGGATGAACTCGCGGCTTTCATCGATGCGGGACATGAGAGCAGGCCTTCTGGTTGGGCTCGTCAGACAGAATGGGCTCGTCAGAAGCCGTTCGTTTCAAGCCGACCCATATGGCCCCAAGTCAGCGCCCGACGCAACGGACGGGCGACAGCATGGACCTGTCCGAAATCAGTTTCCGCGGGTCTGTTGCAGCATGTCGACCGGTCCGACCATTGATCCCGCATAGTTGATCACATCGCCGTCGACCGTGATGATCCTGATCGGGAAACCGCCCAGCCGATCAATGTTCAGGATGCTTTCGTCCGGTTGATCGAACCCGTCCATGATCTTGCGGAACAACGCGCCGGTGGCGCTCATCTGGTCGACAAATTCCGCGCCGCCGTCAATTGTTGCAGGATCGGCGACCCAGACCGTGTCTTGGCCCGCATTGACCTCGCGAACCGCGATCCCGTCGATCGTATCTGTTCGCCCGGTCGGACCGAAGCCTCCATCGGACCGGGTCGCTTTTGCCGCGCTGCCCGCCCCTCCGGCCTGAACCGCGGGCAGACCCATCTGCTGGCGCAGCATGGCCAGGGTCTGGATCTGCTGTGCCTTCGGCAGTTTCGACATCTGATCGCGCAAAGACGGCACCATGGCGGCGGGGAACCCCTGATAATAGGCGTCAAGTTCCGCATCACCGGTGCTGGCAGGGGCCGCCGCACCCCCGGCGACCTGACCAAGCGCGCCCATCTGCTTGCGCGCCTGGGCCATCTGTGCGCCAAGGCCGATGTAGTTGCCCCGATCGTTCACGTAGATTTCGCCGCCGCCCAGATCGACAATCGCGGCATCCTCGGTCCCGATGCTGATCCCGACGAGGTCGGTGATTATCGATATCGTCGTCGTCTTGCCTGCACCGGTCGGGCCAAGGAAGGAGTAGGTCCAGCCCTCGCGGACGGAGAGGTCAAGGCCAGCCAGAGCACCGGATTGAGCCATAACGGGTGTTGATGCAGCAACGACCGTTGCGGCCAGCGCCGCCCCCAGCAAAGAACGCCTTTTCATTATCAGATCCCCTCTAAATATCCTCAAAAACACAGATCAGGTTGCCTGAGCAGCGCTGTGCCATCAAGGGAAAGTTTCGGGAACCCTGCGGGCACAACCCCGACAATCAGAACTCGAACCAGTTCGGGGTCGGACCCAGATTGACGATCCGGGTCTGTCCGATCTGCCCTGTCTGGCCCCAGCAGTCGTGAATGTGGCCGCAAACGCAGAGCCGGGGCTGCACCCTTTCGATCGCCCCGCGGACTGCGGTCGAGCCAAGCGAACGGCCGTCGCGGCCAATGTCGGCAATTCCCTTCGGCGGGGAATGGCTGATCAGGATGTCTGCGCCGTCCATCGGTGCCAGCATCGCGGCGGCCGCTTCTTCCGTCAGGTCGCAGGACCAGTCGCCGAAGGGCGTGACCGGGATCGCGTAGCCGATGCCCCAGATCGTGAGATCATGGACTTCGGTGCTGCCCCCGTGCAGGACCGTCGCCTCGGTCGCGGCGCGAAGCTCGCCCGCGCTCTCGGCGTTGCCGGGCACGTAGATCGCCTTGTCGGCGAGCGTCCAGAGAAGATCCATCGCCTCGCCCAGACCCTGGCGCATATTGCAGAAGTCGCCTGCTCCGATGACCAGATCGGCGTCCTTTCCCGCTTCGACAATTGCCCGGATGCGGCCCCGGCCGAGATGCACGTCCGAGAACGCCAGGATGCGGGTCACAGGGGCGTCCCGATCTGCGGTTCTTCCCCGCCCAGAGCCTTTTTTACCGCGATCAGATCGAACCAGCTCAGCCGTTTGTCTGCGGGCTGGCGCAGCAGATAGGCGGGGTGGAAGGTGGGGATCAGCGGCAGAGCCGTTGCCTCGTGCCGTACCCAGTTGCCGCGCATGCGTTTGATGCCGGTGGTGGTCTTCAGCAGCGCCTTCGTCGGCGTGTTGCCCATGGTCAGGATCACCCTCGGGCCCGCGAGCTGGATGTGACGCTCGACAAAGGGCACGAACATCCCGGCCTCCTGTTCCGACGGCGTGCGGTTGCCGGGCGGTCGCCAGGGCAGGATGTTGGTGATGTAGGCCGCCTTCGCCGGGTCGGTCTCGGACCGCGAGAGGCCGATCGCCGCCAGCATCTGGTCCAGCAGTTGCCCGGCACGGCCAACGAATGGCTTGCCCTGGCGGTCTTCCTCGGCCCCGGGCGCTTCGCCGACGACCATCAGATGTGCCCCGGGCAGACCGTCCGAAAAGACGAAGTTCCGGGCGCCCTCTTTCAGCGGCGTGCCGTCCCAGGCCTTGAGCATCTCGGCCAGGTCTTCGAGGCTGCCAGCCTCGGCGATCCGTGGGTGCGCGTCGGTATCCGGCCCGGGCGGCGCGCCTGATGCCGTGGTTGCCGAGACATCCGACCCGCGTGGAGCGGCTGGTTTGGATTCCATGGCAGGGGCCTCCGTAACAGGGGTTTCGGTCGCCTTCGCCTCTTCGAAGCGGTTGACCGGGGCATCCCCGATCGCCTCGTCCGCGCCGAGTTCGATCTGCCAGGCAAGAGCCTCGAGGTCGGACAGATCAGCCCCGCGCATGTCAGGCCCCGTCGCGCGGATCGATCGGACCGAGATCAAGCGCAAGGTCGGCTTCCAGCGCCGCGGCATGGGACAGCAGCGCCCCCTCCCCGTGCAGGGCACCGACCATCTGCAGGCCAACGGGCAATCCGTCATCGGTAAAGCCGCAGGGCAGCGACAGGGCCGGGGCCGATGTCAGCGTGACAGCGAAAGCGATGGCGAGCCAGTCGATATAGGTGTCGAACTCCACCCCGTCGCAATGCGTAACCGTCCGGTCGCCGACCGGGAAGGGCTGGACGATCGTGGCGGGCGTAAGCAGCAGGTCATAGGTCTGGAAAAAGGCGGCGTGGGACTGGATCTGCCGGTTCCGCAACTGGTTGGCGCGAACGATGTCCGCCCCCGTGATCTCAAACGCCTTTTCGATGTTCCAGACAACGTCCGGTTTCAGCTTATCGCGGTGGTTATCATAGTGGTTCTTGTGGCCCGTCGCGAAGGCAAGGGCGCGCAGTGTCTGAAAAGCCTCGTGCGTGCCGGAATAGTCGGGGTGCGCCTCTTCCACGACGGCCCCAAGCTTTTCGAATTTTCTGGCTGCGGCCTCCGTGATCTCCCGCACGTGGGGGTCGACCGGCGTGATCCCGCCCAGATCAGCCGACCAGGCAACGCGCTTGGGAACAATCGGGGTCTCGGCCTGCCGGCGAAAGGACGAGGCCGGAGATGGCTGCGCGAAGGGTTCGGCGTGGTGCGCGCCCTCCATCGCATCGAGGAACATGCCCAGATCGCCGACATTTCGGGCCATGGGGCCTTCCATGCCGAGGACGTCGAACTCGTTTGCCGTGGGACCGCACGGCACCGTCGCGGCACCGGGGCGCAGGCCGACGCAACCGCAAAAACTGGCCGGGTTGCGCAGCGACCCGCCCATGTCGGACCCGTGCGCGAGCCAGGCCTGGCCGCTGACCAGCGCCGCCGCCGAGCCGCCGGAGGATCCGGCCACAGACCGGCTGAGGTTCCACGGATTGTGCGTGCGCCCGAACACCTCGTTGAAGGTCGAGGCCCCGGCTCCGAACTCGGGTGTATTGGATTTGGCGTAGATGACCCCGCCCCGTTCCTCGATCCGGTCCACGATGTGGGAGGATTTCTCGGGCACGTGGTTCTCGTAGATCGGCGAGCCGTAGGTCGAGCGCACGCCCGCCACCATCGAGAGATCCTTGATCGCCACCGGAATACCGCCGAGCACGCTGTCGGGATCGGGGGTCGTCGCCCGTGCGCGGTCAAAGCAGGTGGTCGGCAGGGCGTTTATATGGCCATCCACCTCAGCATGGCGGGCCTCCAGCGCGTCCAGAAGATCGCGGGTGTTGATCTCGCCCGAGGCCAGCATGGCCCGAACCTCGCGGGCGGTCTTGTGGATCAGTGACATGCGGCTCCCCGTTTTCTAGGCCGCTCTGACATAGCGGCCCGAACGGGGCGGGATCAATCGGGGAATGGACAGGTGACCGTGACGCACCGGCGGGCTATACTGAACGCCAAGGAGCACACGATGAACAAGCCACTGCCCCGCATCGAACGGCCTGCGACCTATCAGGATGTGCTGGATGCGCCGGAGAACATGGTGGCCGAGCTTGCGAATGGCGCGCTGCATCTGCAACCGAGGCCTGCCGCGCGTCATGGATTGGCGTCTTCCTTTCTGGGCGGCGAGCTCATTGGCCCGTTCGGGCGTGGTCGCGGCGGACCCGGGGGGTGGTGGATCATCATCGAGCCTGAACTGCACCTGGGGGACGATGTGCTGGTTCCGGACCTGGCCGGCTGGCGGCGGGAGCGGATGCCGGAGTTTCCGGACACCGCCGCGTTCGAAGTGACGCCCGACTGGGTCTGCGAAGTCCTTTCCCCCGGCACGCGCCAGTTCGATTTGACGGAGAAGCGGGACATTTACGGCGCGGCCGGTGTCGCGCATCTCTGGTTTGTAGACCCTGCCGCGCGCATCCTTGAGGCGTTCGCCAACAGGGATGGCGCGTGGACGCTTCTGACGGCATTGAAGGACGATGATCCGGTTTCGGTGCCCCCGTTTGATGCGATCGAATTTCCCCTCTCGGCGCTCTGGCCCGACTGAGCGCGAACTCCAGGGACCTCCTTCGCGTCTCGAAAATGATATAGTGTAACATTTTCAGTGCCTTAACTGCACGTCTGACCAACTTCCCCGCTTGGCAACCCCGTGTCGCGCGCTTAGGCTGCGCGTTGATCGAACATTCCCGCCTCGATGGCGGTCGCTCAACTGGGAGGGGCAGATGAGAACACGTGCAGCTGTGGCAACCGCCGCCGGCAAGCCGCTGGAGGTGATGGAGGTCAACCTCGAGGGCCCGAAGGCCGGAGAGGTGCTGGTCGAGATCAAGGCCACCGGGATCTGCCATACGGATGAATTCACACTGTCGGGTGCCGATCCCGAGGGGATGTTCCCGGCCATTCTGGGCCATGAAGGTGCGGGCGTCGTGCTGGAGTGCGGGCCGGGTGTCACCTCGCTGAAGCCCGGCGATCACGTGATCCCACTCTATACCCCTGAATGTCGGGAATGCGATTACTGCTTGAACCCGAAGACGAACCTCTGCCAGTCGATCCGCGTCACGCAGGGGGCGGGCAAGATGCCGGACGGGACCTCGCGGTTCTCGACTCTCGATGGCGACGAGATCCTGCACTACATGGGGTGCTCGACATTCTCCAACCATACCGTGCTGCCGGAGATCGCGCTGGCAAAGGTGCGCGAAGACGCGCCCTTCGACAAGATCTGCTATATCGGCTGCGGTGTCACCACCGGCATCGGCGCGGTGATGAACACGGCGAAGGTCGAGATCGGCTCGCGCTGCGTGGTCTTTGGTCTGGGCGGCATCGGTCTGAATGTGATCCAGGGCCTCAGGCTGGCGGGCTGTGACCAGATCGTTGGGGTCGATCTGAACCCCGGCAAGGTCCAGATGGCACAGTATTTCGGCATG
>JBCCMP010000216.1:0-8459 GCA_039026295.1 Pseudomonadota bacterium | reverse complement strand
TCGAAGTCATCCGCGTAAAGCGCGGCGGGGAAGTCAGTCGTGTCCGGCTCGAAATAGACCTTGAAGTCGATCTTGGTGTTCGCATCCAACTGGCCCGTGCGCCGCAGTCGCGTCACTGCCGCCGCTGCCGCCTCGGGGTCAAATGCTGCAACCGTACGGTCCGAGACATCTTTCAGCCCCTCTGCCAGCGCTGCATAATCCCATTCAGCATCAGCCAGCTTGTAGGGCCGCTCGATCATGCCGGCACCGATCAATGCGCCAGACACTTCCTCCATCAAAACGCCAAACCGGCGCGGGTCCTTGGCATCGGCAAAGTGTTTGGCGTTACCGGACCAGCCGTCGGTGATCGCATCGCGCCAAAGAAAAACGCCTTCCTCGGCCGGCAGGCCGCCAAGCAGCACGTCGGCCATGGTCTGCGCCAGCTTCTGCTGCTCGGGCGAGCCATCCTCCGCCATGAAGCGGCGCACCTCTTCCTCGGCCGCAAACAGCGCCGCGACGATCGACCGGACCTTGTCCTCGTCAGCGTCGAACACATCCGCCCGCACGGCGATGTAGTCACCGATCACTGCGGTCGCTTCCATGGTCGAGAAGATGATTTCCGCGCCCTTCACGGACCCTTCAGCCCCGGTGCCAACGGTGCCGCCATTGGTCAGCGCCCGCGCATCCGGCAGGATCACGGCGGCCGCATCCGCCTCGCCGCGCGACAGGATCGCCGCGGGTGTGCTGTCGCTGTCGCCCGTCAGATCCTCGGCCCAGACAATCTCGACATCGCGCATGGACAGGCCGCTGTCCGACAGGATGCGGTCGACGAATGCGACGTGCGGACCGTACGCCTGAATGGCGATCTTCTTACCCTTGAGATCCTGCACGGACTTCACATCCGGCCCGCCGACGATGCCGTCACCGGCCGACCACGAGTGCTTGTAGATGATCACCTGCTCCGTGCGCGGATCAGCTTCGGTGACGGGGGCGGCCGCGGTCAGCATGCCCAGGGTTCCGCGCAGGAACGGGCTTTCGCAGGCCAGATAATCCCGAAGCTGACCGCCGAAATTGTCCTTCACCGACAGGTTCAGCGAAACGCCGCGATCCTGCAACTGGCCGCCCGCAGGCTCCAGCCCGCCGCCATTGGCATAGATGGTGACCGCGTCCGCACCCCATGCGATCAGCGGCATGTCCATCACATCGCCCAGCGAACAGTCGCGCACGCTGTCGGTGATCACCTCTGCCAACGGCGCGCCGGTCGATTGCGCCAGACCCGGTCCGGTGCCGACAGCCACCAAAACGGCGGCAAGGATAGATTTCTTCATCATCGCTGGGGCCTCCTGAACAGTCCCTCGGCGACATCGGTCGCCACTTCCACATCGGTCAATTTCTGCTGCGCCAGCCGGGTCTGCACCGCATCTGCGGCCTCGGACATCTGCGTCAGGCTCTCCAGAATGCGCGCGCGCGCCGCATCCACGTCTTCGGTCTTCGCGCCGGTATCCGCCTTAAAGGCGATAAAGCTCTCCACGGCCTCGACGACCAGCTTGGCCCGCGTGATAAGCGTTGTCGCCTGATCCGCCCGTCCGGGCTCCGCCTTCAGCCGGTCGCCCAGCTCCTCCAGATCCTCTGCCGCCGCATGGGTCAGGGCAGCGGTGTCCTCGCGCATGTCGGCGGTTGCCGCACGCAACCGCGCCGCCAGCGCGTGCGCCTCGGCGATCCGGCCGATGATCCGCGCGGATGCCGTCCCGGTCAGCCCGGTCGCCGTGTAAAGATCAAGCTGCATCTGCTCCGCGCGGGTATTGTACAGCCCATCCGGCAGCACCATCCCGATCCCCAGCGCCAGAACCCCGGTCACCAGTGCAGGCAGAACGACAGTCGACCACGGAAATATCTCCGGCAACCGGGCCTGGTCAAAGAACAGCGCCGCAACCGCTATCGCCGCCAGCGCGGCTAAGGCCGGGCCGATCAGCGCCCGGACGCTCACTTGCGCACCACGGCCGTGACAACCGCCCGTGCCATGCGCCGCTGCAGGCCGCTGTCACTCTCGTCGAGCGCGGCAGCCAGAGGATCGGCCGAGCCGACGCCCTTCACGACCTGAATGCGGTCCTTCTCGATCCCCGCTGCCTCCAGCGCTGCCGCAACAGCATCCGCCCGCTCCTGCGACAGGGTCAGATTGGCATCGCGGTCCCCGCGATCACCGGTGTGCCCAAGCACGTGGAACTGAATGCGCGCCTCGGCGATGTGCGCGCCCGCAAAGGCCGCAAGGCGCTCTTCCTCGCCCAGCGCAAGCGACGCACCGCGGCTGAATTGCACGGTCAGGGGGTCGGGCGGCGCAACGGGGCCGATCTGGTCCAGTGCCAGGGCACCGCCAATGGCCATGGCGGACAGCACGCTGCCGATCAGGAATCTGCGTTTCACCATCATGGCAATCAGAAAAGAGCTGTCCGCGACGGCGCGCGGCACGAATAAAGGTCTGTCATCAATCTCATTTCAGTAAACACTTATGTGATCGAGCCCCCAATTCAATACCAAGCCCGGGGGCAGCTTAGCAACAGCGGGGCGATAAACCATCGGGGAAACACGCCCTTTTCGCTGCGTTTTCCTGCAACGGCGTTCACCAAATACTGATGACTGTTCAGTTGGCCGCGCACCGCTGCGCCTCCAGTATCCAAGCACCCGGTCAGCGAAAGGCCCCGAAATGACTTTGCCCATCTCCTCCCTGCGCCGCACGCTTTTGCAGCCCGCAATCATTGCCACAGCGTTGATTGCCTCGACCTTTGTCACCTCGACCTTGATGGCGTCCGGCACGGCAGCCGCCAAAGAGCCGCTCCCCGCCTATGTCATCGAGCAGTTCGGCACGCCCCCCGCCATCCCAGAGGGCCCGCTGCCCGACAGCCTGCAGAAAGCGGTCCGGGCGGCCTTCATCGACAGCATGACCCAATCTGCATGGGGCCGCGATCAGGTCATCGCACTGGAAGAAGTCGCCGAATCCGGCGACCCTCGCCTTGTCTGGATGATCAGCGACCTGATGCGCTTCATCAACGAGCCGCAGTTCCATGCGACGCTGGCCAATGTCGCCTTCAAGCTCCTGGGCAAGGAAGGCGAAACGGAATTCCACTGGGGCGCCGTCACCGATCACCTGATCGCCTGGGACATCCCCGCCCCGCCCGACTATCTCGAAGCCAAGCGGGCAATCTTCACCAGCATCATTCCCGGCTGGGACAAGATCTTCGTGGAAGGCGATATCGATTGGCGCCATGTCTCCTGGGGCGGCGTCATGATCGATGACCGCGGCTATGACACCACGGACGAGTTGTGCAACTGCATCCCTGCCGCCGACAATCCGCCGGTCAGCAGCGCCGCAGACGCAACCTGGCTGAAAGACGAGGACGTAGTCTTCGGGGTCGAGGTCAACGGCGAATACCGCGCCTATCCCCGCCGCATCATGGAGGTGCGGGAGATGGTCAACGACACCCTCGGCGGGCGCAGCCTGGGCATCCCCTATTGCACCCTCTGCGGCGCGGCACAGGCCTACTTCACTGACCAGTTGCCTGACGGCATCGCCCGCCCGGTGCTGCGGACCTCCGGCCTTCTGATCCGGTCGAACAAGGTCATGTACGACATCAACACCTATTCGGTGTTCGACACCTTCCTCGGCAAGGCCGTCACCGGTCCCCTCGCCGAAAAGGGCCTGCAACTGAAACAGGCCTCTGTCGTCACCACCGACTGGGGCACATGGAAAAAGGAACACCCGACAACGACCGTCCTAATCGAAGAACTCGCCCTTGGCCGCGACTTCGACTTCCGCAACGGTCGCGACGCCGGCGGCCCGATCTTCCCCGTCGGCAATGTCGATCCCCGTCTGCCGGTGCACGAGGACATCATCGGCGTGCTCACTGCCACAGGCACACCGATCGCCTTCCAGCGCAGCCGGGCGATGACCGCTCTGCTGAAAGGCGACGAGATCAGCTTCGAAAACGTCCGCCTTCAACTCGCAGCTGGCGGCATCAAGGCCGTCGGCAACGACGGCGCCGACCTCGGCAGCCACCAGGCCTTCTGGTTCGCGTGGTCGCAGTTCCACCCCGGCACGGAGCTATGGCCGGGGTGAGGCTTAGACGTGGAATGTAGGGTGGGTTTTCACCCACCAGTGACGCAACAGGTGGGTCGAAAACCCACGTTGCGATTGCAGTGAACCACCACCACTCGGCCCCGGACCCCATCCGGGACCTAGCCCGGCAGGGTGCAGTGTCTTCGAGGCCCCTGATCAAGGCAGGGGCCGAAACAGATTTCCCGACCTAGGTCCAATATTGGGCAAGTACACACGCGTCTCAAATCGGCCGACCGTCCATGTCCCGGTCGCCGTCCTGCTCGACATATTTCGAAAGAACCGCATCCATGTAGCAGCGCAGGACGCCGTTGATCCGGCCTTGGTATCCGTACCCGATATGCCGGTACCATCTGGCCACGTCCTCATCCAGCCGAATGGTGATCTTGGTCTTGTGGGGTTTGACCGGGGCCGTGTCCTGCAGGCCTTCCCACCCGTCCGGGATCATGGACCGCGCGCGGGAGTAATAGTCAAAGAAGGTCCGCTCGCGCCCCATGAACTTCATCATCAGGGTATGGTGGCGTTCCTGCAGCTTGGTGCGTTTGCGTTCGGTCATGTCGGTCTCCCGTTGCTCACGGGGCAGGGTTATCCGGCATTTGAGTTAAATTTTTCCGAACGCCGCGAGCGGCCGTAAGTCGACTTGAGCGTCGGGCGCTTTGCCATACGCAAGCCATACGCTTGCCATACGGGTTGTCACGCAGCGCATGCCGCCTGTCGGCGGGCGCGCTACGCCCCAGCTTTGCGCGCCTCGTGGTCCGCGATCAGGCGGCGGACTCCGTCCTCCAGATCCATCTCCGGCGACCAGCCCAGAACCTCCCGCGCCTTGTCGTTGACAAAGTGCAGACCGGCCCCCGTCGGCAGCCTGACACGGCCATCATCGGCGATGTATTCGGGTTCAATGTTGGACCCGGCGATCCGGGTGACCATGGCCACTAGGTCCTTGGTCGAAATCCCCTGACCGCCCGAGGTATTGACCGCGACATCCATCGCGTCGCTCTCCAGCGCAAGGCAGATCGCCCGGGCCACATCGCCCGCATAGACGAAATCCTTGCTCTCGGACCCGTCCCCGAAAAGCTGCGGCGGCTTCCCCCGTTTGATCCGATCATAGGTCTCGATGATGTACAGCGCATTGGCCGCGCGGTAGTGCTGGTTCTCTCCGTAAACCGTTGAAAACCGTAGGGTTACATAGTCCAGCCCGTGCTTCTGGAAGTACATCCGGCACAGTTGTTCCCCGATGATCTTGCTCGCCCCATAGGCCGCGGCAGGGGCCGGAATCCCGGCATTGTGGTGCGGCGTCTCCTCCGCCACGCCGCCGCCGATCCCGTAGCCATAAACGGCGTTGGAAGAGGCGAAGATCACCTTCTTCACACCGCGCACCCGGGCCGCTTCCAGAAAGTGCCCCTGCCCCCGGATGTTCAGATCCAGCGCATCGATGGGCGCCTGCGACAGGCCAAGGGTCATGAAGGCGGCAAGGTTCACTGCGCCGTCAATTCCCTCCATGTTTTCAATGGTCTGGTGCAGCTTCAGCAGATCCCCGCGCACCATCTTGATGCGCGGGTCGGCCTTCAGATCGCCCAAAGCATCTTCGGCATCGAAGGCGATGGGGTCATAGACGACCACCTCGCCGACATCCCGCGCCAGCAGGGCCGCTGCCAGGTGAGAGCCAACCAGCGAGCCACCCCCAGCCACCAGTATCCGCGCGCCTTTCAAATCGATGCCCATTTGGTCTTCTCCCCCGACTTAAGAAAATTTTCAGCAATAGGTCGGATAAATTCGACTCAGCTGCAACAGGTAAGGCTGGACAGCGATACCGCGAATACGATGTAACGTACCGGGACATTGGCGGGGGGCAAGCCGTGCTGGACAGCACGCGAACCGCGGTTGCGGGAACGCTGAACAATCGGGTCTTCTACGGGTGGGTGATGGTCTCCGTCGCCGCGCTCGCCCTCTTTGCCAGTGGCCCCGGCCAGTCGCACACCTTCTCGGTCTTCAACGATCTGATTGCCCGGGATCTGGGCATCTCGCTCGAGGCTGTCACCTGGGCCTACGGCGCGGGCACGGTGGTCGCCGCGTTCCTCCTGCCGATCATGGGACGGCAGGTCGACCGGTTCGGCGCACGCCGCAGCCTTATCGGCATTGCCGGCGGCCTCGGCCTCGCCTGCATCGCCTTCGGCGCGGTGGCAGGAATGCTCTGGCTGGTGATCGGGTTCGCGGCGCTCAGATTCCTCGGCCAGGGCTCGATGATGCTCGGCTCAGCCAACCTCGTGGCACAATGGTTCACCGCAAAACGCGGCTTCGCGATGAGCCTTATGGCCCTGGGTTTCGCACTTTCCATCGCGATCCACCCCAAGCTGGGGCAGCTTCTGATTGACCTCTACGACTGGCGGACAGCATGGATCGCGCTCGGGATCATGACCTGGGTAATGATGCTGCCGGTGCTGGTCCTGATTGTCTTCGACCGGCCATCGGCACTCGGTCTTTATCCGGACAACGCCCCGCCCGCCGAGGGCGAGACTGCGCCGGAGCTGACCGGCCCCGAACTGGGTGAGGCGCTGCGCCACCCGTCTTTCTACCTGATCTGTGCAGTCTGGTTCGGCCTGTCGGCCCTGGTGACATCGCTGCACTTTCACCAGGTCAATATCATGACATTTCAGGGACTTGCCGCAGATCGGGCGACGGACAGTTTTGTCTTCTCGTCCGTCGCGATGGTCTGTCTGATGCCGCTTGTCGGGCGTGCCTGCGACCGGTTCCGCACCCGCTACGTGGTGCTGGCCGCCTTGATCGTGCAGTCATCGTCACTGATCGCCGTAACCCAGGTCGACAGCGTCCCTACGAGGTTTGTCTATGCTGCTCTGTTCGGCCTGAACAACGCGTTCACGATGACATTGTTCGGCTATGTCTGGCCCCGCTATTTCGGGCGCAAGCATCTGGGACGCATTCAGGGAACCGGACAGATGGTGGCCGTGATCGGTGCCTCTATCGGGCCAATCCCGGTCAGCAGGGCCTTCGACGCCTCGGGCGATCCCTCAACTGTGATCTGGTGGCTGGCAACCTACCCCATCGTGATCGGCGTGCTCGCCGTTCTCTTCCTCAGAACACACCCCAAGGTCCAAGGCACCGAGCATCTGGAGTGATGCTCCTGAACCAGCCCGGCCGAACCATTGAAATCACCCTGACCAGCCCGGAGAGCCAATCGGGGCTCACGCTTCAGGGACACGCTGAGCCGTTCTCACGCTGAGCTTCAGAGCCTCAGTATCCGATCGCACAGCCATCCTTGCGCGGGTCCGACCCGCCGGTCAGGACACCGGTTTCGTGGTCGATCCAGATCGCTTGGCTGCCGCCAACCGGTTTCTCCGGCGCGATGATATTGTGCCCGCGGGCACGCAGCTCTGCCTGGACCGCGTCGGGCACGGTGCCTTCTACCTCGACTTCTCCAGTGAAGGGGTCAGGCATCCAGCGCGGCGCGTCCTGGGCCTCTTGTATGTCCATTCCGTAGTCAAACATCCTGGTCAGGAACTGCATGTGCCCCATGGACTGGTAGTGCCCGCCCATGACGCCAAAACTCATCACTGTGCGATTGTCTTTGGTCACCATGCTCGGGATGATCGTGTGCAACGGCCGCTTGCCCGGTTCGATCCGGTTCGGGCTGGCAGGATCCAGACTGAAACCCATCGCGCGATTGGTGAAAACGACCCCGGTTTTGGGCGAGATAAGACCGGCCCCCCAACCCATGAACAGCGTGTTGATGAAAGAGCAGGCGTTTCCATCGCCGTCGACGACCGAGATATAGACCGTGTCGTGGTGGCGGACGAGATCGGGATCCGGCACCGGACTGCGCGCCGTGCTCATGTCGATCGCTTCGCGCAGCCTGTCGGCATAGGCGGCGCTTAACAGAGTTTCGACATCGACCTCGGCATAGGCCGGATCGGCCAGGTACATGTTGCGGGCCGTGTAAGCCAGCCGGCACGCCTCGATCTCGGCATGGATGCGATCCGTCGTCAGCGGCGTATCCCCGGCCTCGATCTCGGACATGATGTTCAAAAGCAAAAGCGCAATGACGCCCTGCCCGTTCGGCGGACACTGCCAGATCGTGTGGCCCCGGAAATCGCCGGAAATCGGCGTGACGTAGTCGCCCTTGGCGTTGGCGAAATCCTCCATGGTGTGGAGCCCGCCCAGATCGCGGAGATAGTCGACCATGTCCCTGGCGATCTCACCGGCATAGAAAGCATCACGACCACCATCGGCAACGGCCTGCATGGTCGCCGCCAGTTCCGGTTGCCGATGCAGCGCCCCGACCTTCGGCGCGCCGCCATCAACCAGAAACGTCTTCGCCATCGTCGGCTCGGCCGTCATCAGATCGACGGCCGAAGTC
>JBCCMP010000215.1:0-8478 GCA_039026295.1 Pseudomonadota bacterium | reverse complement strand
CTCCCTTGGTCGTTTGTTGCCTTAAGACCTAGGGGAGAAGACCACGAGCGCCTAGGGGCTTCGTGATGTCATTCCGATTATCGCCGACCTGATCGACCTGCCTCTCATGCAGACGCCGCCGCCATGGGCCGACGGCGTCTTTTCATCAGAATTCTGCAGCGCAGGCGGATCAACGCAGGCGGATCAACGCAGGCGGATCAACGCAGGCGGATCGTCGCTTCCACCCGGCGGTTGACCGCTTCAAACGGATCTGCCGTGCGCGGCTGGCCTTCGCCGTAACCGGTGGCATTCAAACGATCACGCTCGATGCCGAGGCCGGAGAGGTAGGAGACGACCGAAGCGGCGCGCCGCTCGGAAAGGCCCATGTTGTAGAGATCTTCGCCGCGGGCATCAGTGTGACCGTCGATGTTGAAGGTCGCATTGCCGAGTGCGTTGCCGTTCAGGGCCTTTGCGAACTCGCGCAGGTTTTCCTTTGCCTGCTCGGACAAGCGTGCCGAGCCGAGGTCGAAGGTGATCAGCATATCGAATGCACCGGGGTCGATGTCGGCTGCGATCTCTTCATTCTTTGCCGCGCAGGCACTGTCAGTGCCGACGCAGACGGCGCGGGTGTCTTCCTTGGGAATACAGATGCCGCCGCCCGGGCACTCGACGCCCTTGGCAAAGTGATTTTCGATGTCCTTGACCGAGAAAGACGGTCCAGCAACGGCAAGGGTCGGCAGGATCGCCAGTGCCGATGCCGCGAGAATGCGCGTGATCATGGGGAACACTCCTGTCTTGAAAATGGATGAGACGCAAAAAACGCGCCTGTCTGTCCGCGGAAAGATGCGGGATTTCGGGGAAATTGACAACCCGCAGCCCCAGCCCCGGCGAGCCGATACCCGGGCAAGTGATTCGAACGGTGATGCGGTTTGCTGTGTCATGGCGCCACTATTCCCGATTTACCCGATCCCGATCTGTATCAAAAGATACCGGAATTAGGGCAATTCAGGGGCTGTGACGTTAGGTCATGCGAAGACTTCAGGCGTCCTCTGCCCGAGACAGCGCAATGAAGCGCTCCAAATGGTGGTCGGTGTCGCCGAACAGGTGATCTATCATGACGATCCGTTTGGCGTAGTGCGGCGCAATGTATTCCCACGTCATGGCGATGCCGCCATGCATCTGGATGGTTTCCTCGGCGATCAGGCGTCCTGCCCGGCCAATCGTGTTCTTGGCGGCGGAGACATTCTTCTCGCGGGTATGACGATCCGCTTCAAAGGTGTTCGCCGCCAGCATGACTACCGAACGCGCGGATTCCAGTTCGACCAGCATGTCCACCATGCGGTGCTGCAGCACCTGGTTGGCACCAATCGGTTTTCCGAACTGCTTGCGTTCCTTCAGGTAGTCGAGCGTGACATCCTTGGCGACTTCCATCGCGCCGACCGCTTCGGCAGAGACCGCCAGCGCCCCGGCCGACAGTGTCCGTTCGATGGCATCCCAGCCCTGACCCAGGTCTTCGGCGGGGGTGTTGTTCAGCGTGATTTCTGCAACGTGCGGGCCGTCGATGGATTTGTGCTGAATGATCTCGAGTCCCGGAGCGCCCGATTCGACCAGATAGCAACCAAGGCCGTCAGTGTCAGTTGCGTCACCCGCGGCACGGGCTGTGACGACGAGGTGGCTGGCTGTTGCGCCGTTGATCACCACAGCCTTGCGGCCACTGAGAGTGCCGCCCGCCGCCCTGGTCGTGACGTGTTCGGCGGTGTAGTAGCCTTCAGGCTCGTAATGGGCAAAGGCAAGCTGCGTGCCGCCTTCCATTGCCTGTTCCAGGAGATCCGTCCTGCCCGCACCTGCCAGAGGCACGGAAGCCAGCAGCGTGGGCAGGAACGGCTCTACCACCAGCCCGCGGCCCAGCGCTTCGAAGACCAGGGATATGTCTTCCCCGGTGCCGCCGAACCCGCCTGCATCTGCCGGGATCAGTGCACCGGCGAGGCCCAGTTCGCAGAATTCCGCCCAAAGTGCCTTGTCATACCCTTCGTCCGACTTCGTCGCCTCGTGGCGTTTGTCGATCGTGCACTGCTCGCGAATGAACCGGTCCGCGGTGTCCTTGAGCATCTGGCGCTCTTCGGAGAGTTCAAAATCCATGGGTCACGTCCTGCCGTGGGGTGGGGTTCGACCCCATCATTCAAGTTTCTTGGGAAGGCGGGGAAAGCCCCGCCCCGCCCTTATAGCCCCAGCAGCGCCTTTGCGGCGATGTTGCGCTGGATCTCGTTCGATCCGCCATAGATCGAGGTCTTGCGATTGTTGAAGTACCGCCGCGCGGCGCGGAGGGCGAACTCCGGCCCCGGCGCCTCGCCATTCCAGCCGGGATCGAAGGCTTCGGGCAGATCCGGCGCCGCGTAGGGACCAGCGGCACGGCGCATGATGTCGTTGGTTTCCTGCAGAACCTGGGTTCCCTTGATTTTGAGGAGCGAGGTCTCTGCTCCGGGTGCATTTCCTACCCCCGCTGCCGCAATCATCCGGTTGTTGAAGACCTCCAGCCCCATCAGGTCGATCTCGACCTTGCCGAGGCGTGCGGCGAACATCGGGTCGTCCAATAGCGGCTTGCCGTTCTTCATGACGTTCCGAGCCGCAGCCTTGATGCCTTTGATCGAGGCTTTGTTGTTGCCGACATTGGCAATGCCGGTGCGTTCGAACGTCAGCAGGTACTTGGCCAGGGTCCAGCCCTTGTTTTCTTCGCCGACGATGTTCTCGATCGGCACACGCACATCGGTCAGGAAGACCTCGTTGACCTCGTGCTCACCTTCCAGCGTCAGAATCGGCCGGACTTCGACGCCCGGCGTGTCCATCGGAACCAGCAGGAAGCTGATGCCTTCCTGCGGTTTCGCGGCATTCGGATCGGTTCGGCACAAGACGAAGATGTGATCGGCAAAATGCGCGAAGGTGGTCCACGTCTTCTGCCCGTTGATGACCCATTCATTGCCATCCCGCACCGCCTTGGTCTTCAGCGAGGCGAGGTCCGACCCGGCCCCAGGCTCGGAATAGCCCTGGCACCAGAAATGCTCGTCGCTGAGGATCTTTGGCAGGTAGTGGTCCTTCTGTTCCTGGCTGCCGAACTTGATGATGACCGGCCCCAGCATGTTCAGCCCGAACGGCGACACCCGGGGGGCACCGGCAGCGACGACCTCTTCGTCGAAGATCGCTTTCTGAGAGGCGGACCAACCGGTGCCGCCGTGTTCGACCGGCCACATCTGCGCGAGCCAGCCGCGAGACCGCAGCATCGCGTGCCAGTTCAGGAAATCTTCGCGCGGCAGGCGTTTGCCGGTTTTCACCCGCTCGACCATATCGGCCGGCAGCGTATCCTTCAGCCATCCACGCACATCGGCCTGGAAGGCGAGGTCTTCTTCGGAATAGCTCAGGTCCATCTTGGCCTCCTTAAAGGGTTGCTTGCGTTCCCCACATGGTTGTTACCTGACTGGACAGCACACCGCCATTGCCATGTGCAATGGAGAGATTGCAGTCCTCGATCTGAATGCCGGGCGCATCGCCGCGGCACTGGCGTATCGCTTCGATCATCACGAATATGCCGTACATGCCCGGGTGGACACAGCTGAGCCCGCCGCCCGAGGTGTTGACAGGCAGACCGCCGCCCGGCGCGATGTGGCCATTCATGACGAAGTCCTTGCCTTCGCCTTTTTCGCAGAACCCCATGTCTTCCAGGAACAGGATCGTGTTGATGGTGAAGGCGTCGTAGATCTGCACCGTGTCCACATGGGAATGGTCATAGCCTGCCATGCCGAAACACCGCCATGCGGCTTCCTGGGCGCAGGTCGTGGTCAGGTTCGGCATTTCCGAGATCATGCGATGGTCGTGGGCCATGCCAGCGCCCAGCAGCCACACGGATTTGGGAAAATCACGCGCTTCCTCTGCGCGCTTCATGATCATTGCCCCTGCCCCATCTGTGACGAGGCAGCAGTCGAACTTGCCAAGCGGGTCAGAAATCATGCGCGCGCCCAGCACGTCCTCCACGCTGAGCGGGTCGCGGGCGAAAGCTTCCGGATTATGCGCGGCCCAGGCACGGGCGGACGTGGCGACATTGGCCAGATGCTCGCGTGTTGCGCCGAATTCGTGCATGTAGCGGGCAGCCGCCAGCGCGTAGGCATTGATCGGGTTGCGGATGTCGTACTGCGCCTCGAACGGCATCGGTTCCGAAGCAGAGCGGAACCCGCCGGCCGTGCGCTGGTTGGACCCATAGGCGATCAGCGCGGTGTCGATCAGGCCCGCATCCAACATGACCGCCGCATCCATGACATGGGACATGAAAGAAGAACCGCCGATGTTCGATCCGGAGGAGTACTTCGGCACGATCCCGAGATGTTCGGCCAGTGACATCGAGCCCATGGCATGCACCGCCGTCGCCGCCCAGACGCCGTCGACATCGCTGATCTTCAGCCCGGCATCGTCCAGCGCCTTCAGGCAGGCCATGCCCATCAGTTCCATCGAGTTCCAGCCATGGCTTTCACCCTGGCCATGGGTTGCCGCGCCGACACAAACCGTTCTGCCGCGCAGTTGCCGCATATCAGACGCCATCAGGCCGCCTCCCAAACCACGGCGGGGGCGCCGTTCAGATCTTCGATCTTGGCGGAGACTTTCATCCCGATGCTCACATCCTCAGGGGCGGTTCCGACGACACGGCTGAGCATCCGAGGCCCTTCGGCCAAATCGATCAGGCAGACATTGAACGTTCCGCCCTTTTCGGGCGAGCGCCGGTTGACCGTGGTTGAATAGACCGTGCCCTCGCCAGAGGCTTCGACCCATTCGAGATCCGTCTCGCCCGATCCCGGAATGAAGGGCCGGGGATAGAACACGTAGGCCCCGGTCGAAACTGACCGCTGGATCATGAATTTTCCATCCGCCAGATAGGCATGGAATTGCTCTTCGGGTCCCATTTTCATCCTCTGGTCATCGGCGGCGAAACCGCACCGGCAGCGTTGTCGACCGGTGCGTTAGTTGTTGTAGCCAACTCCCGCAAAGCGTCCAGACCGACAATATTGAAATCACGTCTGCGGTGGCATCGGAATGCCTGACGTAACGTCACCGGCTAAATTTGCATCACCAGGTTCAACATGAGAGCCTTGCCGCATGATCGATGCCGAATACTGCCGGGTCATGTCCGGCTACAATGCCTGGATGAACCGTCGCCTCTATGCCCTGTGCGCAACGCTGCATGAGACGGAACTGAAGGCAGATCGCGGTGCGTTCTTTGGATCGATCCACGGCACGCTGAACCACATCATGTATGGCGATCTTGCGTTCATGTCCCGGTTCACCGGCGATCCAGAAACACCGCCGCCCCTAGGGGAAGAGCTTTACGCGGACTTCGGCCAGTTGCGCGCGGCGCGGCACGCGCTGGATGCGCGAATCTCCGACTGGTCGGTGACTTTGACGGGGGCGTGGCTGGCCGAGGCACAGAGCTACACCAGTCTGGTGGACGGCGTACGGCGCACGTTTCCGCGCTGGGTGATTGTCACGCACATGCTGAACCATCAGACCCACCACCGGGGGCAGGTCACGACCCTTCTCAGCCAGATGGGGCTGGATATGGGGCCGACGGACATCACCTTCATGCCGGAGTTTCAGAGCTGAAGGATGCACCCGGGGCGGGCTGACGCCCGCGTCATGCTTATTCGGCCGCTTGTGCCAGGGGCAGACCGAGGCGCGCGCGCGCTGCGGTGTACTCGTCCTCCAGCCGGTCGACCAGGGCCCCGGCGGGTGTGATCGCCTTGATGCCGTTGATGCCCTGGCCCGAGCCCCAGATTTCCTTCCAGCTTTTCGGCTTGGATGATCCGGCGGAGAAGTCCATCTTTGTGGGATCGCTTTCGGGAAGATTTTCCGGGTCCATGCCTGCACGGGCAATAGAAGGCTTCAGATAGTTGCCCCAGACCCCGGTAAAGAGGCTGGAGTAGATGATGTCCTTGGACGTGCAATCGACCAGCATCTGTTTGTATTCCGGATGGGCGTTTGCCTCTTCCGTCGCAATGAAGGCCGAGCCGATATAGGCCAGATCCGCGCCCATGGCTTCTGCTGCAAGCACACCATCGCCGGTGGATATGCAGCCAGAGCAGAGAAGCGGTCCGTCAAACCATTCGCGGATTTCCTGGATCAGCGCAAAGGGAGAGGTCGATCCTGCGTGCCCGCCAGCGCCCGCGGCAACCGCGACCAAGCCGTCGGCCCCTTTCGAGATGGCCTTCTTGGCGAAGTCGTTGTTGATGATGTCGTGCAGGCAGATCCCGCCATAGGAATGCGCCGCATTGTAGATCTCTTCCCGCGCGCCGAGGGAGGTGACGTAGATCGGCACCTCGTGTTTGACGCAGATCTCCATGTCGCGCTCCAGCCGGATGTTGGACCGATGAACGATCTGGTTCACGGAATAGGGCGCGGCAGGGGTGTCCGGATTGGCCTGATTATGGCGGTCCAGTTCTTCCTTTATCCGGGTCAACCACGCGTCCAGCAGCGGCGGTTCACCTTCGGCTTCGCGGGCATTGAGCGCCGGAAAGCAACCGACCACCCCGGCCTTGCATTGCGCAATGACCAGATCGGGGTTGGAAACGATGAAAAGCGGGGATCCGAAGACGGGGATCCGCAGATTCTGGAGGATCGGGGGGAGGGCCATTTCGGGTCCTTCTCGGGCTGTGCTCAGGCTTTCACTATCAACGCATCCAGGGCCATCACGCCGTCAGGCATGGCCCGGACCGGGTTCATTTCGACGCTTTCTATCGCATCGCCGTGGGCGGCTGCAAAGACAGATAGTCTGGATAACGCAACGGCAAGTGCATCGATATCAGCGGGCGGATTGCCGCGGGCACCCTTCAGAAGCGCCATGCCTTTCAGTTCGGCCAGCATAGTCTTCGCCACATCGGGGCTGATCGGCGCCTTGCGAAAGGCGACATCCCCGAACACTTCGGTAAAGACGCCGCCAAGACCCGCCATGACGACGGGGCCGAACACAGGGTCTTTCTTGGCCCCAAGGATCATCTCTACCCCGCCATTGACCATCGGGCTGACCAGAACGCCGTCGATGTGCGCATTGGGGTCATAATGCGAGGCATTCGCCGTTATCTGGTTATACGTCTGCGCGGCCAGATCTTCGGTGACGTGAAGGACAACGCCTCCTGCTTCGGTCTTGTGCTGGATGTCGGGGGAGGCGATCTTCATCGCGGCGGGGCCGTTCAGGGCATGCACCGCTTCGTGCGCCTCGATCGACGTTTTGACCAGAACATCCTGCACCATCGGCAAACCGGCCTTGGCGAGGATTTCTTTTGCATCCTTTTCTCCCAGGGGGCCGTCCGGCAGCGGGTCTAGCGCCGGGACATCCGGCGATGCGTGAGCGTCGCGCGCGAACGAGGCCCCGAAGAACATTGCGGCGGCCATGGCCTTCACGGCGCGGGAGGGATCCTCGAAGCAGGGGAAACCGGCGGTTTC
Organism: Pseudomonadota bacterium; assembly: GCA_039026295.1. Classification (GTDB taxonomy): domain Bacteria; phylum Pseudomonadota; class Alphaproteobacteria; order Rhodobacterales; family Rhodobacteraceae; genus Thermohalobaculum. The sequence continues at coordinate 1,023 of JBCCMP010000215.1, read as the reverse complement.
GTACTGCACCAGACGCTCTTCGGTTCCGATCAACGACTGGATGAAGAGCGTGTTATCGCGTCCCTCCATCGCGTTCGAGATACGGGTTATGAATTCGCCCGCCAGGCGCGGGTTCGCGGCAACCGAGGTCCAGAATCCGACGAGGCCGTCATACCCTCCATTGTCCAGCATCCGGTTCAGAAACTTGTCGATCAGACTGAGATCATTGAAGAACTGCGCCGTCACGTCCACAGGGTTCCGCGGGGCGGCAAAGGGAACCAGTTCCTTCAGTTCGACCTGCGCATCGTCAGGCATCGGAGTGACGTCGAGGCCTGCTTCTTCTGAGGCATCGGCCATCAACACGCCGCCACCGCCTGAGATGGTGATCAACCCGACCTTCTTGCCGACCGGATAGACCCGGGGTCTGAGGGCGATCGCTGCATCCAGCATTTCTTCCGTCGATCGGCACCGAAGCGCTCCGCCTTCGCGGAGGATCGCGTCGTAGACAGCGTCCTCGCCGGCCAGCGAAGCTGTATGCGAGGATGCGGCGTGCGCGCCGACCTCGGATGCGCCGACCTTCATGATCAGGACAGGCTTTCGGTTTTGGCGTGCAACCTCCAGCGCGCCCACCAACTGGTCGCCGTCCTTGATGGACTCGGCATAGGCCATGATGGTGTGAATGTCGTCCTGTTCTGCCATCATTCGGATGACCTCGGCGGTGTTCACGTCGCATTCATTGCCAGAGGTGACCCAGTATTTGATCCCGAGACGCGCCCGGCGGGCGACATAGTAGAGGTGGCTGCCGTAAGCGCCAGACTGCGAGGCGAGACCGATGTTGCCATCAATCGGCGGCGCGTATTCGAGCACCGAGGTGAAGGTCGGATAGAAGTTGATCGCGTCATTGTAGACGCCCAGGCAGTTTGGCCCGATGATCCGCGTCTGGCTGCCTTCGATGATCTCCGGCATTTCTGCCTGCCAGGCCGCGCCCTGATCGTTCGTCTCGGCGAAACCGGACGAGAAGATCATGACCGTTTTGACCTTCTT
>JBCCMP010000214.1:0-8511 GCA_039026295.1 Pseudomonadota bacterium | reverse complement strand
GGCAGAACCACGCCTTCGGGCGGCGTGAAGTCGTTGATCATCCGCTTCTGGCGCTTCTTTGCCTCGCGATGGATCGCCTGCGGCGTCTTCTTGCGGGAAGGGCTGCGTGCCATCAGTCGGCCTCTTTCGTGCGGCCCGAGAATAGGATCCAGCTGAGCCACATCAGTCCGATCCCCCAACCGATTGCGATGCGCAGCTCTGTCGACTGGATCAACTGACGTCCAAATCCTTCGAGCAACCCCGCTGCAACCAGCATGATCGCCGCCATGACGGCCAGCAAAACAGCATCACGCCCTTCCTTTCGAAGGGCATCCCGTCGTCGGTATGGTCCCGGGAACAGGACGGCGAGGCCGAGCCGGAAGCCCCCGGCGGTCGCTATGAAGATCGCCGAAAGCTCGGTCACCCCGTGGATCGACAACCAGCCAAACAGATCCAATCCGATGCCGCGATCGACATGCAACGCGAAAAAGACGCCCAATATCAGACCCTGATAGGCTGAAAGGGCGAAAGAGGGCAGGCAGACCAAAACGCCCAGCGAAAATGCAAAGATTGCGATCCGTGTATTGTGGGAGAAGAGGTAGGCCGCAAAAGCGCCGAGCTGGTCTAACGCGGAATCGCCACCGTCGTAGATAACTTCAAGCAGATCTTCCCGCGTCGAATTCAGCCCGCGCCCCCCGGCAAGGCCCTCCGGCATGAATGTGTTGTACCAGGTGGGATCATCCAGAAACAGCAGATAGCCGGTCGCTGTCCCGAGCGCCAAAGAGAGAAATCCAAGCAGCAGTGCGATGCCCGAGGCCCGCATCGCGCGCGGGATCGAATAGACCAGAGTTCGGCGCAGCAACCCGCCCAGCGTGTCCTGCGGCGCATAAACCGCAAGGTATGACCGGCAACAAAGCGTCTCCAGGTAGTCCAGCAGCGACTTGTCCAGACTGATCGACCGGGCCATGGACAGGGAATTCATCGCCTGGCGATAGAGCACAGCCAGATCCCGTGCGTCCTCGAAGCTGAGATCGCGAACGCCGTTCTTTTCCGTCCGGGTTACGATTTCGTCCAAGCGCGTCCAATCAGCTTCGCGTTCTGCGCGGAACCGCGTCGACCGGATCAGATTTTCATCGCCGGTCATCATTAGATGATCTCCCGCGATTTAATGGTCAGGTACGTGGAGATCAGATTGGCGGTGATGCTGCGCGGCTGCGCATCGACGACAAAGACGCCGAGGCGTTGCAGGCGCTCCATAACGATGCGCCGCTCGCGAACCATTTCACCGGCGGAAACCGCTTTGGCAACGTCATCCATATCGTCGGCTTTACCATGTGCAATGGCTTCCAGGGCCGGGTCACGAAGGGCGACAAAGATGATCACATGCGCGCGATTCAGGACGGTTATGTTCTCCACCAGAAGTTCAGCAGTGGTGGTGTCGACAAAGTCCGAAAAGACGACAACCAGCGAGCGGCGCTTCAGCCGCTGGTGAAGATGCGCCATGGCCAGAGTATGGTTCGTCTCGACGCTTTCGTACTCCAGCTCCGCCATGTGAGACCGGAGGCGAGGGAAGGCGACCCGTCCCGGTTCCGGCGGTAGAAAGGTCCGGGGCTGCGAGTCGAACGCGAACAGCCCGACCAGATCCCCGCCCAATCCGGCAGCCCATGCAATGGCCAGTGCAGCGTTCACCGAGTGGTCGATCTTGGGAAGACCGTCGATCTCCTCTCGCATCAGATATCCGTTGTCCATTGCAAGGATGACGTGGTGATTGCGTTCCGCCCGCATTTCCTTGGCGACAAGCGCGCGGTGACGGGCGGATTGCTTCCAGTCTATTGACCGGGGGTCCATCCCCTGAACCCAGTCGCGCAGCTGATGAAACTCGGACCCCTCGCCCTTCAGGATGTTTTCTTTGACCCCGAACAAAGCCGATTGGATCTTGACGTCGATCTCGCCTGATTGCACCGGGCGGACATTCGGCACGGTGTTGATCCGGGCATCAGCGGGCAGTTTGGGGCAGAAGCTGATCAGCCCGAGCCGCGAGGCCCAGCTCAGCCAAAGGCGCTCGATGGGCCAGTTTCCACGCTTGGTCGCGCGCACGTCCATGCGTGCCGCAGCGCCAGCATCGACAGTGTCCAACCGGACTTCGTCGGGCCCGTCCAGACCGACAGGCCATTCCACCCGGGCGCGGAGCTCCGACGGCAGTTTGGCGGCCTCGACACTCAGTCTGAATTCACCGGCTTCGTTGGTGAAAATCTCTGCCGGACCATCCAGCGTAACTGCCCATCCAGAGCGGGCGCGGCTGATCAGAATGTCCCCGGCGATGAGAAGGCCAAGAACACCGTAGAGGTACAATCCCGTCTCGTCCGGCAGCACATCAACGGCAATCGCGATCATCGAGACCGCGAAAGCCACGATGGCCAGCACCATCAGACGGGTCGATGGCCGCATCAGCGGGGCGCCTCGATTTGGTTGACGATATTCTCCAACACGTTATCCGGCGTCCGGCCCTCGATCTCCGCAGCCGGACCGAGCACGATGCGGTGCCGCATCGCCGGGCGAAACAGTCGTTTGACGTCATCGGGGATAGCATAGTCACGCCCGTCGAGCGCCGCTGCCGCGCGAACAGCGCCCGCCAGCGCATCCGCGGCACGCGTCGAGGCGCCGTGGGCGATCTCGCCATCTGTTCGGGTCGCCCGCACAAGATTTAGAATGTACCGAAGGATGTCGTCATCCAACCGAATGCTGTCGACCAGCGCCCGGCCCGCAGACACCTCTTCCCCGCCGGCGACCGGTGCAATGCCCTCACGACGAGCGTTGTGATCCAGAGCCTGTTGAGCGTGGCGTTGCAAAATGAACATCTCGGCTTCTTCGTCCGGAAAGTCGATCAGCAGCTTGAACAGAAAGCGATCAAGCTGCGCTTCCGGCAGCGGATAGGTGCCCTGCTGCTCAATGGGGTTCTGGGTCGCCACGACGAAGAAGTGCTCGCCCAGATGGTGATCCACCCCGTCAATGGTTGCCACCCGTTCATTCATCACCTGCAGCAAAGCGGCCTGCGTCTTTGGCGGTGCGCGGTTTATCTCGTCGCTCAGCAGAATGTCGGTGAAGACCGGTCCTTTGGTCAGTCGAAATTCGTTCGAGCCGAAGTCGAAGATGTTTGCGCCCAGCACGTCGCCAGGCATCAAGTCAGGTGTAAACTGGATCCGGCCAAACTCCAGCGTCATGGCGGAGGCAAGAGATTGCGCCAGAAGAGTTTTCGCCGTTCCGGGAGGGCCTTCCAACAAGCAGTGGCCGCGTGAGAAGACGCTTATCAGCAGCATCTCGATAGCTTCATCCTGCCCGTGAACGGCCTTGCCGATTTCGGTGCGCAGGGCGTCAGCCAGGCGTTGAAGGTCTTCCAAATTCATCTTTCACCCTGTCATAGCATTTTTCAAAGCGGTCCAACCTGCGGAGCACGTCAACGCCTTGATCGGTCGAGGCCGCGGCCTCCTCGAGTTCCTTGGACAGCTCGGGATTGGCACGACTGACCATGGGCAGCAGAACAGCGAGCGGTTCCGCCCCGACTTTCCGGTTGGGGCCGATCAGTTCAGCAACCAGGTCAGCCAGGCGAGAACGGATGTGGCTGCGGAGGAGTTCTCCATCATGATTGGCAAGCCGGAGCAATCGCGCCTTCGCCTGAATCGAGGTTGCCTTCGCCGCTGCCGGTTCGTCGCCACCCAATCTGGCCAAGGGACCGTAGCGCGTGATGGCCCGCCACAGAACAAGCAGTCCGACGCAGGCAAAGGCGATCCAGATCATCGTGAACGGCCATTCGAACATCCGCGTAAAATCGGTCCATTTTCGCTCGTATTGCTCGCGCCGCTCCGCTTCGCTGATCGCAAAATCCAGTACGGTTGTGTCCATGACGGCAGCCTTCTGGGTGTCGAAAAGGCCCGCCACCGCCGCAGCGAGTTCGCCATGATCCGCGAGCGACAGCCCGTGATTGGCAAAAAGATCGGGGTCCGACAACAGGTGGAAGACGCGTTTAGAGCTCGCCTTGCACCGACCGAGGATAATGGCCTCGTCGGTGCCGACCAGTGGTGCACAGTTCTGCGCGGTGAAGGTCTGAAGATGCAGCGCGGTTACATCAAAGGCCGCATCGGGCCCACCGGTCAGCCCGTAGGTGCCGGTCGAAAAGCCCTTTGCGCCGCGTTTCATAACAGGCACGTCCAATCCGATCTGCGCCAGCAGCCGGTCCATTTCGGACGTCTCGATCAGCAGATCCTTGTGCGCGACCCCCAAAAGCCGCATCCCGTGACGCCATTTCGGCAAAATCACCAGGGTGGGTATCGTTTTCACCTTTTCGCGGAAGACCCAACGATTGATGTCATACTCGGTACTCTGATTGAGCACCTCTTCCCGGGTTTCTGGCCGCACCTTGTCGTTTCTGAGATCCGTGTCATAGAGCGGCAGGATGCGCAGCCCGGTCTGTTCAATGATCAGCGGCGCCCTGCCCCGGAAAGTCCGGATGTTTACGCCCTTGCCCTTCAACCACGACGTCAGTCCGGCCATCCCGGTGGCAGAACGTGGCAGAGGCGTGGTGCCCGGACCCGACAGCAATGCATATAGCGCCAGGATCACGGCCACACCGCCGATGATGAACACCGGCAGCATGTTGTTCTGAGCCTTTGGCGCGCTCATGGTCTTGCCCCCGCCTGGAAGATCGGGCGCGCCGCGCCGAAGCAGTCCTGCCAGCCTTCCTCGGACAGATCACGGCCCCCGAAGTGAACGCGTTCCACCTCGTGGACGAGGCCATGCAGGGCCTCGCGATGCGACCAGGTGCGCGGTATCACACGCATAACGTCCCGCGCGGTCTGAGCGCGACCCAGGGTCAGGCCATTCAGTTGCGCAGCACGCTCCAAGGCACGGCTTACCAGCAGAATCAGAGCCTCCCGCCTGTCAGCCATCGCTGCGATTCGTTCCAGAAAACCGTCGATTGGCAGGGACGAAAGCTCGTCTGCGTCCGTCATCCCCGCGTTTGACGAAACCGAACCATCGTTCTGGCGCCGAAAAGACACCTGCATGGAGCCTCCGAACAGAGCGAAGACAACGATCACGGCGAGCAGAATGGCCCCGAAAATCAAACCGGTGGTCCACCGGTTCGCAGAGCGCTGTTCTTGCTGTGTCGGCTCGGGATCGGGAACCTTCACCTCGATACTGGCATCGGGCTGGAACGGTGCATCTGGCGACAGGTAAATGACATCATCTTCAATGCGATCGAGCCATACGGCGTCGGTCACGGCTTTATTGCGCTCGCCGGGGACAAGAATGTCGCCCTGCGACAACTGCGCAAACACCCCAGTCGACGCGGAAGCAAGAATGACAACGATCAGAAGAACGGCACGCATCGCTGTCCTTTTCCCGCAAAGAGAGCTGTGCGGGCGGGACCCGCGAGTTCGCAGGTGCACCCTGACAGGCCCAAGGTAAAGGGGCAAGTCCGGCACAAGCGGCAGATTTACGCCCCTGCGCAAAATATCCTGTCGGGCTGTTTGGTTGGTCACGGTGATCGTGATCGTGATCGTTATCGTTATCGTTATCGTTATCGTTATCGTTATTAACGACTTTCTGCAAAAATGTAGCAAATGCTACTGAGGCAGATTCGCTTTTCGGGAATTATTTTGCCAACGATAGCTGATCGATGGTGATCTCATGTTTCGCGCAATCTGCCTGATCCTGGCCCTGATCGCAGCACCTGCGGCGGCACAACAGCATGCCAGCCTGACACAGCCAGGCGACACGGCAAATCTGCGCGTCGGCACCACCACAGCCTATGTCTTCTATTCGATGGACGACAAAAAGGTGATGCAGGTGACAATGCTGTTCGCGAACGATAGCGGCGAAACACTGCGGACGCGGATCCGTCTGACAGACGGTCAGCGCCATGAAGTCACTTTGGAAGGCGACACCGAAAGCGCACCGATGCAACATTTCATGTTTCAAAGGATCGGCGACGCGATTGCAATGGCTGGTGGCGAGGCACAGGCACAGGTCGCTGCGAACTACTGACGAACTACTCCTCCCTGTCGACTGGCGCCCTTCTTCGGAGGGGCGTTTTTTTGTTCGACCCAAGAAAGTTCCACGCGAGAAAATCGGACGAGTGTGACGATGCTCACAGTCAGATGCAGCGATTCGCTGCAAGATCGAAGCGTCCCGAGGAGACGGGGAACATCCTTCCTCCCTGCATCCCCGGACCGCACGTGTGTTTCTTGTGATACCTCTCTCAACTGCGCCGGGTTTCTCCCCCCGGCGCTTTTTCTTTTCCGGATCGAGGATTCGTGGCTAGCTATATTGGCTGTCCTTCGGGGAGCCCAGGAAGCCGGGGGATCTATGAAAACCGTCTATACTGACCGCCACAAACTTCGCGATGCAAAGACCGAGCTGTTCGGCGGAGAGTTGGTGCCACCCTTTGAGTGTCCGGTCCGTGCCGAGCATATCCTGCAACGAGTCAAGGCACAGAGGTTGGGAGAAGTGCTGGAACCCAAGGCCCATGGCATGGATCCGATCCTCGCCATCCATGACCCGGATTATCTGAGATTTCTTCAGACCTGCTGGGATGAATGGATAGCAGAGGGCTTCAAGGGCGAAGCGATCTCCACAACCGCGCCAAGCAGGCGGATGTCGCGAGCAAAGCCGCCGCGTAACATCGACGGCAAGATGGGCTATTATTGCCTTGCGTGGGAGACCTCGATCTCGCAGGGAACGTGCGAGGCGGCACTTGCGTCTGCCGATGTTGCCCTCACCGCTCAGGCCCTTGTTTCAGGCGGCGAAAATGCAGCCTTTGCGCTGTGTCGGCCACCCGGGCATCACGCGGCGCAGGACATGTTCGGGGGCTACTGTTTCCTCAATAATGCGGGGATCGCGGCACAGGCATTCCGGGACAGCGGCGCGCAGCGCGTGGCGGTGCTGGACGTCGATTTTCACCATGGCAACGGCACACAGGCAATCTTCTACGACCGGTCAGATGTCATGTACCTGTCCCTGCACGGCGACCCGGAAGATGCATTTCCATACTTCCTGGGCGGCGCTGACGAGAGCGGTGCCGGAGACGGCGAAGGGATGAACGTGAATTATCCGCTTCCCGAAGGCTGCCCCTTTGATCAATGGGCAGAGGCGCTGGAGGACGCCTGCGCGCGGATCAGCGCATACGCGCCTGACGCGATGGTCGTCTCGCTGGGTGTCGATACCTTTAAGGACGACCCGATCAGTTTCTTCCGTCTGGAATCAGAGGACTTTCGCACCTACGGACGCCGGCTCGCGGGACTGGGGCTGCCCACGCTTTTCGTGATGGAGGGTGGCTATGCCGTCGAGGAGATCGGCATCAATACGGTGAACGTTCTCGAAGGTTTCGAGGATGCGTGATTAAGGCATGCGAGCAGATCTTTCTCGTTTTTCAGGATTTCTGCGAATGCAAGGCACTGGCGTTCCTCATCACGCATCGACAGGAACACGCTTTCATTTGCTAAAGTTCAGCGCATGAAAATCCATGACTTATCCATGCCCGTCGACGCGGGTCATTTTCGCTGGCCTGTCGAACGGGGCAAGACGGGGGACTTTTCGAATGGCAGTCTCTTCGAAGCATCCTGGCTGCGCACACCCTGTCACGGTTTCACCCATATGGATGCGCCGCGCCACATGGTGCCGGGTGGTCCAACATTGGATGACCTTGAACTGGCGCGCGTCGTGGGACGCGCCGCGGTCATCGAGCTGACCGATGTGCAACCGAACGAGGCAATTTCGGCAGCCCGTTTGGCAACCGCGGCAGAACACTTGTCGTCGGGTGAAATCGCATTGTTCAAGTCAGGATGGGACCGGCAGCGCGACTGGTCGAGCGAGGCATTCTGGCGCGATGCGCCCTACATCACACGGGACGGGGCAGAGTGGCTTCTGGACCGCGGACCGACCGCGTGTGCGTTTGATTTTCCGCAGGACTATACCATCCGGCTGCTGCTTGACGGCGAGGTGAGGCCTATCGCCGAACATGTCACCCATGACGTCCTACTTCGCAATAATGTGACACTGATCGAATACCTCGTGAATACTGCCGATGTGCCGGGGCCACACACATTTCTGGCAGCGCTTCCGGTCAAAATGGCAGGATCCGATGGGGCCTCCGCACGGGTCATTGCGATCGAGGGCCTTTGATGGACTTCGCGGAACTTCAAGCTCTGATGCAGGCGCAGCGCGCTGACGGGACGTTGGCAAGACAGGCGCAGCAAGAGGCGTTTAGATATCTTGCAGGTCAATCCGGTCAGGCCGCGTTTCCGTCCACCGATGCAGTCAGCGGGCTGGAAGCCTTCGACCACCCGCTGCCCGAGGGAATTTCGGATGCATCTGTTCTGGTTTCTCAGTTGGCGCAATTCGGTGCGCCGGCCACGACGGCGATCGGTGGCGGCCGGTACTTCGGATTCGTGAATGGCGGTCTTTTGCCCGTCGCATTCGCCGCCCGCTGGATGGCCGATGCGTGGGACCAGAATGCAGCGCTTGGTGTCATGTCGC
>JBCCMP010000213.1:0-8552 GCA_039026295.1 Pseudomonadota bacterium | reverse complement strand
CACGGCAACGACGCAGCGCACGGATGGCACCTGGGACGTCGCAACGCCAAAGGGCATTGTGAACGCGGAATACGTGATCAACTGCGGCGGCCTCTGGGCGCGGGAGGTCGGGCACATGGCCGGGCTGCATATCCCCGTGCAGCCGATGGAGCACCACTATCTGCTGACCGAAGGCATTCCGGAGATCCAGGCCGCATCCGAACGCCTGCCCTGCGGGATCGACTACGAGGCAAACATCTATTTCCGTCAGGAACGGGACGGGATGCTGCTGGGCACATACGAGCCGAAGGGCACGCCGTGGAAGGTCGAAGGCACGCCGTGGGATTTCGGGCACGAACTGCTGCAAGAGAACCTTGAACGCATCGCAGATCGGCTGGAACTTGGCTTCGAGCGTATTCCGGCCATTGCCAATGCAGGAATCCGACAGTCCATCAACGGGCCGTTCACCTTTGGGCCGGACGGCAACCCAATGATCGGCCCCGTTCCCGGCATGCACAATTACTGGTGCGCCGTTGGCGTGATGGCCGGGTTCTGTCAGGGCGGCGGCGTCGGTTTGACGCTGGCCGAGTGGATGATCGACGGAGAGCCCAGCATCGATGTCTGGGCCATGGACGTTGCGCGGTTCGGAAACTGGGCGAGCCCGGATTGGGGAACCGTCAAGTCAACCGAGAATTACGAGCGCCGGTTCGTGATGACCTTCCCGAACGAGACCCTTCCGAAGGGTCGCCGCCAACAGACGACGGCCCTGTATGACCGGCTGGTCGCCAGGGGCGCACTGATGGGGCAGAGCTTTGGTCTGGAAAACGCGCTCTGGTTCGCCGACAGCCCGGAGGACGCGCACGAGGACCCGACCTTCGAGCGGAACCGGTCCCATGACTATGTTGCCCGTGAGTGCGAGGCGGTGCGCAACGCGGTGGGTGTCATCGAGATCGCGAACTTTGCCAAACACCGCATCTCGGGCGAAGGCGGCGGCGAATGGCTGAACAGGACCATGGCCGGGCACATCCCAAAGCCGGGCCGCATGAACCTGACACCGATGCTGACGGAGAACGGGCGCCTTTATGGCGACCTGACCGTCGCCTGTCTGGATGAAAACGAGTACATGCTGTTCGGATCCGGTGCCATGCAGGATGCCCATTCGCGGTTCTTCGCACGGACACTGCCCGACGGTGTCACGCACAGGAACGAGACCGCGGACTGGCACGGTCTGGCGGTGAGCGGGCCGAACTCTCGCGATCTGCTGCAGAAGATCTGCCGGGACGACCTGTCGGCAGAAGGCATGAAATTCCGCGATACCCGCATGACTTTCATCGGCGGAGCGCCGGTCATACTGAACCGGATCTCGTTCAGCGGCGAACTGGGATACTAGATTTACTGCCGCCCGCAATACCTGATCCTGCTGTCCGAGGCGATCGAGGCCGCTGGAAAAGATCTTGGCCTGCGCTGGTACGGCGCGCGGGCCCTGATGTCGCTGCGGCTTGAGAAAGGCTGGGGGGCCTGGGGGCTGGAGTTCCGGCCCGACTTCAACGCGGTCGAGGCAGGGATTGACGGGTTCATAAACTGGAAGAAGGACTTCGTGGGGAAGGAAGCGACGGCCAGGTTCCGGGACGAAGGCGTCGACCGCAAGCTTGTGACGCTGACCATCGACACGCCGGTCGATGTCACGCTTGACGAGGCGATCCTGAAGGATGGCCACGCGGTCGGATACATCTCCAGCGGTGGCTATGCGCACCATGTCGGCGCGTCCATGGCGATGGGATATGTGTCCACGGACAACGCGGCGCGGGGGACGAATTTGGAGGTCGAGATTTTAGGCAACATGTGCGCGGCAGAAGTGCAGGGTGCGCCGCTCTATGATCCAAACGGCGGCCGGATGCGGGCGTAAGGGGACTGCGCTGGTTATCCGGCGGCCCCGGTTCGCCAAGCAATCGTCCTTTGGGTTGTCTCGATCCCGCCGATACACTGTTGCTGTCAGGGTGCCGGTTGCTGATAGGAATCTTTTATCCCCAACCAAAAAGCTCTGACATTGACAAACAGGGGCCTGTCGTTAGTTCTCCGCCAGAACGCGCAAGGAGGATTCCCGATGTTCAAACGCCTTACTCTCACTGCATTGGCCGCGATGATCGCCCTTCCGGCGGCTGCCGAGGAAGTCAATGTCTACTCTTACCGTCAGCCCGAGCTGATCAAGCCGTTGACGGAAGCCTTCACGGAAAAGACCGGCATCAAGGTCAACACGGTCTTCCTGAAAAAAGGTCTTGTCGAACGGATGCAGGCCGAGGGCGACCGCAGCCCGGCTGACCTGATCTTCACCGTCGACATCTCCCGTCTGGCCGAGGTTGTGAACAACGGACTGACCCAATCAGTGGACTCCGACGTCCTGAACACAAACGTCCCGGCGGAGATGCGGGATGCCGGCAACCACTGGTTCGGCCTGACATCGCGCGCGCGCATTGTCTATGCCTCGGTGGACCGCGTCGCAGAGGGTGAGGTCACCACCTACGAGGATCTTGCCGATCCCAAGTGGAAGGGCCGCATCTGCACCCGGTCCGGCCTGAACGCCTACAACGTGGCGCTGACCTCGGCGGTGATCGCGCACCACGGTGAAGCAGTCGCGAAAGACTGGCTGAACGGTGTGAAAGCCAACCTGGCGCGCAAACCGCAGGGCAATGACCGGGCGCAGGTGAAAGCGATCTGGGCGGGCGAGTGCGATATCTCGGTCGGCAACACCTATTACATGGCGCTGATGCTGGCGGATAATGAGCAGGCCGACTGGGCAAACAGCGTCCGCATCGTGTTCCCGAAGTTCGCCAATGGCGGCACGCACATGAACATCTCGGGGATGGCCATGGCCAAGCACGCGCCGAACCGCGAAGCGGCCATGAAGCTGATGGAGTTTCTGGCGTCCGAAGACGGTCAGAAGATCTATTCCGAAATCAATGCCGAGTATCCGGTTCTGGCCTCGATCGAGGCATCGGAACTGGTGGAAAGCTGGGGCGAGTTTGACCGCGACACGATCGGTCTGACAGACATCGCCGCGCAACGTCCGGCTGCGGTAAAGCTGATCGAGGAAGTCGGCTTCGACAACTGATCCCGTTCGACACCTGATCCCTGCGGATCGAATTCAGGATTGGGCGGCCTTCGGGCCGCCCTTTTCCTTTCCAGCTATTCTGCGGCAAGGACTGCAGCCCTGGTCGGAATCGGATCGACTGCGCCGTAACCTGACACGGTTCCGGCGGCAGCGATGGCCGCGCGGCGGGCCGCACGTTCTGGATCTTCGGTCTCCAGCCACCACGCCAGGAAAGCCCCGGCAAAGGTATCCCCGGCACCGGTTGAATCCACCGCGCGTGCCCGGGCTGGCGGGATCAGGACCTGCCCGCCGGGATGGCTCAGGTGGCAGCCGTCACCGCCCATCGTGACAAGGACTATCCTCGGGCCAAGGTTGTGATAGTGCCGGGCAATCCCGACGGGATCCGACAGGCCCGTCAGGTGAGCGCTGTCATCGATGCTTGTGACGGCGATGTCGGCCCGAGACATGGTATCGGTCAGGACCCGGCGCGCAGTATCCAGATCCCACAGCTTCAGGCGGAGATTGGTGTCTAGCGAGACAGCGCCGCCCGCCCCCCGAACCATGTCTACCGCCGCAAGGCCTGTCGCCCGCAATTGCTCGGACGCCGCCAGGGTGATCCCGCTCAGATGGAGGCAGCGGGTGTTGGCAAGGGCATTCGATGGAAGATCCCCGGGCTGCATGCGGCTGGCGGCTGAAGCCTCGCGGTAATAGGTGAAAAACCGCCCCTCTGGATCGGGGTCAACGAAATAGATGCCTGTCGGGGCATCGGGATCACGGTGGATGTGGCTGGTATCGACGCCCTCGCCTGACCAGAGGTCGATGAGGCTGTCGCCGAACCGGTCGGTTCCGAGGGCGGAGAGATACCCGACACTGGCCCCCTGCCTTGCCGCCGCAATAGCGGCATTGGAGGTGTCACCGCCGAAGCCGCGCCGGTAATCGCCGGACTCCAGCCGGACAAACTCGACCATCGCCTCGCCGAGGCACAGGAGGTCGGTCATGCCAGTGCCGCCTTCACCGCGCGGGCTGCGGCGCGGATCGCGGCATCATCGCCCGTCAGAAGGGCGGCGTCGGAGACCAGCCTGCCGCCCATCCCGCAACAGACTGCGCCGGCGGCGAAGTAATCCGCCAGATGGTCCGCTTCGATCCCGCCGGTCGGCATGATCTCGATCATCGGATAAACGGATCGCAGCGCCTTCACAAAGGCCGGCCCGCCGAGTTGCGCCGCCGGGAAGACCTTGACGAAGGTGGCGCCGTCTTCGTGAGCGCGAAGGGCTTCGGACGGGGTCGCAGCGCCGAGTGCGACGGGAACACCGCCCGCCGTTTTCACCAGACCGGGAATGTATGCGGGAGAGACAACGAAGCTTGCGCCCGCCTCCATCGCGGCCTTGCCCTGATCTGTGGTCAGAACTGTGCCGACACCGACAGTCAACGCCGGGTCACCGGCAAGATCACGGATAATCTCAAGGGCGCCCGGGGTCGTCAGGGTAATCTCGAAAAGATCGAAGCCCTCTTCGGCCAACACTGCGACGCCGCGCCTCGCCGCCGCCTCGGTCGACGTACGCACGACGGGCGCGACCTGCGCGGCCAAGAGTTTTTCCCGAATGTCATTCATGATCTGCCCCGGCGATCCTGTCGGTCGACACATGACCAAAGGCAGTAGCTCAGATCAAGCGGTCGTCGGAAAGGAGCTTACCCAGAGCTGACGCGGCCCTGTGTCAAACGCTGCCTTGCCTCCGTCTGCCTGTTTTCCGCAACGGGGCGAACAACGGACCGGGCGGTCGACGCCGAAACGGGTACAGGCTCGATCACGGGCGGAGTAAGGGCCGGGATTACAGGCGCGTGGGCGGCGCCGCACGCAATCGCCTCGACCTGCATTTCAGGATCAGGAAGTATGCCAATCTCTGGCGCTGTCGCAGCGCTGCGCAGCCAGACCGTTTTCATCCCGGGCAGGATGTGACGGTCCACCCTTTCGGCGGTGATCGTCTCCCGCTCCGCATCGCGGCGGGCGTATTCCAGAATGGCCTTCGGCACCCTGTGATCGCGCAGGATCAGATCAGCCTCTTGCAGGCGCTGTACCGCACCCATCGGGATCATCGCCGCGTCGATGGCACCGCTGACCACTGTCAGAAGACCGGAGTCCGCGGTCTCGCCGGTCGTGATCGCAGTCTCGATCATCTCCAGCGCATTGTCTTCCTGCCCGTTCGAAAAGGCGTGCCAGGGTGCGGCCGTAAAGAACCATCGCCAGAAAGGCCTGCGCTGCGACCGGTCAACATGCTGCGCCACACGAGGACGCAGACGCCCCGCCAGCGCGGCGTAATCACCGAGGCGGGGGTGCAGAATTTCCTCGATCCGGGTTTTGAGCTGACGGCCCAGAACCGGTGCGGTCCCCTCGGTTCCGATCGCGACGACGACAGGGTCGCGATCGACGATCGAGGGCGTGATTGCATCGCAGAGCGCGGGGTTGTCTACGACATTCACGACCGCCCCCGCCGCCTTGGCGCGGGCGTGCCATGCGCCGTCAGCGCCCGGGCAGCCGGTGGCCACAAAAACCAACGCAGCGTTGTCGAAAGTCGCAGCAGCTGCATCGCGTTCCCAGATCGCGCGGCCGCTGGCGACGATTTCCTCGAGTTCGGAATCCAGCGTCCGGGCGACAAATGTCAGCGCTGCTTCGGTCTTCAGGACCAGCCGGGCCTTTTGCGCGGCCTGCTCGCCGCCACCGATCACAACGACGCGGCGGCCGGCCATTTTCAGGAACATGGGAAAGGTCTTCATGATGTCCTCACGCGGCCAGGCAGGGGGTGCGGGCATGCCAGAGCGCCGCGGCTTCGTCTTCGAGATCGACAAGGTTTTCGCCCGGGCGCAGGGCGGACAGCGCGGCTGCAGCTGTCCCGATCGCCACGTGCTCGGCCCAGGCGTCTGTCCGCTCGCCAGACCAGACATCAAGCAGATGCGAACGGTCATCTGACTGATTCGCGAGGCGGCGATGGGCGTCTACCCGCGCAGGGGCAATGTGATAGAAGCTGTCGCCTTCGCGCAGGCCGTAAAGCTCTACCGCCTTGGCGGGATGGCGCTCGAACTCGCCGCCGCCGCCCTTCAGGACAGCAAGGTTCTGCTGGCCCAGCAACGCCCCCGCATCCTGCTGCAGCGCGCGGTAGGAGGGGTGAAAGACGCCCTGCACCATGCATGCGGCCCGGGCCGGGTTGAGCATGCGGCAAACCGTATTCATGGCCGAACGCAAACCCAGAACATCGCGCAGGCGCAAGATCGAGAGGATCTCGGGCGACATCGCCTCGAGCGGCACATAGGCAATTCGACCGCGCTCCAGGGCCGTGATGGCACAGTCCGGACGACCGGTGATCGGAATCGCCAGCGCACTCACGGCTTCGCGGACATCCGCGACCGGATTCTGATGGGAATTCCAGCCGTGCAAAAGAACCGGATACCCGGCACGGGCCACAAGCAGGGCCGAGAGGAGAAACCAGGGCAGGCCACGGGACCGCCCGGCAGCGTAGGTTGGCCAGTCAAGGGCGGCAGGCACATCGGCCCAGGCATCAAGATGGGTGCGCGCCGCCGCCGTGAACCCGGCGACCTCTTCAGCTATTTCGCCCCGGAAGCGCATCAGCATCAACAGCGCACCGACCGCTTCCGGCGCTGCCGTCCCGTCCAGGATCTGGCGCATCGCGTCTTCGGCTTCTGCCTGCGTCAGGGAGCGGCTTCGTGACGGGCCGCGCCCCATGGCGTGAATGTAAGGGGCCAGGGTCTTGCCAGTGTTCATCACGGCCTCACTCGGCTGCCATGGGCAGCTTGGTTAGCGACAGGAATTCGCGCAGCTCCGGACGGCAGGACCCGCAATTGGTACCGGCACAGGTCAGAGCGCCGATCTCTTCGACCGTGCTGAGGCCATGCTCCGCCACCGCCGCCGCGATGATGTTGGCCCCGACATTGAAGCACGAACAGACCGTCGCGCCCGGGTCCACCATCCCCGCGCCCGGCCGCCCTGCCAGCAGTTCGGGCGGGGGCAGTTCGGTCAGTCCCGCCACCACATGGGCGCGTGCCACTTCGACGGGTTGGCGATCGGCGAACAGGACCCCGATGGTCACTCCGCCATCCATGACCGCGACACGGGCCCGGCCCGACGCGCGGTCGATGACCGAGACGGTTTCCGCATCCTTTGTCGCACCGAAGAGAAGCTTGGCATGGGTGTCCCAGCACAGCGGTTGAATGTCCCCGGCGATCTCTAAACGCCACCCTGTTTCCGTTACGGCACGCGCCCAGTAGCCGACACCCGGCAGGTCATCTTGCCGCGGTGCCACGGTCGACGCGGCAAAGCCGTACCAGCGCGGCTCGTAAAGCGACAAAGCGACCGGCGTTCCCTTGAGCTCCGGCTGGCCGGAGATCGGGTCAACCTCTGGCGCAACGGCAGCATCGACACGCCCGTCGGAGGCCCAGTTAGACGTCCAATGCATCGGAACAAAAATACTGCCCGGCGGGGTGCGGTCGGTGATCAGTGCCCGGGCAACCAGCGCCCCGTGGGCAGAAGAGACGCGGACCAGTGCGGCAGGTTCGATCCCCAGCGCCTCGGCATCCAAAGGATGGATTTCGACGTAGGGCTCGGCCATGTGCTGGCTTAGCCGCGGCGCACGGGCGGTGCGGGTCATAGTGTGCCAGTGATCGCGCACGCGGCCGGTGTTCAGTCGCAGCGGACGATCCGGTGTCGTCTCTGCCGCCAACGGCCGGGTTTCCACCGGCACCATCCGGGCGCGGCCGTCGGGGGTGAAAAAGCGACCATCACCGAAGAACCGCCCGCCGGATCGGGCCGCTGTGACAGGCCACCGGGTCGGCTGCAACGCGTCATAGTCCTCATCCGTAATCTCGGCGAGCCCGCTTATGTCAAAGTCGCGTCCCATTTGCCCGGCAATGCCAGACAGCGCCGCGTGTTCCCGAAAGATCTGCGCGGGGCTGTTGTAGGCAAATGCCTCGCCCCAGCCCATGGCAGTGCCGACATCACAGATGATCTGCCAGTCGGGCCGGGTCTGGCCGGGCATCGGCAGAAAGGGCCGCTGGCGGGACATCGTGCGGTCGGAATTGGTGACGGTCCCGGACTTTTCCCCCCAGCCCGCGGCGGGCAGGACAACATCGGCCAGCGCAGCGGTATCGGTGTCGTTGAAAAGATCCGAGACCACGACGAACGGACAAGCCGCGATGGAATCGCGCACATGGTTGGCGGCGGGCATCGAGACGGCGGGATTGGTTGACATCACCCAAAGCGCCTTGATCTGGCCGTTGGCGCAGGCATCGAACAAATGAACCGCCTTCAGCCCGGGTTTGGTCGGCATGGAGGGCGAAGCCCAGAAGTCCTGCACGGCGTCACGATGCGCGGGGACGGTCAGCTCCAGATGAGCGGCGAGCATGTTGGCCAGCCCACCTGTTTCGCGCCCGCCCATGGCATGGGGCCTTTCTCGGTCACCGGTCAGCCCAATGCCAT
>JBCCMP010000212.1:0-8561 GCA_039026295.1 Pseudomonadota bacterium | reverse complement strand
GGCAGGGCCTGCACCATCTTGCAGGCCGATCGCGGAAGTATCCGCCGCGATGGATTGCCCCAGGCCGCGACCACCTCTCCGTCGGGGCGGCAGACCACGGCAGAGCCGCGGTGAACGCATTCCAGAACAGACCCGCGCCAGACCTCGGCCAGCACCGGCTCGGCAAGCGCAGAATCGGCCAGCACCGGCCCGGCCACCTCGGACCCGGCGACTGCCGTCTCAGTCATCGGTCAACTCGTCAGAAAATTCCTGGCCCAGCGCCGCGCGCAACCGGTTGAAGGACAGGCGCAGGCGGGACTTCACGGTTCCCAACGGCGTGCCCAGCTTGGCCGCGATCTCTCCGTGGCTGAGGCCGGTGAAGAAGGCCAGCCGGACCACCTCCTGCTGGTCCTCGTTCAGATCCTCCAACGCCGCGCGCACCTGCTCATCGCGGCTGGCATCCGCCATGCGGTCCGCAGGATCAGGTTCGGGGTCCGGTTGAAACAGGGGATCTTCTGGGTCCGGTTCCGCCCGGGCGCTTCGGCGCAGATAGTCGATCCGCCGGTTCCGCGCGATGGTGAAGATCCACGTCGCCGCCCCTGCGCGGGACGGGTCGAACTGCGCCGCCTTGCGCCAGATTGTAACCATCACCTCCTGTGACAGTTCTTCCGACGCTTCCGCGTCCAGGCCGCCCTTGATCAGGAAGCCCTTGATGCGTCCGGCGAACCGGCGGAACAATTCGGCGAACGCCTCGCGATCCGCCGATGCGACCGCAAGAATCAACGCATCGTCGGGCGAATCCACGGATTCCCCGGCATTCTGCGACAGACCATCCTCGGCGTGCACGACGGGCTTTGCTCCCCCCAAACGTTCAAGATGCGCCAGATCGTCCGGGCCCCAGCATTTTTTGCACGCGGGGTGGAAATCGGCGGGCGAACTACAGTATGCTCAACGAGCCCGGTGGGACAACCGGTCTCGGGAGAGGGAAGACGCGGCAGAATAGCCGCCGCTGCTTTTGAGGTGAGGCGAGGATGACGAGCAAAATCAAGACGATCGCCGCAGGTTTGCTGACCGCGGTTGCCATGACTGTCGGCGCCACAGCCACTGCCACGGCACAGGACCGGGTGGAAGCGCACAAGGACTGGTCTGTTTTTGAAGCGGGCGAGGGTGGCCAGAAGGTCTGCTGGATTGTCAGCCAACCGACAAAGTGGGTCGCAAAGCGTGACAACAAGACCGTTCAGGTCAATCGCGGTGACATTTTCCTGATGGTTGCTGTGCGCAAGGCAGACAAGGTCAAGAACGAGGTTTCGTTCCTGTCCGGTTACCCCTTCAAGAAGGGCAGTCAGGTCAAGGTCGCTGTGGCCAGCCGCGGCGGCAACAAGCGGTACACCCTGTTCACAGACGGGGAGAACGCGTGGACCTCGTCGCCGGGCGAAGACAACACCCTGACCGGTGCATTCCGTGCCGGACGCACGGCCGAGATTGTCGGCGAATCCCAGCGCGGCACCACGACAGTTGACACTTTCTCGCTGTCCGGGTTCACCGCTGCGATAAAGGCGGCGCAAAAGCGCTGCCAGTAGGGCTGCCCATCAGGCCCTAGCCTCTTGGCCCGCGCCGTGCTATGGCGCGCGCCTTCTGAAGGGCCGGTATGACCAACGCAAAACCACTGCCGACTGCGATCACGCCAGAGGTTGCGGCGATGCCGCGAACCGATGCCGTGCGCCCGTCGCTGATCGGACTGCCCCGCCCGGCACTGCGCGCAGCACTGATCGAGGCAGGGGTTCCTGAAAAGCAGTCCAAGATGCGCACGGGCCAGCTCTGGCAGTGGCTCTACCAGCGCGGCGTCGACGATTTCTCCCAGATGACGAATCTGTCGAAGGGATTTCGCGCCGATCTGTCCGAGGCATTCGATCTCGGCCGACCAGAGATTGTCACCCGCCAGATCTCGGAGGACGGGACCCGCAAGTACCTCCTGCGCATCGCCGGCGGCCACGAAGTCGAGGCCGTCTATATTCCCGAAGAAGACCGCGGCACGCTCTGCGTCTCCTCACAGGTCGGATGCACCCTGACCTGCCCGTTCTGCCACACCGGCACGCAGAAGCTGGTGCGCAACCTGACGGCCGGGGAAATCGTCGCGCAGATCCTTGTCTGCCGCGATGATCTGGACGAATGGCCCGAAGCCGGGCAACGGCCTGCGGACAGACGGCTGTTGTCGAACATTGTCCTGATGGGCATGGGCGAGCCGCTCTATAACTTTGACGGCATTCGCGACGCCATGCTGATCGCGATGGACAACGAAGGGCTCAGCCTGTCGCGCCGCCGCATCACGCTTTCGACCTCAGGGGTCGTCCCGTCGATCCCGCGCTGGGGCGAGGAAACCGGGACAATGCTCGCGATCTCCCTCCATGCCGTGAACAACGACCTCAGGGACGTCCTGGTGCCCATCAACCGCAAGTGGCCGTGGGAAGAATTGCTGGACGCCTGCCGCGCGTATCCAAGGCTGTCGAACGCCGAACGGATCACGTTCGAATACGTCATGCTGAAGGATGTGAACGATTCGGACGCCGCCGCCCGCGACCTGGTGCGACTGATCGCGGGCATTCCGGCCAAGATCAACCTGATCCCCTTCAACGCCTGGCCGGGGTCGATCTACGAACGTTCGGACTGGGACCGGATCGAGGCGTTCGCCGAAATCGTCAACCGCGCGGGCTACGCCTCGCCGGTGCGCACGCCGCGCGGACAGGACATTCTGGCCGCTTGCGGACAGTTGAAATCGGCAACCGAACGGGCGCGCAAGTCCCGCAAACAGACCGCGGCGGAGACGGGCGCAACCGTCTGAACCGAGCCGTCAGCCGTAGTGTCGCGCAGGCGCGCCTCGCGATCATACGTCTGAGATGCCGTCTACCAGACAAGGGTGCCCGATGAAGCTGCCAAGCGATTTGCAACGCATAATGGTGGTAGGCGGTTCGGGCGCAGGCAAATCGACCTTCGCGGCGGCACTGGCTCGGCGATTGCGGCTTCCCGTGATACACATGGACGCCCTTTTCTGGCGGCCGGGTTGGATCATGGCTCCAGAGGCTGAATTTCTTCAGAGTGTGCGCATCGAAGCCGATCGCGAGAGATGGGTAATGGATGGCAATTACTCACGCACATGGCCAGATCGCCTGACCCGTGCAGATGCCGTTATCTTCCTCGACATGCCGACATGGCTCAGATGCTGGCGGGTCCTGGGGCGTTACTGGCAGAACAGGGGAAGGACGCGCCCGGATCTGGGGGCAGGCTGCCCGGAAAAGCTCGATCTCGACTTCCTCTTCAACTGGGTTCTACGATACCGGTGGCGGGGTCGGCCAAAGGCGCTTAATCTGATGACCGCCGACGGCCCTGCGGCAACGCTGCATCGGGTGCGCCTGCGCAGCCCCCGCGCAGTGCAACGGTTCCTTGCCGAGGTTGCTCAACCACAGGATAGCCAATGATTTCTGAGACAGACATCCGCGCCGCCGAGGCACGCATTCGCCCGCACATCAGGCGCACGCCCGCCCTGCGCGTCGCGGGCGCGGATCTTGGCGTTGCCAACGATCTCGTACTGAAACTGGAGTTGCTGCAGCACACCGGCACCTTCAAGGCGCGCGGGGCGTTCAATTCTCTGCTGTCGGGCGACATTCCGAAGGCGGGCGTCGTTGCTGCATCGGGCGGCAACCACGGGGCCGCAGTTGCATTTGCTGCGGCCCGGCTTGGCATCCCCGCCCGGATTTTCGTGCCGGAAATGGCAGGCGCGACCAAGATCGCGCTGATCCGCGACACAGGCGCTGACCTTGTCGTTGTGCCCGGAGCCTACGCAGATGCCTATGCCGCGTCGCTGGCCTA
This sequence comes from Pseudomonadota bacterium, assembly GCA_039026295.1. Taxonomy (GTDB): domain Bacteria; phylum Pseudomonadota; class Alphaproteobacteria; order Rhodobacterales; family Rhodobacteraceae; genus Thermohalobaculum. Next base: position 4,718 of record JBCCMP010000212.1, on the reverse strand, counting down.
TCAGGCCGAAAGCGGCGCGGGGTCAATCCACGCCTATGATGCGCCTGCCACGCTCACCGGTCAGGCTACGCTGGGACTGGAACTGGAGGAGCAGGCCCCTGACCTCGACATCCTGCTGATCGCGGTCGGCGGCGGCGGCCTGATCGGCGGCGTTGCAAGCTGGTACCGGGGGCGCACCCGCATCATCGCCGTCGAGCCGGAGCAGGCCCCAACCCTCAACAGCGCACTCGCGACTGGGCCGGACACCGAAGTCGAAGTTGGCGGCATTGCCGCCAATGCCCTCGGTGCGCGCAAGATCGGTGAGATGTGCCATCGGATCGTGACAGAGCAGGGGATCGAGTCGGTCTTGGTGCCGGACGCCGCCATCGCCGATGCACAGCACAGGCTATGGTCCGCCGCCCGGATCGCCGCCGAACCGGCGGGTGCCGCGGTTCTTGCGGCCTTGACGACCGGCGCAGTGCAGGTCCCGGACGGCGCCGAAGTCGGGCTGATCATCTGCGGCGGCAACCTCGATCCGGGCCCGTTCGAGGGCTGACCTCTACGGAAGCCTGACGTCAGTCATTGTCGCTGAGCGAAGATCCGGCCCCCAAACGCCGCGATTCTTCGGTCGCCGGTGCAAGCATCCGCGCAGCATGTCTCTGCAATGCGGCGTGATCGTCAGGCCGGATATCCGCCCTTGATGCGCAGCTAAGCGCGGCAAAATCCGGGGATCGATCATGACGGATCGTGACCATGGCCGATGCTATGCCTGCGTCCCGGGTCCAGAGGTCCAGACCGTCCGTTGCGAACCCCCCGCCGGCCCAGTCAACGACAACTGCCCGGCGGGACGCGGATGCGACCGCCGCGCAAAACGGGGCCAGGATCAGGGGACGCTGGACTTCATGGCTGAGGCCTGTTGCAATGGTATCCGGCGCGTCGCTCAGCATCGGGCCCAGGGTCAGCGGGCTGCCCGGCCCGCCGCCAACTGATTCCGATGCCGATGCCAGAAGATCCGCAAAACCTTCCGCAAACGGGACCCCCCGTGCGGCAAGCCATTTCGCGGCAAACCCGGCTTCTTCGGCGATGCCCCAGGGCAGTCCGCCCCCCAACGCCGCCTGCTTGATCAGCGAGGCATACTCGTTCAGCGACAGGTCCATCACACAGGTCCATCACATGGGCGGATAAATCGAAAACTCGGGATCGTTCGATGCAAGTTCATCCGGGTAGGGCGCACCTGAATACATGCAGATCCGCACCCAGCGATCGGATCTCGGGTCGAAATGGATCGCCCCGAAAAAACTCAGCTTGGCGCGCAGCATGTCGATCGGCATTAGCGCCGCATCAATCGTGTTGCCCTGGATTTCCGCGTAGGGTGCTTGCGCCAGAATCTGCGCACGCCGGATCGCGGATCGATGCTCGGGATGCGCGATTGCAAAGGCTGCCACGGTCGGTGCGCCGTCCCAACCCTCCAGCGCCCGATACAATGCCGCCACATCCCGTCCGGGGGCCAAAGGCTGTTCGTAATCCTCGATCGGCTCGTCGAAGCGTTCCCCCAGCCGTGGCTCCAGCTTCTCTGCCGAGACATACCAGGCCCGTGCCTGCGCCTGTCTTTCGGCCCAGTTTGTCTCCAGCGCCCAGGAATACCCTCTGCGCAGTATGTCCTGCAGCCTGTTCAGGGACATGGCGCCGTCGATCCGCGCGGTGCCGGAATTGTCCGCCATCTCGAACACCAGATCGTCGATCAGCGACCCGTAGGGCTCCAGCATCAGCGAGATCAGCAATTCCTGTGCATCAATGCAAAGTTCGGCCTCTGCCCACCGCCAAAGGCGGAACCAGGGATGGCCTGACACCAGATCTGCTTCTGTTAGATAGGCCCCCGCCCGATCAAGATCGGGCCGCAGCGCCGCCAGCTTCTCGACCTGCAAAGGATGTTCCGAGGCCCAGAGATCCACCGATGCGCAGCTTCGCGCAAACAGATCGCGGAACAGCGCCGCCTCGTCTTCCGTGGCACTTGGAAGCGCCCGGACCCGGGCAAACGCTGTTTCTCGCGCCATGATCCAGTTGTTGAAGAGCTGCGGGTGATTGACCAGAAACGGTGCCATGCCCAGCCCGGTGGAGTTTCCGATCCCCAGCGATCGGGCAATCTCTGGTGCCAGGCGCACGGCCGATGCCCCGCCCTGCGATGTCGCCATGTGCTCTACCAGATCCCGCACGAACCAGCGGATCAGATAAACGCTGAGAAGTTCCGCCTGAAAGGGCGGGTTCAGTTCCGGCCGGTCCGCGATCACCTCCCGGTCTGCCGCCCCGAACTTGCCCGATCCATAGACCGCCGTGGTGCGCATCAGATACCCGACCGAGGCGATCTGCGCCGGGTCCGGCTGCCGCCCGGCGGCAAGGGCGTCAACGACATGCCCCCACAGCCGCACCGACCGGTTCGCGCGCGACAGGGTCAGTTCCCGTTCACTGACCCGGCCCGCTTCCTGCTTCGGCACATTGGCACGCAGCCGTTCGATGTCTTCTGACGTCGGCACGCCATCGAACAGACTGAACGTCGCATCCCAGGCTTCGGCGATCACCCGGTCCGATCTCAATTCGTCCGGCAGGTCATGGGCGAACACCACCAGCGAATACGTCCGCGGACCCTTCGCCGAATAGACCGCGTGACCGACACCGTCCGCGTCGATGTCCCAGACCGTCCGCTCAAAGTGCCAGCCATTCCGGAACAGGCGTCGGAGCAGCACCCGCATGAACGACAGGCGCGACTGGTGCAGACTGCCCAGCCGCTCCAGGGTCATCACCTGCCCGGCCGGGCGCAATGCAGCTGCCGGGCGGGGTTCAGGCATATCGCTCATGGTTGCCCTCTGAAATTCTCGGCGAAGAAACGGTACCAGTTGCGGCCCATAACCCCGGCGACGTCCTCGTCTGACAGGCCCACGGCCCGCAACCCGGATTCGATGTTACCGAAATCGCGGTTATCGGCAAAGAAATCCGGCATGGGCGGGAACCCGGGGGCGGCAGCCGACCCTTCGCCATAGTCGATTTCCTTGGACCAGCGCCCGACGCGCATCCATTCCACGACGCTGTCCGGCTGATCCTGGCAGAGATCCGAGCCGATGCCGATCTGCCCCGGCCCCATCAGGTCCGCCGTCCGGGCAATCATCTCGCAAAAGCTTTGGACCGTGCAGGACGACTTGTCCTTCAGATGATGGGGATAGAGCGAAAAACCCAGCATCCCGCCGCTGTCCGCCAGCGCTTTCAGAACGGTTTCCGACTTGTTGCGCAGGGCAGGCATCCATGACGTTGGATTGGCGTGCGTGATCGCGATGGGACGCTCGGAAATCTCGATCGCCTCCAGCGTCGAGCGTTCCGCCGAGTGGCTCATGTCCACGACCAGCCCGACACGGTTCATCTCTTTGATCACCTGTCGGCCCATACGGGTGATGCCGGGATCCTCTGCCTCGTAACACCCGGTCGCCAGCAGGGACTGGTTGTTGTAGCTGAGTTGCATGAACCGCGCGCCCAGGGTGTGGCAGATCTCCACCAGACCGATATCGTCTTCCATCGGGCTGGGGTTCTGGAACCCGAAAAAGATCGCCGTACGCCCGGTTTCGCGCGCGACATCGATGTCTTCGGCATACCGGCCGTGCAGGATCAGGTCGCTGTGCCGTTCAAACCACCGGTTCCATTGAGAGATGTTCAGCACCGTCTCCCGAAATGTCTCGTGATAGGCGATGGTCACATGCACCGCATCGACGCTGCCCTCGCGCATCTGGCGAAAGATCTTCTCGGACCAGTTGGCATATTGCAGGCAGTCGATGCGCAAGCGTGGATTCCTTGTGTCGTCCCGTTCCGCGGCGCACATTGGACGAAAAAGCTGCGTCGGGGAATGACGGGTTTTCACCAATTTTTAATCAATTGCCCGTAATTCTCACCGCGTTAACAGGGTCGTAACGACCCAAGCCATGGCGAGCGGTGTACCTGCGGCCAAGGCTCGTGACATGCAACCGCAGGAAATGTCGTGACCTTCGGGTCGAAAGTCCCCGTGACCGCGCGGTCACATCCATGGGGAGCAGCCTGCGATCCGCGCAGGTTGACCTTACCCTATCAGGACCGGATGGGGCACATGCCCCCTTCCTCAGCAAGAGCGTCCCGGCAGACCTGGCAGACCCCTGCGCAGAGGGTTTGGCGTGCGTGGATGGCTGTGCATGGTGATTGCCCCACAATTCTCGAACTTCGGCTTCGAGCCCGAATTGACGAATGCCTTGGATTGGCCAAATGACTGCAACGCGCAGGAAGCGGATACGATCATAAAGCATGGACGGCCCATGGACGAAGCCGCTCGCGCGGCATTGGCGCTTGTTGCCGCCATTGTTCTCTTGATCTGACCTCTGCGATTTTGGCGACGCTGCGACCTGCCTGACGATTGAGGCCTCTCAATCGACAGACAGGAGGTTCCCATGACGGAGGAGAGAACCACGCCGCTGCGTGAGCGGATGATCGAAGACATGCGCATCCGCGGGATGGGCGAGAAGGCCCAGAAGACACATATCCGAGCGGTCAAGGATTTCGCGAAGTTCTTGAAGCGCTCAGCGGATACGGCGGCGCCAGAGGAATTGCGCGCCTATCAGCTTCACATGACGGACGCGGGCGTGACGCCGACGACGTTCAACGCGCGGATCGTGGCGCTGCGGTTCTTCTTTGGCATGACCTGCGGGCGTGAGGACATGAAGCGGTTCATG
>JBCCMP010000211.1:0-8561 GCA_039026295.1 Pseudomonadota bacterium | reverse complement strand
GTTCGGCTTCGATATGAACCTTTGAAACAAGCGGGCAGGTCGCATCGACATATGTCATGTTGCGCCTGCTTGCCTCGTTCGGCACAGATTTTGGAACACCATGCGCAGAGAAAATGACAGGGCGATCAGTTGGGCATTCGTCAAGCGTTTCGACGAACACCGCGCCCTTTGCTCGCAAGCCATCGACGACGAATTTATTATGCACGATTTCGTGGCGAACGTAGACCGGTCTGCCCCATTTCTCGAGTGCCGCTTCGACGATCTCGACAGCGCGAACGACACCTGCGCAGAACCCACGCGGACCTGCTAGGTATATTGTCAAGTTCGGCCTCGTCATTCTGGGTGTAATAACCGCTGGTCTGGTCATCTGGCAAGACTGGCGATGACGATGCCAAATCTGGTGCAGACACGATATCTGACCACGCCCCGTTCTGACGGTCAGCAACTGTCTTTAAGAGGTCGTATGTGATGAAGGCGCGCTGGGTTTGTGCGATCATCGATATCAGCAACTAAATGCCAAATCGCCGTCCGCCCCTTGCGCCGGATGCGGGTTTCAATGATCGCAGCCTGCATGTGGTCAAGGGGCGGCAGGGTCCTCAGTGTCTTGCCCGCCCTCGTACGCAGCGAGCCATTTCAATTCGTCCTCAGTGAAGATTTCTTCCTCTTCCGAAGGGTCTTCCATCACCATATCGGCCATGAGCTTGAGCAGTCGGGCCCGCGACGGCGGCAGTTCCTTGACTTCGTGCGCCGGGCAAACCCATTTTTCGAGAAAAAATCCGGTCGTGCGCACTGCTTCGCGCACATCAGCGATGTTTGGCTTGGTCTTTTCTATCAAGAATTGTGGCAAGGGCAGCATTCGGTCAGCAAAAGTGGCGCCGGCTCTGCGAGAAACCGCCCGACCAGAGCGTGGGGAGACATAAGAGAGTTCCCCCCGCTGTCCGGTTGCGGCACAACGGGTGAGATCGAGGCCGAAGCCCAGCACTTCCAGAAGGGCCAACTCCCAGTGCGCGTAGAGCATCGGCCAATAGGGGTTGGCCTCCTCCAGAGCGTCCACCAGACCCAGAGTTGCCTCGTAGATCCGGTCATTCGGCTCGCGTTCCGGGAGGAACTCTACAAGCATAGCGCTGACATTGTTCAAGGCTGCAAGCGCATTTCGGTCTGTCATGATTCCGGCGGCACGGCCGCGCACCAAATCAATCTTGTAAGCGCCTAGGTGCTCTGCAAGCCTGGCCGACCACTCCAGCGAAAGCTGGGCACCAGCCTGCAACATTCCAGCATACTTCTTGCTTGCGCCGCCGCGAACCAGTCCTGAATGGCGGCCGTTCGATGGGGTCAGGCATTCAATAATCGCATTGGTTTCACCGTGCCGACGAACCCAGAGCAAAATCCCTTCATCGCGCCATTCCATTCTAACGTCTCCCAACTCGAGGCAGTTCAGTCAGATGCAAGAACTTTCCTAAGACCCTTGTCTCTGGCCTGATCATCCGCGAAGTGCATTCAGTTCGATGACATGCGCCGGGTATGTCTTACAACGCGGTGCTTAAACAATACCGAAACGATTTAAGGCGTTTCGCCAAATCGCTCGTGATCCGCGAGTTCGGCGATCATCCAGCCGTTTGGTTCATGTGCGCGTCGCGCCTTCGCCTGCTTTCAATTGTACGACCGGCCGACTGACACGCTCAACGGGCGCATTGTCATCAAGAGGCGCCGCCTGTCTGTATCGGTCAGTGTCGTCTTCGGTGGCCTCTTGGGCTTTTCATTCGGGATGTCGACGACGGTTTTGAGCTTCTCGATCAATCTCTGACGTTCTATTGGCCAGCACTCAACCGGATCTGCCTCGTTATCCGAAGCTCGCATCATCTGATTTAAGAGTTCGGCGGCCTGTTGAATTTCAGCATGTTTTGCCGACTTTTTGCCCATCAGGAAGCCCGGAACCGGTGCGCACTGTCCAATGTATGCGCCTGCCTCGGTTTGCGAGATCACTTTGGACGTTCGTGGGGATACGTAGATCTGCTCACCGCGTTGAAATGCGGCGCTGCGTTTTTTCAGATCCGGAGCCAGTCCTGCGGCGTCCAAGATAGCGAATTCGACCCGAAAATAGTGGACAGGCCAACGGCCGTCCCGGCTTGCCAAACTGGCGAGAAGTTTCTTTGTCTCCACAAAGACATCCTGCAGCGGCTCGCTCGCAGGGATGTGCATTTCTATGAGGCCGTTGATTGAGTGAAGCGAGTTCTCATTCAGATCGTCATCTTCAGACGGGAGCCCAGTGGTAGCGCTCTGAATCGACGCGCCGCCCGTATCGCCTAGTCCAGTCCCGGAAAAGGTGATGTTCAAAATGCTGCCGATAGAGATCTCTTTTTTCTTGGCATTAGGTTTCGTAACTGTGCAGGCGCAACGACCGTGATCCTTTGTCAACATCGTAAGCGTTCTGCGGTCGCCGTCGACGCCGACGTCCAGCACGATTGCCTCATCCGACCAATCCATTCGCGCCACCCCATTTCGATCTGAACAGGCTGTACCGTAGCCATCTGCACTGTAGATCTGGTGAATTAGAATGGTTAACCGATTGATCCCGATTGACTTTCAGTCCAGGCCATCTTCCTCAAGCAAGTGGCGACCTTTAGGGTCTTCGATTTCAATCACCCACAAGTCAGGGTCAAACTGCCGCTGGCGAGCGAGGACATTGTCAGCCTCGGCTTCAATGACTGTCTTACACCTCGGGGTCCAAACCCTGCGCCCGGTACCGTCATAGCTGCGCAGAAAGACCGAGGCATTGCCGTCCATTGTAGCAACCTTGATCGCAACCGCGCCTGCCGTGGCATCGCCCCTGTGCATCAGATGGGCAAAGATGCCGGCAGCGCCAAGCCGCGCAAGATAGGCCGAGACCCAGAAGTCGGTGGTCAGCGCCAATTCACGATCCGTCCGAAAAATCCAATCCCATCTGGCTGTAGCGCTCGCGCTCCTCGTGCCAGTTTGGTCGGACCTTTACGTTCAGGAACAGGTGGACCGGCCGACCGAGAAAATCGGCAATGTCGCGGCGGGCGTCCATGCTGATCGCCTTCACCGTTTCGCCCTTCTTGCCGAGAACGATCCCGCGATGCCCCTCGCGGGCCACGTAGATGATCTGCTCGATCCTTACGCTGCCATCCTTGCGTTCAGACCATTCCTCGGTTTCGACAGTCAGGGCGTATGGCAGTTCCTGATGCAGGCGCAGCGTCAGCTTTTCGCGCGTTGTCTCCGCTGCCAGCAGTCGCATCGGCGCATCGGCGATCTGATCCTCCGGGTAGTGCCAGGCCCCCTTTGGCAGGGTCTTGGCCAGCCAGGCTTTCAAGTCTTTGACGCCATCGCCTTTTTCGGCTGAGATCAGAAATGTCTCTTCGAAAGCATACTTTTCGGACAGCGCTGCGACCAACGCCAGAAGGGTCTCGCGCTTCACGCGGTCGATCTTGTTGATCGCAAGTGCCACCCGTCGTCCGTTCGCACGTTCGTCGAGGCTCTGAATGATCCGCTCCACACCCTCGGTCACGCCCCTCTGGGCTTCAACCAGCAGAATGGAGATGTCTGCGTCCTCCGCCCCCGACCAGGCTGCGGCTACCATTGCGCGGTCGAGACGCCGCCGCGGCTGAAAGAGGCCCGGCGTATCGACGAAGACAATCTGTGTCGCGTCTTCGAGGGCGATCCCGCGGATACGGGCCCGGGTGGTCTGAACCTTGTGGGTCACGATCGAGACCTTGGCACCGACCATGCGGTTCAGAAGGGTCGATTTTCCGGCATTCGGCTCTCCGATCAGAGCGACAAAGCCGCAGCGTTCTGGCATGTCACCCATTGCCCAGCGCTTTCAAAAGATCGGCTGCCGCGGCCTGTTCCGCCAGTTTCTTTGATCTTGCCGTGCCTTTGCCACGCTTACCGTCTTCCAGCTGGACCTCGACCGTGAAGACAGGCGCATGGTCCGGTCCCTTGCGGCTGAGAAGTGTGTATGCCGGTGTCGGCAGACCGCGGCCCTGTGCCCATTCCTGCAGGTGTGATTTTGGTTCGATTGGCGCTGCATCTGCAGTCTTCAGAACGTTGCCCCAACGTTTATGGATGAACCGGCGCGCAGCCCTGATGCCGCCATCCAGATACACTGCGGCGATGACCGCCTCCATTGCATCTGCCAGAATGGCTGCCTTGCGCCGACCGCCCGAGATACTCTCGGATCGGCCCAGACGGAGGTATTTGCCGAGATCGATCTCTTCGGCCCTTTCGGCCAGACATTCCCTGCGGACCAATGCATTGAAGCGTGGCGCAAGCTCACCTTCGGGCGCATTCGGGAAGGCCTTCATCAGGGCCTGTGCGATCACCAGCCCCAGGACGCGGTCGCCGAGGAACTCCAGCCGTTGATAATCCGGGCGGGACGGGCCGACAGCGGATGGATGGGTAAGGGCTTGATGCAACAGCGCACTGTCTTTGAACCTGTGGCCCAGCGCGTCCATCAGTGGGTTCAGATTGGCGCGGCTCACGACGCAGGCGCTCGTATTGCGACGGTGCCGTTATTCAATTGACTTGAAGAGCCGATCAAGGCGCCACTTCCAGACTTCCCAGAATGCCCCGGCCGAGGAGATCGCGATAACATCAGCGCGCCCGATCAGGTTCTCAAGCGGCACCTGGCCGACCTGATTGACGAACCGGCTATCGACTGAGTTATCCCGGTTGTCTCCCATGAAAAGGACATGGTCTACTTTGACGGTGAACTCGGGCGTGTTGTCGACCGATGACCGTCCAAGATCGAGGATCGAGTGGCGTTTACCCCCTGGAAGCTCTTCGACATAGTGCGCGATCTCGCAGACGCCGCCCTGGGGAACTGGCGCATTGGCACAGGTCGAGAGGCGTTGCCTCTCTCCCTGCGTACCCTTGGGTTCAGAGAAGTTCTCGACCCGCTCTAACCCGACCCGCTGACCGTTTATGTGGAGGATGCCATCCTTCATCTGCACGGTATCGCCCGGCAGGCCGATGACGCGCTTAATATAATCCACGCAATCATCCGGCGCGCGGGTGCGCTGACCCAAAAACCACTTGCCCGTCCGCGCGATCATTTCCAGCGGACCTTCCGAGCAGGTGTCCTTCTTGGGGTGCTTGAAGACGACGACATCGCCACGTTCGGGCAGGCTGCCCCAGACGCGCCCGTCAAAAAGATCAGGCGAAAAAGGCAGCGAATACCGGGAATAGCCGTAGCTGAATTTCGAGACGAAGAGATAGTCGCCCACCAGCAGCGTTGGCTTCATCGACCCGGACGGGATCGAGAATGGCTGGTACAATATCGACCTGAACGCCATGGCAATCACCAATGCCCAGAAGACGGTCTTTACGATTTCCCAGAAGCCGTCTTTCTTCTTCTCTGCACGCGCCATGAAAGTCCCTGCTCAACCTGCCGGGCTATGTGACGATGTGGTGGAGGGGTGTCAAGGTTTGGGCTTCTGCGGGCCTCCGATCATAAATTATTGAACCTCGTTCAAAAATGATCTAAGCAGATTGAACAAAGTTCATATAGGAGGAAGTGATGCCTAAGTTCGCTCCCGCGGGGCCATTCTCCCACGATATTCGTGAAACCGGTCTGGCCTTGGTCGCCAACCAACCGACGGGTCGTTTTGCCGATCTCGCTCAATTGACACGGGCGGTTGGCTTTCTGACCCTATTCATAGCACTTTATGTTCTGTTGTTGGCTGGTGGTGCGGGAATCGGGCTCGGGTGGCTCGCGCTTGCCGGTGGACTGTCCGCCTTCATGTTCGGCGTGACGGTCGCACATGATGCTGCGCACGGCGCTTTGTATCCGCGTCGCTGGGTCAATTGGGCGGGGCAATTCTTCGGTTTTGCGGTCTTTGGGATATCGGGTGCGGTCTGGGCGTGGCGACACAATCGCCTGCACCACATGTACCCAAACGTACAGGGCACTGATATCGACCACGAGGCGTCGCCACTGTTGCGTTTGTCGCCTCATTCGCCGTGGCGGTGGTGGCACCGGTTCCAACCTTTCTATTCGCCATTTCTCTATGCCTTCCTGATGGGGTCGGTGACCTGGGTAGAAGATTTCAGTTATCTGAAAGCTGCCCGCAAGGCTGCGCCGCGCGAGTTCAACAACTGGCGTGCGGCACTGGAGTTTGCTGCAGCCAAGACATTCCATGTCCTGCTGTTGCTGGTTCTGCCTTGGGCCTGCCTGGATCTGACGGTTTGGGAACTGGTGGCCGGTTATCTAATCGCCACCTGCGTGCCATCCACATTATTCAGTGCACTTGTGGTCGGGACACATATTGCTGAGGAAGCGGCTTTCCACGTTCCGGATGAGCAGGACCGCTTGCCCCACGATTGGGCGACGCACCAGATGTTAACGTCAGTGGATTGGTCACCGGAGAGCAAATTTGCAGGTTTGTTGACCGGTGGCGCGAATGCGCACACAGCGCATCACTTATTCCCGCAGGTTGCCCACTGCCATGTGCCGATGCTGAACGATCTGGTTGAGCAGAAGGTGATCGAGCATAACATCCCGCGAAATGTGGTCTCTTTTGCTGGACTGATCGGATCTCATTTCAGATTGCTTTGGGATCTGGCGCGGCGTCCGGATCACCCCTTACCCTGCACATAAGGCGCATCGGCTGGCACCGCCTCGATGACCACAAACGCCTGAGCCCACGGGCCGTCATCGGTGATGGTCACATGGATGCGGGCCGACATGCCGGGTGGGGTCAATTTGGTCAGCCGTTCGGCGGCCCCGCCGGTCAGGGCCATGGTCGGCTGGCCGGTAGGCAGGTTGACCACACCCATTTCCCGCCATGCGACGCCCATGCGCAAGCCGGTGCCAAGGGCCTTTGAACACGCCTCCTTTGCCGCCCAGCGCTTGGCATAGGATTCTGCCCGCTTGCGGCGTTTGTCAGATTTGCGTTGCTCAACCTCGGTGAAGCAGCGCTGGACGAAGCGATCGCCGAAACGCTCCAGCGTCCGTGTTATGCGGCGGATGTCTGCCAGATCGCTGCCAATTCCGATGATCATGCGGCCTCGCCGCGCCAGAAAATCAAGCGCAGCCCTGCCGCGCTGAAGCCAAGGGCGAAGACCGCCTCGCACCAGCGCCGGGCGCGGGCATAGCCCCGAGCAATCGGTGGCGCCGAAAACAGCAACGCATAGCCCGAGTAAATGCCGAGGCACATAATCGCGCAGAGCCCGACGATCGCAGCGATCCACCCACCGCCGGTCCCGTCGCCCGGCACGCCCACGGCAATCGCCGCTGACCAAGCCAGAACAGCCTTTGGGTTCATCAGATTCAGCGTGAGTCCGCGAGTGACAAGCCGTTGCGCCTCCTCGGCGCGGTCGGGTCTGGTCTCGTCTGCCGACAGAGCGCTCTTAGCCGACAGCCATGCGAGGTAAAGCAGGTAGAGCCCGCCTGCGACTTTCACGGCCAGAAGGGCTGGGGCCCAGAGCAGCAAGAGCGCCCCGAGGCCCAACGCAGTCAACGCGCCCCAAAAGGTGACGCCGATCGCCAACCCTGTGCCAAGCAACAAGCCCGCGCGGCGTCCCCGCGCCATGGCGGTGGCAGCCACCGCAAGGGTTGCAGGGCCGGGAGAGGCCGCCGCAATAAAGAACGCCAGAAGCGGTGCTACCAGGGACATCCCGTCAGCCACTTTTCGCCTCTGGCCTATTGTCAATGCTGCGCTTCATCGTTCGCCTTCCCATCAGACGCCCGTGGTGGAGCAACCTTCCCCGAGTCGCAAGACCAAGAGCGCAAGGATCAGCAGACCGGTGAGGCACTATTTGGGAAAGACTATGAAGTCCGGCGACAAGGCGTTTGTCGATCAGACGCCGTTATCGGCCCGCCAGAAACTATAGCCTGCGCGGTGCGCCAACCCTGACACGATGCGCGGGATCACCGGCTCAACGCGGCCGCTGCGCACGGCTCGCGACGTGTCCGGATCAGGTGAAAGATGGGCATGCTGCTGTGGTCACGACCATAGGCCTTGTGATTTGATTGCATCCACGCACCGTTCATCGGTGCCTTGTCACAGCACCTGCGGCGGTCGTGCGGGAACGATGCTCGCGTTCACGGGCGCAGAATGCCCCGCGAGGCGCGAAAACGTATGTCGTCAGGGCTAACAATGAAGCTACGCATTCTGTTTTCCGGGCCACAACCTGCAGGTTGCCAACCGTGAAGCCTGACCAGCGCGTCGCCCTGCCGTCGATCAGATTGGCAGCGTTGAACCGACCATCATGTTCAAGCGTCACGCACGCGCTAGCGGGTTTTTGCTCTGCAGAGATCTGAGGATCTTGGTTAACCGTTTGCCCGTCAGGTCCGACATTTCGTTGCGTGTTCGTGCCTTCAGGTCACTTCTTTGCACCAGCCACAGGAGTTTCCAACGCGTCCGTGTCGACGAGATCCCACGGCAATGTCCCGTTGCGGAAGATCCGCTTTTTCTTGCGGGGATAGTCGCCGACATCGTGGGTCAGGCGCTGTCCGGTGACGATACACCGGAATGTCTCGGATCCAGTGTTGTAGATGGTGTGTGCCAGTCCGCCTGCCCGGTAGCCGATGAAGTCGCCGG
>JBCCMP010000210.1:0-8604 GCA_039026295.1 Pseudomonadota bacterium | reverse complement strand
GTTTCGCGATCTGCCGCGCGACACGCCGCTGAACATGCTCAACCTTGTCCGTGTCCGCCCCTGGGCAGATTATGGCGACGACCGGAAGGTCACGGGGCCGGATGCCTACGCGGCCTTCGGCGCGGGCTCGAAGCCGGTGCTGGATCGGGTCGGCGGCCGCATCCTCTGGCGCGGCACCATGGAGGGCATGCTGATCGGCCCGGCCGACGAGCACTGGGATTACGCCTTCATCGCCTACTATCCGAACGCCGAGGCGTTCCTGGCGATGCTGGCCGATCCGGACTACCAGCAGGCCGTCATCCACCGGACGGCCGCGGTTGCGGACAGCCGCCTGATCCGCATGGGCGAGATGGCCTCCGGCGACAATTTCGCGTCCTGACGGCGGGCAATGGACGGCCCGGCACCGCTGTGCCATAGGTCGGCGCGTTCAAAGAGGACCACGCCCATGACGTTCGACCGCTCGATCAAGATCGCCCCGTCCATTCTGGCCGCCGATTTCGCCAATTTCGGCGCGGAATGCGCGGCGGTAGAGGCAGAGGGCGCGGACTGGGTCCATGTCGATGTCATGGACGGCCACTTCGTGCCAAACATCACGTTCGGTCCGGCCACCTGCAAGGCGATCCGCCCGCACATCAAGAAGGTCATGGACGTCCACCTGATGATCGCGCCGGTCGATCCCTATCTCGAGGCGTTCGCCGAGGCAGGCGCCGACATCCTGACCGCCCATGTCGAGGCGGGCCCGCACCTGCATCGCACCCTGCAGGCGATCCGCGCGCTTGGCGTGAAGGCCGGTGTCGCCCTGAACCCCGCCACCCCGGCCGAGGCGGTGGCCCATGTTCTGGACCTGACCGACCTGATCTGCGTGATGACCGTGAACCCCGGCTTCGGTGGACAAAGCTTCATTGACATGACCGCCAAGATCAAAACCCTGCGCCAGATGATCGGCGACCGCCCCATCCACATCGAGATCGACGGCGGCGTGACACCGGAAACCGCGCCCCTTGTGACAGCCGCCGGGGCTGACGTGCTGGTCGCCGGATCGGCGGTCTTCAAGGGCGGTTCGGTGGCCGATCCTGCACCTTACGGCGCGAATATTCGGGCGATCAGAGGAGCACTGGCTTAGCACCCCGGGTGGCCCAATAAAGCAGAAAGATTCTGACAATCTGACGTAGTACTTTATGATGATTGGCAGATCGATTTTTTCATTTAAAATGACCCGGAAATTTTTGGGGGAAGAGGTCTCAGAATGAAGATTATGATTTGTGGCGGATTTGATGAAGCTGAGATTGAGAGTGGACATGAAACATTGATGCCCGATTTTGTTGCTCAATTGGCGAAATCCGTAATTGAACAGGGGCACGATTTACGTTGCTCGAACATTAGTTCGCTGGACGCCAAAGTTATCGAAGCCGGCATAGAGGCGGTAAGTGTGACAGACCACCCGTTGGATGAACGCGTCGTCAGCTATGTTCCTCGGGGCAAGAACGCTCGTGTTCCTCTCGGAGAGGTCAACGAAAGCAGCATCGAAGATTGGAACTCAATGAATATTCGGCGGCCGACTGTTCCTGAACCAATACGACAGGCAGATGTGCTGATAATTGTTGGTGGTTTTGGCGACGCAACGGGTACTTATGCTGCATCCAATTGGGCCAAACAGGCCGGTGTTCCAATTTTGCCAATTGGAACTTTTGGCATGGCGTCACGTGACATACTGGAAGACTTGGAGGACCCAAGCGAGGAGCGGAAGGTTACAGGTTTAAGTAGCGAAGACCTTCGCAAACTGAGTAGAGCCCCAGCCATGCTAGGGACAGCAGATTCGTTAATTGAATACGCCACCCAAATTGTAAGTTTAGCCGAGAAGGCGGCGTTATCACGAGACGTGTTTCTAATAATGTCTTTCGCAGAAACAGACGATATGCGTGACTACAAGGCAGCGATAGAAAGTGTATGCAGACGTGCAGGTTTCGAAGCTATACGGACCGATTCTTTGCCTGCAGACAACACTCATCTGATTATAGATGAAATTCATGACAGCATAGAAAGTTGCGGTTTCATTGTCGCCGACCTTACCCACGAACGACCAAATGTTTATTATGAAATCGGATATGCTCGTGGCCTTGGGAAGAAGGTAATACTCACGTCGAAGGCCGGAACTGAGGTCCATTTTGATCTGCAAGGCTTCAATAGGATAGTTTGGAGTGGAAGCGAAAACCTTAAAGATCAGATATCTCCCATCATCAAGAATATCGCAGCGGACTTCGGAATATCACCGAAATAAGGGCCACTTAGACAGTTCACCTTTAATTTGAGCAGTTTGACGCGCTCAAACCGGCAGATACCGCACCAGCATCATCACGACAGAGATGATGCCCGCCAGAAACCCCCAGCGGACGGCCATGAACTTTTTGCGCAGGACCCGGGCGCTGCCGACATTGGACGTGGCCATGTCGCGGACCAGCGCGGACAGATCGCCGCTGTGGGCGTGTTCGAAATGCTGCTCGGGCGTCCATGACCCCATCGAAATGCCGAGCCACGAATACTTGTCCCCGGCCAGGATCTTTTCGCAGACGTCCTTGCGGGGAAAGCGCGGGATGATCGACCAGAGGCAGAGCAGGATCGAGACGACGATCATCCCATAGGTCGCCAGATCCAGCGGACTGGTCAGGCTGGCCCTCTCGGAGAACGGGCTGCGCAGCGCAATCAGGCCCATCACTGTCATCAGCGCCGCCGCCTTGGCATCTGCGAACTGGGTCTGGGTGGTGATCGCCTGGGTCTGGGCCGCCAGATAGTCGATCCGCGCGCGGATATCTTCGGCGGCGCTGACGGCGGCGATATCGCCCTCGTCGAGCATGCGCGCCGTGCGCTCGATTTCGCGGGGTTTGTGGAGGTCCATGGCCCATGCATAAACCAGCGCGGCGGTGGGCAAAACCCTGCGCGAACCTGCCCCGGCCAAAACTTTCGGCGGCGTCCAGAGGGTCATCTCTGACGCATTTCGGCACAGGACCTGCCCCGCACTGGACAGCCCCATTAATCAGCCGTATACGGCCCCCGGCCCAGGCCCGAGCGGGCTTGCAACCAAAAGGAATTGACCGGGAAAACCCCGGCCCTGAGGCAACGTACGAACACCGACACAACGAGGGGAACCACGATGGACTCCACACTTACCTTCCTGCCACCGCTGCTGGGCGTGGTCGGGCTGGTCTGTGCCTTCATGCTCTACGGGATGGTGATGAAATATCCCGAGGGCGAGGCCAGCATCAAGAAGATCGGCGACCAGATCCACGAAGGCGCCATGGTCTTCATGAAGCGGGAATACTCGATCCTGCTGATCTTTCTGGCCGTTCAGGTTGTCCTGACCTTCGCGTTCCTCGATGTGAATGTCGGCATCGCGGTGATCACAGGGGCGGTCTCCTCGTCGATTGCAGGGTGGATCGGCATGTATTCGGCCACCAAGGCGAACGTGCGCACGGCGACGGCGGCACAGACCGACGGCGCGGCATCGGCCCTGACCGTGGCCTTCTTCGGCGGCTCGATCATGGGTCTTTCGGTGGCGGCGCTGGGTCTGATCGGTCTGGGCGGTCTTTACGTCTACATCGGCGGCGACGCGCATTCTCTGGAAGGCTTCGGCATGGGCGCGTCGACCGTGGCGCTCTTCTCTCGTGTCGGCGGCGGCATCTTCACCAAGGCCGCTGACGTCGGCGCTGACCTGGTGGGCAAGGTCGAGGCCGGCATCCCCGAGGATGACCCCCGGAACCCGGGCGTGATCGCCGATAACGTCGGCGACAATGTGGGCGACGTCGCGGGCATGGGTTCGGACATCTTTGAAAGCTATTGCGGCTCGATGATTGCGACCATCGCGATCGCCTCGACCCTGTCGCTGGCCGCCTTCAACGACTCGTTCGGCCTCAGCCTGGACGAAGCCGCGTTCACAAGCATGCAGGCATCGATGATGTTCCTGCCGCTGGCGCTGGCCGGTCTGGGCCTGATCGCCTCGATCATCATGATCTTCGTCGTGAAAAGCCAGTCCGCCAAGGAACCAGCCTCGGCTCTGCGCACCGGCACGCTGGGCGCGCCGGTCCTGTTCCTGGCCGGTGCGGCTGCGCTGATCTCGGCTCTGGGCCTGCCCTTCGCCATCTGGTTCGCCGTGATCTGCGGCGCGGCGGGCGGCGTGGCGATCGGTCTGATCACCGAGTACTACACGGCCGCTGCGCCTGTCCGCAAAATCGCGGCCTCGGGTGAGACCGGTCCGGCGACCGTCATGATCACCGGCCTGGCCGTCGGCATGCAGTCGGTCGTGATCCCGCTGCTGGTTCTGGCGGCGATCATCTACGTCTCGACGTCGCTCGCTGGCCTTTATGGCGTGGGTGTTGCGGCGGTCGGCATGCTGGCCACCGTGGGCGTCACCATGGCCATCGACGCTTACGGCCCGGTGGCGGACAATGCCGGCGGGATCGCCGAAATGGGCGAGATGGGCTCGGAAGTGCGTGAGATCACCGACAGCCTGGACGAGCTGGGTAACACCACTGCCGCCATCGGCAAGGGCTTTGCCATCGGCGCGGCTGCTCTGGCAGCCCTGGCGATCATCGCAGCGTTCGTGCAGACGGTCGGTGCCAACAAGGCGGATTTCGAGCTGCGGCTGGACGATCCGGTCGTGCTCGTCGGTCTCTTCATCGGCGGCTGTATTCCGTTCCTCGTCTCATCGATCACCATGACTGCCGTGGGCGATGCCGCTTTCGACATGATCAACGAGATCCGTCGTCAGTTCAAAGAGATCCCCGGCCTGATGGAAGGCAATGCCGATCCGGACAGCGCCAAGTGCGTGGACATCGCCACCACGGCCGCGTTGAAGCGGATGATCCTGCCGGGCGTCATCGCGGTCTGCTCGCCCCCTGCCATCGGTCTGATCATCGGACCCGAGGCCCTGGGCGGCATGCTGGGCGGCGCGCTGCTGGGCTGCGTGCTGATGGCCCTGATGATGGCCAACGCGGGCGGTGCCTGGGACAACGCAAAGAAGTACGTCGAAAAGGGCAACCTGGGCGGCAAGGGCACGGACACCCACGCCGCAGTGGTTGTCGGCGACACGGTGGGTGACCCGTTCAAGGACACCTCCGGCCCGTCGATGAACATCCTGATCAACGTGATGGCGATTGTTTCGCTGGTGATCGCACCGCTGTTGTGAGAATGCGGGTGGGGTCTAACCCCACCCTTTCCCACTGGCGTAGGCCGGGCTTCAGCCCGGCTTTGGACAAAATCAAAAGGCCCGGGCAAATGTCCGGGCTTATACTTAAATAAATTTGAAAAACTGACTCATAACTTAGTCTTTTAGATATATTAAATTTCTTATCGACAACTAAGCGTTCTCGCCACGCGAAAACCGAAGTGAGAGAAACGTTCAACGGGTCGAAATCCGAAGCGCATCGCAGAGCGAATACCTAGAGAATTGCTCATCCAAGAGCCTCCACGAGAAACGCGTTCATCACCACGCGGATCAAAGACAAAAGGTTCCTTCGTCCGAGGCGTCTCGTAGCTATCTGCCCAATCATCGGCGCACCACTCCAAGACGTTCCCGTGCATCTGATAGAGACCAAAGTCATTTGGTTCGAAGTTGGGAAAGTTCACAGGCACTGTACGCTCTCGGTATTCGCTCTCCTGAGAAACACCGAACTTGTATGCGGGATGATAGTTCACCATCTCAGACGAGACGTCTTCGCCGAAGGAATAGGCGGTCTCGGTGCCAGCCCTGCAGGCAAACTCCCATTCCGCTTCGGAAGGCACGCGGTATTCGTGGCCGGTCATCTTGGAAAGCCATTCGCAGTAGGCTACTGCGTCATTCCATGACACGTTGATAACGGGATGCTTTCCCCTACCCCAGTTTTCTTTGTCAGGCGGCATCTTTCTATTAGTTGCGTCACAAAACGCATCGAATTCATCAAAGGTTGTTGCAAAGCGGGCCAAGGCAAAAGGCTGCGTTATCTCGACTTCGTGCCTTGGTTTCTCTTCAGCCTCAGTCAGTTCCGGTAACTGGAACTTTGTCGCTTCCGCATCCGTCACGCCCATCATGAAAGTCCCTTGGGGAATCACGATCATTTCTGGACACCAATACTCGTGGACATCACGAAAACGCATCCCTGTTTCTGATGAAATCGGCGTGTCGGGCAAGCGCTGTATGTATCGAGAACTGCCAGGCAAGACCTGGTCCAGCACCTTGCGCAACGACACGTCTACATCCGTGGCAAAGCTCTGGTTCTGCACACCAATGGCCTGCCGCATGCACAGTGGATGCAAGCTGTCAGGCAAATCACGGCGATCTGGCATGGAGACCCCATCCAGCAGCACGGGAATGACCGCAGCTGACTGGCGTCTGAGAGCGCCCTCGATCTCCAGCCGAACGAAGTCGTCGGCGTTCTGGAGACGATCCATGGCGTCAATCCAACCCTTACCGATCACGATGAGAAAGACGTCGCACTTTTCGATCTGTTCTTCCAGGTAACTTGAAAAGTTTGCGCCCGGTGGAATGTCGTCGACGTCCATAAACAGCTGCTCACGGTCGTAGTGGCGTTCCAGGCGGTCATAAAGGCGCCCGGTCGTACCCTGATCTAGGCCGCGACGGTAGCTTATGAAGATGCGCCCTTTGGCCATCCAGTTGACCTTACCCAGTCAAGAACATTCAAAGTCCAATGATATGATTTTGCCAAATTCGACGCACCCTGTCACGCTCCGCGACCATATTGTGCGTTGCAGCAAAGTCGCGATGCGGGTACGCCGCGGCCAAGTTCACACAAAGGATAGCCCATGCGCATTGATGCCATTCCTGCCGGAACGAACCCGCCCGAGGACATCAATGTCATCATTGAGGTTCCGATCGGGGGCGAGCCGATCAAGTACGAGTTGGACAAGGAGTCTGGCGCGCTGTTCGTGGACCGGTTTCTCTACACACCCATGCGGTATCCGGGAAACTACGGCTTCGTCCCGCACACGTTGTCCGATGACGGCGACCCGGTGGATGTGCTGATCGCCAATACCCGCCCCCTTGTGCCCGGTTGCGTGATCAACTGCCGTCCAATCGGGGTGCTGGTGATGGAGGACGAGAAGGGTCAGGACGAGAAGATCGTGGCGCTGCCCGCGATCGGCGTCTCGAAACGCTATGACCACATTCACGATTTCAGCCAGTTGCCCGATCTGACGCGCCAGCAGATCAACCATTTCTTCGAGCACTACAAGGATCTGGAGCCCGGCAAGTGGGTGAAGGTGCAGGACTGGGGCGATGCCGCAAAGGCGCGGCAGATGATCTCGGACGGGCTGGCCCGGGTCGAAGGCTGACATGCGCCTGACCCGGTTGCGCCCGGCCGCACCGCGCGGCAGAGTGCGCCCATGCGATACCTGATTGCCGTAGCCTTTCTCTGCCCCCTGCCCGCCCTGGCGGACTGCCCGGCCACCGATTACGCGGCGCTCGATGCACAGCGGACACCGTTCTTTGATGCCCTGCGCGACGCCGAGGATGCCGGGGCCGGACAGAGGCATGCCGACAAGATCTGGCTGAGCTGGCGCACCGCGCCCGATGCGGCGGCGCAGGAGATGCTGGACAAGGGCGTACGGCGTATACGGCTGGGCGATTATGCCGGGGCCGAAGCGACGCTGGACGAACTGGTCGCCTATTGCCCGGATTTTCCGGAGGGCTGGAACCAGCGGGCCTTTGCCCGGTACCTGGCCGGGAACTACGACGGCGCGCTGGCTGATCTGGACCGGACGCTGGTGCTTGAGCCCCGGCACTTTGCAGCCATGGCGGGGCGGGGGCTGACTTTCCTGAAACAGGGGCGCACGGAGCTGGGTCACAAGGCCATTCGCGAGGCGGTCGAGTTGCACCCGTTCATGAACGAGCGTCACCTGTTGCCGCCGAGCGAGAAGATCTAGCGTTTCGGCGGCTGCGTCCGCGGTGCCAGGAGAATGACCTGACCGTTCGGGATGCCCGCTGAGTTCAGCTTTCCGACCAGCGCCCGGCCTTCTTCGCGGTCCGGGCCGACCCAGACGGTGCCATGGGGCGTGCGCAAGGCCGCGGCGAGCTTGTCCCGATCGAGGCCGGTCAGTTCAGAAAGCTTGTCCAGCATCGCGTCCCGGTCTGACGCGGGCACATCCCTGGCGTCGATCCTGACCGAATAGTACCGCGTCGCGACCCCGCTATAGGGCAGAATGATCGCGGTCGCTCCGATCCCCGCCAAGGTCTTTCGGGCCCGCCTGGCATCCGCATCGCTTGCGCCGGTCAGGATGGTCTGCGGACTGCGGTTTACCTGAAGCTTCAACTCTTGCAGCGCAACTCCGGTCCAGGCCTGCAGTTTGTCGGCAATGGTGTCGGGCTCCGGGCCGCTGTCCAAAAGAACAAGGGAAAACCTTTCCCTATCGGTGGAGGTCTCACCGTCATTTGGTGCGGTTGGCACTGGATCCTTCGCATCCGTTTCGCCTGGATCAGGCTGCGGTGTCGCGGGGTCCTCAACCGCCGCAATTGGCTCTTGCTTGGGTCGCTCCGAGGTTTCTGGACCCCAGATCCGGGGGCATCGCGTTTGTCTCGGGCGCACTCAATCCGGTCATCGAGAGTGATCTCTTCCCCCG
>JBCCMP010000209.1:0-8609 GCA_039026295.1 Pseudomonadota bacterium | reverse complement strand
GGCGTCAGGACGCCCCGGCGGTTCAGGTCAGTTCCAGGGCGGTTATTTCCAAGTGTAGTAACCGGCTTCCTGCATGACGGCCCGGGTACGCTCGGCGACGCCATCCAGGGCTTCCTGAATGTCCAGATCCTCGGTCAGGACCTTTGACAGGGTGGTCCCGAGGTCGGCATTGATCTTGCCCCAGACCGGGATGATCGGACGCCAGTCCGGATCGGCGTGCTTCAGCGCTTCGCCGAAGGTTGCCATGTGCGGGAACTTGGCGTTCACATCGGCATCGGCGTGGGTCGAGAACCGCGAGGGGTTGCCGCCCGCCAGCGCCACCAGCTTGTCACCCTTTTTCGAGGTCAGCCACTGCATCAGCAGGAAGGCGGCTTCCTTTTTCTCGGCGTTCTTGGGGATGCCGATGCCGAAGCCGCCGGTTTGGCTGCCGCGGCGCGTGCCCATCGGATGCAGCGCCCAGCCGACCTTGCCGACGACCTTGGACTTCGATGGATTGTCGATCTGTCCGGCGACCACCGTGGTGTCCAGGAACATCGCGGTATCGCCGTTCAGGAACGCGCCCAGCGCTTCGCCGAAGCCGAAATTCGTGGCGCCCTCTGGCCCGCAATCGACGATGGTCTTCAGCGCATTGGCAGCCTTCACACCGGCTTCGTTGTTGACGATGGGGTTCCAGCCCTCGTCAAAGACCCGTCCGCCCAGCGGTGCGAGGTGCAGCAGGAAGGCGTGCGAGGCGTGGTGCCCCGATGCGGCGCGCGAGGACAGCCCGCCCATCCCCGGTTCGAGCTGCGGGATCTTGCAGGCGATCTCGAGCATGTCGTCATAGGTCTCTGGCACGGCCAGCCCGTGCTTTTCAAAGATGTCCTTGCGATAGCCCAGGATCGACGTCTCCGAGCCGTAGGGAATGCCAAAGAGCGAGCCGGTCTTGCCTTCCAGATAGCCTTTGTTCCCGCCTGCGAAGCCGATGTTGTAGACGTAACCGTCGATCAGATCGTCAGCGTCATAGTTGGGGTCGGCGAGCTTGGGGTTCATGTAGTAGCGGGCCAGATTCTCCAGCTGATCGGCATAGACGTAGTCGGCCTTGGAGAAGACGACGTAGGCGATCAGGTCATACTCGCCCTCGTCCTGCCCAAGCTCCAGCGTCTGACGCTCGCGCATCTTCAGATAGGGAAGCTGGTCAACGTCGACCTCGATGCCGGTTTCCTTGGTGAATTCCGGCAGGATTTTCATGACGGCGTCATAGTGCGGGTGCGCCGGGAAGTTCACGATCAGCGTTGTGCCTTCGTATTCGGCGTAAGGATTGGCAAGCGCCGTCCCGGCCATCATCGCCGCTGCCGTGCCGAGGGCTGCGACGGCTTTGAAGGATTTCAACGTCAAGGATTTCAAAGTCAACGATTTCAACGTCACCAATTTCAACATGGGGTTCCTCCCTTTTGGTTTATGCCGCCCGGGTCAGAGAGCGACTTCACTTTCTTGATCGAACAGGTGCATCCGCGCGGGATCGACCGAAAAGGTCAGCGTCTCGCCCAGGGCAAGCGGCGTTTCGGACTTCACCTCGACGGTGACAGTGTCGGGCCCGCAACTGCAGAGCAGAACCGATTGCGCGCCGATGTATTCGGAAACACGGACCTGAAGCGTCAGCGCCCGCTCTGCCGGGGCCTCTGGCTCGAACAGCAGATCGGAGGGGCGCACACCCAGGATCACGGCACCTTTCCCGTGCGCGCGGACCGCCGCGGCCTTGTCGTCGGCCAGCCGCAGGGCAAATCCCGCGCCTTCGATGAAGATGCCGCCATCGCGGTCTGCGACGGTGCCGCCGAGAAAGTTCATGGGCGGCATGCCGAGGAAACCCGCGACAAACTTGTTCGCCGGGCGCTTGAACAGCTCTTCCGGCGTTCCTTGTTGCTGGATGTGCCCGCCATGCATGACCACGATCCGGTCGGCCAGGGTCATCGCCTCGACCTGATCATGGGTGACGTAGATCATGTTCTTCTGGACGCTCTGGCGCATCAGCGCGAGTTCCGCACGCATCTGCCCGCGCAGTTTGGCGTCGAGGTTGGACAGCGGTTCGTCAAACAGGAAGATCGCGCTGTCCTTGGCCAGCGCGCGGGCCATGGCGACGCGCTGACGCTGGCCGCCAGAGAGCGCGCCCGGCTTGCGCGCCAGAAAATCGGTCAGGCCGACCAGTTCCGCCACCTCGCGCACCTTGGCGTCAATCTCGGACTTCGGTCGCCGTTGCAGGCGCAGGGCGAAAGAGATGTTCTGCGCGACATTCATGTGCGGATAGAGCGCATAGTCCTGGAAGACCATTGCGAGACCGCGATCCTTCGGCTCGAGCCTGGAGACAGGACGCTGGTCGATGTATATCTCGCCGTCCGAGACATCCTCAAGCCCCGCGATCATGCGCAGTGTCGTCGATTTTCCGCAGCCGGACGGACCGACGAGGACCGTGAACTCGTTCTCCGACATCTCGAGATCGATGCCGTGCAGCACCTCGACATCGCCGTAGCGCTTAACCAGCCTTTCAAGTTGGATCGTCGGCATGGCCGGCCCGTTTCCCCCTGGGTCTTATGCACGCGGCCTTGTGCTGGCAGCTTTGCTTTGTGTCGTTGGGGATTACCCTGCGCCAATGTGACCGGTAACACAAGACCGTTTCATGGCGGGCAAACGGTGTCGCACCGGCCGGGCGAGCGCGGTTATTTCATCAATCTGGTGCTGCCGCGCAGTTCCGGTTCTGCCGCCACTTCTATGCGCTGCGGGCCCAGGTCGGCAGGGTCCCCGCCAAGCAGGCGTCCGACCAGGCGCCCGGCTTCCCGGCCGATCCGTTTCGGATCGACCATGACGGTCGAAATCGACGGCGAGGCGAAGCGGGAAACCTCGAAATCACCGAATCCGGCGAGCCCGATATCGCCGGGGACATCCCTGCCCATGGCGTTCAATGCAGAGAGCATGCCGAAGGCGGGCATGTCCGAGACGCAGAAGACGCAGTCCGTGTCGGGATACTGCTCGAGCAGGGTTCGGGCGGCCGCGGCGCCGTCCTCTATCGTCAATGGGGGTTTGCCAACCCGGAGGACCCGCCGGTCCCCGAGCCCCGCTTCCTGCATTGCGGCCCGGAACCCCGCGCGCCGCGCGGCACCGCGGGTCCAGTGGTCTTCGGCCTCCCCCAGAAAGGCGATGTTGCGATATCCCTGAGCGATCAGCGTGCGCGTCATGGCCGCTGCCGCCTCGTGGTTCGAAAACCCGATGGTGTGTTCGATCGGGTCCTCCGGCCGTTCCCATAGTTCGACGACGGGGATATCGACGCCGTCCAGAAGCCCAAGGCTGCGGTCGGAATGCCCGTCATAGGACAACAGCATCGCCTCGGGCCTGCGGCGCAGCATGGCCTCGATGATCTGTTCCTCGCGGTCCTGGGCGTATCCGGTGTGACCCAGCAGGATCTGACGCCCCTGCGCCTCGAACTCCTGGGTCAGGGCCTGAACTGTCTCGGCAAAGTGGAGGTTATTGAGCGAGGGCACTAGAACCGCGACGAAACCCGACTTCTTCGTCGACAGGCTTCCGGCCATCTGGTCGGGCACATAGTTCATGTCCCGGACGACCTTCATGATCCGCTCTCGCGTTGCGACCGAGACGGGGCTGTTCTTGCGCAGCGCCCGCGAGACGGTCATCGGCGACACACCGGCCACGCGGGCGACGTCCCGCATGGTCACGATGCTTGCGGGCTTGTCTGAAGTCATTTGCCGTGCCGTGCCTCGCTGCGGACAGGTTTTCGGTATGCGCTGATCGGCCGTGCATGCAGGCCATGCGAAACGCAGCCGGACCCTACGTCGCGGCGCATGATTGATCAAATCCGGATCTGGCGTCTCACGGCCCGTGCGGGTGCAGCGATCAGAGGCAGTGTCTGGCAGAGACGCCCCTAGACCGGATCGGCGATGCCTGACCCGGCGGATGGCTCCACGGTCCGTCGGATCAGCCCGTCCAGCGAGATCGCGCCGGCACCCTTGATCAAGAGAACCAGGAGCAGGAAGCTCCAGAGCGCCCTCTGGTCGAGGATTGTCGCCGACGGCAACCGGTCGAAGAGCACGCCGATCGTTTCGGCATCGACGCCGTGGAAGGCGATGTCGACATAGCTTTGCACGATCACGAAGATGATCATGCCCAGCGCCGCCAGCCGTGTGAAAAGGCCGATGACGATCAGGACCGGCAGGATGAATTCGGCATAGGTCCCGACGGTGACGATCAGGCCCCACGGGAAGAACGCCACCGCGCTGGCGTCGTAATCGGCAGCCTCGACGATGGGCGGGACAATCTGGAAATAGGCACCGTCAGACACCTGAAAAACGCCCATGAAGCCGTCGCCGATCTTCGTCAGGGCCGAATTCCAGTAATAGAGGAACAGCACCGCTGCGAAGACGACGCGTGCCGCGAGGCCGATCAGCCAGCCATCGGCCAGATTTTCGATGCCGCGCCCGAACGCGCTCGCGCCGCGGATGGTTCCTGTGACTAGCGACATTACCTGGCACTCCCCTGCTCTTTTTGTGTTTGATCGGCCGCGCCGTCCTCTGCCTGCAAGCTGACCACGAGGCCGAGTTGGAAGAGACCCGAGAGGCACTCGGCCAACAGCGCCTGATCGCTGTTCAGACCGGTCAGTGCCGAGCCAACGGCGGCCCCTTGCCTGAGATCCTGAAGGAACGCTGCCATGGCCGGCGAGACTGCGCGCACATCGACCTGTTCGCGCGGCCTGACGATCAGCCCCGTCTCTGCCGCAGCCAGATCCAGATCCGTTGCGGGCACGCGCCGCGTTGCCTGCGCCCAGAGCGAGACCACGGGAAAAGGCGACGAGATCAGCGCCATCGATGGATGAAAGACGACGCGCGAGGCGGTCATTTCCTCGGGCGTCAGTTCGGCGAGCGCCCCTCCGTCCAGCACCTGCGCGTCGGCGGCATTGTAAGCCCGGTTCCATGCCCATTCGAGCCGCGCGACATCGCCCAGATAGGGCACGCCGGCGGCGGGCGGAAACGCGGCGATCCAGTCAGGAAACGCGCCGCCATACTCGATCAGCACCGGCGAGCCTGGTGGATGGGCGAGCACGAATTCCCGTGCCGCGGCGCGAAAGAAATCCTCGCCGACAAGGCTGAGGACGGCCGGGTAGGTTGCAGCGATTGCATCGATCAGGCCGACAACGACATTGTTGCGGTAGACCGCAAAACGCCGGGGTTCGGCAACGGCCCGGGGGGCCGGTGTTTCCGGCGCCAAGAGGGCTGCCGCGATGGCGGATTCGCCGTCGGCTGGTCGTGAAAGCTCGGTCATTGCGCGGCGATGGAGGCCTGATGCAGCCCTGCAGCGGCGCAGTCCCTGATCGCGCGGTCGGCGATGGCAGCCTCGTCCTGCAGGATGTCGAACTCGGGGATGTCGCTGTCCCATTCGACCAGAACCGGGAGCGGACCTGTCAGCGAGAGCATCTGCTTGAACAGGGCCCAGACAGCCTGATCGACGCGCCGGTCATGGCTGTCGATCAGCAGCCGGTTTCCGTCTGCCTCGGTCTCGGTCGCGTGACCGGCGAGATGGACTTCCCCCACCAGATGAACCGGGAAGAAGTTCAGATAGTCCTCTGGCTTGAAGTTCTGGTTGTTGGCCGAGATGTAGACGTTGTTGACGTCCAGCAGCAGGCCGCATCCGGTGCGCCGTGAAATCTCGGTGAGGAAATCGATCTCGTCCATAGTGGATGCGGTCATTTCGGTGTAGCTGGACGGGTTCTCCAGCAGCATCCTGACGCCCAGAGTGGACTGCGCCTCGTCGATATGGTCGGCAACCTTCTTCAGGGTCGACGCATTGTACGGCAGCGGCAGAAGGTCGTTGAAATAGATGTCGTCATGGGTCGACCAGGCAAGATGCTCCGAGAAACTTGCGGGCCGATAGCGTTTGATCAGGGCTTTCAACCGCGCCAGATGATCCTGGCAAAGGCGGCCCTCGCCGCCGATCGAGAGCCCGACACCGTGCAGCGAAAGGGGCCGAAGCGCACGCACCTCTTCCAGCATGCGATGCGGCGGACCGCCATCCCCCATGTAGTTCTCCGCGTGCACTTCGAACCAGCCTGTGCCGCCGCCCAAAGAGACAATCTCGTCGAAATGACTGTGCTTGAATGGCAGCCCGGCGATGCTGGGCAAGGAAGTGTTCGGGATATGGGTCACAGTGCCACCGTCGATCTGGGTCAATTCGGGTCAGGGTCGAAACGGGCCGGAATGCACCCCGGCCCGCAGATCTTAAGACAGTCCGATCAGGACGGCAGATCGCGCTCCAGCTCGTCGAGCGAGCCCTTGCGGCCTTCCGGCAGCGTGAACTCTGCCTGCTGCTCGACGCCGTACTTCAGACAGTCGCCTTTCGGGACCAGCGTCCAGGCATTGCCCTGGTAATCGACAGTCGATGTCCCGGCACAGGTCGTGCCTGCGCCTGCCTTGCAGTCGTTCTTGCCGGCGAGCGAAATGCCGTAGCATTTTTCTTTGCCCGCCGCCTCGGCCGGGGTGGTTGTGGTGATCGATGCCGCTGCCATGGCAGTGGCCACTGCTGCAACAGTGAGTAGCGTGTGCTTGTTCGACATTCTCTGGTCTCCCATAAATTCATGTCCACGCGTGCTGGCGGGCCCGCTTCGTGCGCGCCCTGCACAGCTTGCACATATCTATTCGCTCTCACTGGTACAAAGTTACAACATCTGACGAAGAGGTGATCAACCCATACGGGCACATTCACGCCATCGTGCCTTGATGCAACACCGGGTTCGTCCATTGTCACGTCCATGACTTCGGGAGGGGTGATGGAAGATCGTGAGTGTCGCTGGTATGCGTGGATGACCGCAGCGCGGTCGGGCGACAAAGCTTCGTACAACCACTTCCTGACAGACGTTGCCGATCGGGTCAGGCGGCACGCGCGGCGTCGGCTGGCGCGGTCCGGCTTTCCGCTGGACGAGGTCGAGGACATCGTCCAGGAGGCATTGGTGGCCGTGCACACGAAACGGGAGACCTGGGATCCCGGCCGCCCGATTGCGCCGTGGGTCGACGCGATCATCCGTTACAAGACGCTCGATGCGCTGCGCCGCATCGGCCGGGAAGCGGCGAAAGCCACGAATTTCGACCGCGCAGCGGAGAATCTGCCTGCGGCGGGTCATGAGCAGTCCTCGGACCTGGCTGATCTGGATCGGCATATCGGGGCATTGCCGACGCGCGAGCAGGGGGTTGTCGCCGCCCTGGGTTTGGACGGTATCAGCGCGGCGAAATGCGCAGAGCGTTTCGGGATTTCCGAAACCGCAGTCCGTGTCGCGTTCCATCGCGGGCTCGCCCGACTGGCGCGGCTGGCTGACACTGCGCCAACACAAGACAGAGATGCACAGGATTTGCGCCGAAAGGGTCTGCGCCCACAGCGTCTGAGCCCACAGCGTCTGAGCCCACAGGGTTTGAACCAATGAAGACGGACGATCTGATCACACGTCTGGTGGATGATCTTCCCCATTCACCGGCCGTCCCGGCAGCCGGCCGAAAGGGCTTCGCTATATTGGCGCTATCCGTCATCGGAACGACGATCGCTCTCTCTGCAGCCCTTTACGGCCTTCGGCCATCCGGGCCGTCTGGCGGTGGTCTGGGAATGTTGGCATGGCTGGCGGCTGCGATAACTGCAGTGATGCTGACCATCCGGATGCGTGTGCCGGAGCCGGCACCAATGCTGATCAGCCGCGCCCCCGTACTGGGGCTGACCCTGCTGTTGCTGGTCGTGGCGGCGCTGACACATGCAGAGGGGAAGGCCTTGGTCGAGCCGAGCCACCTTCTGCATTGCCTGAAGACAATCGGTCTTCTCGCAGTGATCCCCTTTCTTGGAGTGTCGTTGCTGATCCGCCGCGGCGCCCCATCTTCCCCGCTGGCAGCAGGCGGATTGGCAGGGCTGTTTGCCGGTTCGGTTGGCGCTTTGGCCTATTCGCTGAGCTGTCCGATAGGCGACCCGGTTTCGGCGTTCGCGGCCCATGCGATGACGGTTGTGATCATAACCGGTATCGGGGCGGTGATCGGCTGGCGGCTTTTCGCCTGGTGAGCGTCCTCATCTTCGGCGGTCCGGATTTTGCCGTTTCAAACTAGGTGAAAACGTCTGCCGTTGTACCGGTGTCCGGCCTGAGCGCTTCGACCGACAGAACAGCGGCTGTGATACCCGCCAGCATGGCGCTGGCGGTTGCGGCCTGTAGAACCAGGTCGAGGGTTGGAAAGACATCCTCTCTCCAGGTCGCAAGGGCCGGATCGGCCGACTGCTGGCCATTTATCGGTCCGCCGAGGAAACCGGCCGCAACCCCGATTGCGACCAGAGGCGCGCCGCTGAGTATGAGCGGTGCCAGTGCCAGCGCTGCCGGGCGGCCCCGCGCGGCCATCCGGCGGGCCAACAGATAGCTCCAGGGAACAACCTGCACCGTCCAGGCCACGGCGAGGAGCAGTGCAAGGGTCTGCAAGGCTTGGGTGCTGTAGGGATTGACCCGAAGGTAGTAGACGATCTCCTCGGACAGCGGGAGTACGTCGCCGAGCCATGCAAGGATCCCCGCCAGCAGCCCCAAAGAGGCGGCAAGAAACCATCTGCGGTTGATCGGG
>JBCCMP010000208.1:0-8665 GCA_039026295.1 Pseudomonadota bacterium | reverse complement strand
TGCCCGGCGCGGCTCCGCCTTTTGGTGCCGGTTTTGGCGCTCAGAAATTGGGCCGCTTTAGGCGAGGATCTGGATCAAGGGGCGCCGACCTTGACACCCCTGCGGCCCTGCGCCATCAGCGGCGCCCACGCGAAGGTTAACACGAGGATTCCCGATGCGCGCCTTTACCTTTCCCGGACAGGGGGCTCAGGCCATCGGCATGGGCAAGGATCTTGCCGACAGCTATCCAGCCGCGGCAGCGGTGTTCGAAGAGGTCGATGAGGCGCTGGGCGAGTCCCTGTCCGGCCTGATCTGGGACGGCGAGCAGGACGATCTGACGCTGACCGCGAATGCCCAGCCGGCGCTGATGGCAACATCACTGGCGGCGATGCGCGCGCTGGAGGCAGAGGGTGTGGCCGTGGCCGCGGCGTCTTTCGTGGCCGGGCATTCGTTGGGCGAGTATTCGGCGCTGGCGGCCGCAGGTGCAATCTCGATCGCTGATACCGCACGGCTGCTGCGCCTGCGCGGCACTGCGATGCAAGAAGCGACACCGGTCGGCACCGGGGCCATGGCTGCCCTGCTGGGTCTGGATTTCGCGGCTGCATCAGCGGTGGCCGAGGAAGCGGCACAGGGCGAGGTCTGTCAGGCGGCCAACGACAACGATCCCGCGCAGGTCGTCGTCTCGGGCAGCAAGGCAGCGGTTGAGCGTGCTGTCGAGATCGCAAAGGAGAAGGGTGCGCGGCGGGCATTGTTGCTGCCGGTGTCCGCGCCGTTCCATTGCGCGCTGATGCAGCCCGCTGCCGATCGGATGGCAGAGGCACTGGCGGACACGGCGATATCCGCGCCAGCCGTGCCGCTGGTCGCCAACGTGCGGGCAGAGGCGGTGAGCGACGCGGAAGAGATCCGGTCATTGCTGGTGCAGCAGGTCACCGCCTCGGTGCGCTGGCGGGAAAGCGTGGCCTGGATGGCCGGTCAGGGCGTCACCGAGATCGTCGAGATCGGCGCAGGCAAGGCGCTGAGCGGGATGGCCAAACGGATCGATCGCAGCCTGACGGCGACCGCGGTCAACGGCCCGGACGATGTCAAAAAACTGGCAGAGGCGCTTGCGGGCTGAGCTGCCAACCGGGCGAAACCGCCCGGTTGATCGACCAGCGCTGACGCCTTTTAGCGGATCCAGTTGTAGAAATAGTCTCCACCGGGGTCGAAATTGCGTTGGCCGACGCAGACTTCGAATGCTCCGTTCGATCGGACGCGGACGCTGGATGCATATCGAAAGTGGGCTGCGATCCCCTTGGCGAGTCCGTTCGCTACAGTCCCGATACCCGGTATCATTTTCAGGGCCTTGGTATTGGCGGCCATTCCTTTTGTATGCCGGATCCTAACGTCGTGGGTTCTGCCCAGGTTGCTCAAAGATTTCTGCTCGATATCAATCTCGAAGATCTTCATGTAGTCGTCCTTCGCCCCGATTTCGAAGCCGCCAATCGATACCTGTTCCGACTGCATGCCGATCATGAAGATGCGGCCGTCCTGCTGGGTAAACAGATTGATCGCCTCAAAGCTCTGATCGGTGAATTCGTGCTGAAAGACCCAATCGAAGACGCACTGCGAGCTGGTGAAAGGCACCGAGTTTGACTTGTAGATGTTGATCGTTTTGGCACGGCCGACCGCCATCACGTAGAAGTACCCGCCATCGCCATCCGGCAGATGGGTGATCCCGACAGAGCCTGCGCTGGTCTTTTTGAAGTCTACGTTGAGGGTTATCGGCTTGGGGTCGGCTGTTTTCTTGCTGTAAACCGGGCTCAGGTCATAGGCGACGATGGCGCAACCATTGCTTCCGTTCAACGGAACGAAGGCATAGCTGTCCGCGACGATCTGGATGCCGCCTGCATGATTCAGGCCCTTGTGCGGGGTTCTGATCTCGTTGAGGACCTTGGCTTTCTTGCGATCGATGATCACGATGCGGCCACGTTGCTGGTCTTCGCGGCTATGGGTCATGAAGAAAAAGTCGCTGAACCTGCCAAGTCCCTGGGCGTGGGACCACAGCGAATCCCCTGGGACCTCGAGATTTTTGCTGATCTTTCCGCCCTTGATCTTGTTGGATTTCCCGGACTTCTGCGCGAGTTGAGAGTAGAGAAACTCTACGTCTTCGACTGTTGGATTGCGGGGGAATGCGTCGGATGCAGGGGAACGTGTCATGGGAACCCTTTCATAAAGCTACGTCACTGGGGCGTAGATTTTACCATTCCGTCAGATTCGCTGAAAACGGGAGTTTTTCATCTTTTGCTCGCCCATATTGGCCCGTGACGCCGCCCGGGAAAGCCGTTAGTCAGCGCATGAAATCCGGGAGGAGACAGAAGAGATGTTTGATCTGACGGGGAAATCGGCGCTGATAACGGGCGCATCCGGTGGCATCGGTGCGGCGATCGCGCGGGCCCTGCACGGGGCCGGGGCCACCGTTGCCCTGCACGGCACGCGGGTCGGTCCGCTGGAGGAGTTGGCCGCCGAACTGGGGGAGCGCGCCCACGTCACGCCTGCGAACCTGAGTGAACCTGCGGACGTGGCGGAGTTGCCCAAGAAGGCCACCGAGGCGATGGGGGCGGTTGATATCCTTGTCAACAATGCCGGCATCACCCGTGACAATCTTTTCATGCGGATGTCCGAGGAGGAATGGTCTCAGGTTCTGTCGGTGAACCTGACGTCCAGTTTCCTGCTGTCGAAGGCGGTGCTGCGCGGCATGATGAAAGCGCGTTGGGGCCGGATCATAGGGATCACCTCGGTCGTTGGCGTCACCGGAAATCCGGGCCAGGGCAACTATGCCGCAGCGAAGGCGGGGATGATCGGGATGTCGAAATCGCTGGCATCGGAAGTTGCCAGCCGCGGCGTGACGGTCAACTGCCTGGCGCCCGGTTTCATCGAGACGGCCATGACCGAAAAACTGACGGACGATCAGAAGTCAAAGATCATGACGGCGATTCCGACCGGGCGGATGGGAACATCTGACGAGATCGCGTCCGCCACGCTGTTCCTGGCCAGCCCGGAGGCGAGCTACATCACCGGTCAGACCCTGCATGTGAATGGCGGCATGGCGATGATCTAGCGCCTTTCCGGGGGGCGGCGGTCTTCGAAAAATCGCCGCCGGCCCGCATGGGGGTTGCGGTTGCCCGGCCCCTGCCCCATATGCGCCGCCATCCCGCCAGAACCCGCTTCAGGGGCCCAAAACAGCGTTTGCGTTTTCTGGGAACTGTTGATAGGGGGGGCGCGGATTGCCGGGAGGGGCTACCGGGCCATCGGTCCAGACTGCTTCATACGGCAGACGAAATCTGAGCGCGAACTGCGCCATTGCAGAAGAGGTAAAGACATGAGCGACATCGCAGAGCGTGTGGGCAAGATCGTCGTCGAACACCTTGGTGTCGAGGCGGAGAAAGTAATCGAAAGCGCCTCGTTCATTGACGATCTCGGCGCGGACAGCCTGGACACGGTCGAACTGGTGATGGCGTTCGAAGAAGAATTCGGCATCGAAATCCCGGATGACGCTGCCGAGTCGATCCAGACGGTCGGCGATGCGGTGAAGTTCATCTCCTCCAACGGGTGACGCAGACGCGGTTTCTGCCGCGGCGACAGATCTGATGCGCGGTCGCGGGCCTGCCCTTGCGGCCGCGTTTGCGTTCTTGGCGGGACAATGCGGGAGACGGCTTTCCGCATCGGGGTGCCTGCCCTATAACAAGCGGCAAGGCCCGCGATAAAAACTCTAGGAGGGACCATGCGCCGTGTCGTCGTGACAGGACTTGGCCTGTTATCCCCGCTGGCATGCGGGGTGGAGGAAAGCTGGAAGCGGCTGCTGGCGGGCCAGTCAGGTGCGGGTAAGATCAGGCACTTTGATGCATCGCACCTGCCTGCACAGATCGCATGCGAGATCCCGCTGGGCGACGGATCGGACGGTACCTACAACGCGGAAGACTACGTTCCCGCCAAGGATCAGCGGAAAATCGACCGTTTCATCACCTATGCCCTGACGGCGGCTGAGCAGGCGGTTCAGGATGCTGGATGGCGGCCCGAAGACGACGAGGCGCTTGAGCGGACCGGCGTGATGATCGGCTCGGGCATCGGCGGGATCGAATCCATTGCAGAGACAGCGATCACCTTGAAAGAGCGCGGGCCGCGACGGGTGTCGCCGTTCTTTATCCCCTCGTCGCTGATCAATCTCTGCTCGGGCCAGGTGTCGATCAGATACGGGTTCAAGGGGCCGAACCACGCGGTGGTGACGGCCTGTTCGACCGGTGCCCATGCGATTGGCGATGCGGCACGGCTGATCGCGCTGGGCGATGCGGATGTGATGCTGGCCGGCGGTGCGGAAAGCCCGGTCTGCGAAATCTCGGTCGCTGGGTTCGCCGCCTGCAAGGCCCTGTCGACCGGGTACAACGACACGCCGGAAAGCGCCTCGCGCCCCTATGACAGCGGCCGGGACGGGTTCGTCATGGGCGAAGGCGCCGGCATCTTGGTTCTGGAGGAGTTGGAGCACGCCAGGGCACGCGGTGCCAAGATCCATGGCGAATGGCTGGGATATGGACTGTCGGGCGATGCCTACCACATCACCTCGCCCGCGCCCGATGGCGATGGCGGTTACCGGTCGATGAGGGCGGCGCTGAAAAACGCCGGGCTGGAGCCAGGGGATCTGGACTATGTGAACGCGCACGGGACATCGACCCCCGTCGGCGATGAGATCGAACTGCGCGCGGTGGAACGCCTGCTGGACGGCCAGACCGGCCATCTGACCATGAGTTCCACCAAGTCCTCGACCGGGCACCTTCTGGGCGCGGCCGGGGCGATCGAGGCGATTTTCTCGATCCTTGCAATCCGTGATCAGGTGGCGCCGCCGACCCTGAACCTGCACGACCCGTCCGTGGAGACCGCGATCGACCTTGCGCCCCACGAAAAGCGGGAGCGGGAGATCAAAGTTGCGCTGTCGAACAGTTTCGGCTTTGGCGGAACGAACGCCTCGATTATCTTCAGTGCGGCGCCGGAACACTGATCGGCGCTGACTGACACGAGCCGCGCAGGAAGGGAACGGGGATGCGCAATATCGCAGCGAACACGCTGTCGATTCTGATCGTCCTGGGACTGGTCCTGCTGGCGGTCATCGGACTGGCGCGGCAGGAGATTTCCGCGCCCGGCCCGTCGACGGATGCGGTCAACCTGACCGTTGCCAAGGGGGCGAAGCTGGATGCGGTCGCGGGCACCCTGGAGAAAGCCGGTGCCATCGAGAACGAGGTCCTGTTCAAACTGGCGGCGCGGTATTCGGGCAAGGACCGGGAGCTGAAATACGGCGAATACGAGATCCCGGCGGGCTCTTCCATGGAGGAGATCCTGGACCTGTTGGCATCGGGCGGGAACGTCTTCTACCGGGTCACCATACCCGAGGGGATGACCACCCATTTCGCGCTTGAGCGGATCAATGACGCAGAACTTCTGACCGGGGAGATCACCGAGATCCCGGCAGAGGGCGCATTGCTGCCGGACACCTATACCTACGAGCGGGGCAGTGCGCGGGCGGCAATGGTGGCGCAGATGGAAGCGGCGATGGACAAGTTTCTGGACGAGGCCTGGGCCAACCGGGCGCCGGATCTGCCGCTGAATTCAAAGGAAGAGCTGCTGATCCTGGCCTCGATCATCGAGAAGGAGACGCGGCCGCAGGAGCATGGCAAGGTCGCCTCGGTCTTCATCAACCGGCTGAACCGCGGAATGAAGCTGCAGACCGATCCGACCGTCATATACGGCATCACCGATGGCAAGTCGGTTCTGGGCCGGGGCCTGCGGCGGTCGGAGCTGAACCGGGCGACACCGTACAACACCTATGTGATCGAAGGGCTGCCGCCGGGGCCGATTGCGAATCCGGGCCGCGAATCGATTCTGGCCGCTGCGAATCCCGAGACGACGCCTTACCTGTTCTTTGTTGCGGACGGGACGGGCGGGCATGCGTTTGCCGAGACTTTGGCCGAGCACAACAAGAATGTGGCCGTCTGGCGCCGGATCGAGCGAGAACGTCGCGCGAACCAGTAAACAGAGGGTTAAAATTTTCCGGCTTTGTTAACAGAAAGTTAATGTAAGTGACTGAAATTAATACTTATTTTGCGAAAAACCTGTTGACTTAGCGCACGCTGCCGGGTACCACTTCAAGCACGCTACGAGAAGTGGCGATGGGGTCCGGGTGACCTCGACGGGCTGGCAGGGGTGCCGGCCTTTTTTATTGGCCGATTCGTGCGTCCGCATGATCCGGCCACATCCGAAAGGCGCTGACCGTGAGACCGACGACCACCGAGAAGGTGGATCGCCGGGGGGGCGCGTATGGAACCAAGGATCTTGAACAGACCCTGGACGATGCGCGTCAGCTTCTGGGCGATTCACATGCACTTTTGCAGCTGGAAAACGACCGGCTGTTCGATGAAGCACGGGCCGAGGACGACCGCGTCCGGGCCGACAAACTGAGTGATCAGATCGGCCGCGTGAACAAGGCGATCGAGCGGATCATCGAGTTCGATGTAAAGTCCGGACTGAATGTCCTGGGCGAACGTGATGCGATGAACCTGGAGGCTGCGAGAGATGAAATCCTGGGCCGCCTCGCTCGCATCATTGCCCGAGAACCGTCGGAAGGCGTTCCTGGATGACCTGTCCGACAATGCGCTGGCAGCGATGCCGTGGGTATGGGATGTCTGGGCCAACCCGTTGCATCAGATCGCACCCGACGGCGATTGGCACACATGGGTGATTCTGGGCGGCCGGGGCGCGGGCAAGACCCGCGCCGGGGCCGAGTGGGTGCGCGGGCGCGTGGAAGGGCCGACACCACGCGCCCCGGGAAAATGCAAGCACATCGCCCTGGTGGGCGAGACACTGGAACAGGTACGCCACGTGATGGTCGAGGGGGAGTCGGGGCTTTTGGCCTCGACCCCGCCGGACCGGCGGCCAACCCTGATCGCCAGTCAGCACAAGCTGATGTGGCCGAACGGGGCCGTGGCGATGATGGCCTCTGCCGTGAACTTCGAGGCCCTGCGCGGGCCTCAGTTCGATTGTGCCTGGTCTGACGAGCTGGCCAAGTGGCGCTATGCCCGGGACGCCTGGGAAATGCTGCAGTTCACGTTGCGCCTGGGCGACGATCCACGCCAGCTGGTGACGACGACGCCCCGGGATGTGCCTGTGCTGCGGGAGATCCTTGAGGCGAAGGACACGGTTGTATCGCGGGCCGGGACCGCCGCGAACCGGGCCAATCTGGCGCCCGGTTTTGTGGAGCGGCTGGAGGCACGGTTCGCCGGCACGTGGCAGGGCCGTCAGGAACTTGATGGCGAGATGATCCGGGGACGCGAGGGCGCGCTGTGGACCCGGGCGGTGATCGAGGATGCCCGCGCGCCGGAGCCCGAGAACCTGAACCGTGTCGTGGTGGCGGTGGACCCGCCGGTATCGACCGGGGCGAGCGCGGATGAATGCGGGATCGTTGTCGCCGGGGTCGTGATGGCCGGGGCGCCGAAGGATTGGCAGATCTGGGTCCTTGCGGACCTGTCCTGCCAGGGCGCAAGCCCGCAGGCCTGGGCGGAAATTGCAGCGGCAGCCTACGAGGATTTCAGCGCGGACCGTCTGGTGGCGGAGGTCAACCAGGGCGGCGATCTGGTGGAGACGGTCATGCGCCAGGTAGCGCCGCAGATCGCCTATCGCCCGGTCCATGCGCGGCGCGGCAAGCGGTTGCGGGCAGAGCCGGTGGCCGCCCTTTATGAGCAGGGCCGGGTGCATCATGCAGATGCGTTCGAGGTCCTGGAAGATCAGATGTGCAGCTTCACCGCAGAGCGCGCGGCGCGCGGAAAGAGCCCTGACCGCCTGGATGCGCTGGTCTGGGCGTTGACGGATCTGGTGATCGACGCGCCAGCGGTCGGCCCGCGGGTGCGGGGCTTATAGATACCGCTGGTTCTATGATCTGGCGGGTCTGTAACCCAGACGACGCTTAAATTGTTTGTCCCGCCCGGTGCAGACCACCGGGCTGCGCCGACCCGGCGGCCGGGCTGCGCCCTGATCGCGCAGAACTGAAGTTTCAGGCAGCGCGAAGGCGGCGCCCGGACCACTTAACGGAGACCGATATGGCATTCAGACTGTTCCGCCGGGCGGCCCGGCCGGAGGCGCAAAAGGCGTCGGCCGCGGCGCCTGTGATGGCGTTTCACGGAACCGGACGGGCCGTCTGGTCGCCGCGCGATCAGCGGACGCTTGCCCGGACCGGTTACGAGGAGAACGCCATCGGTTTCCGGGCCGTACGCATGGTGGCCGAGGCGGCGGCGGCGATCCCGCTGATCCTGTCGGAGAACGGCGCGCGCCTGACCGAGCATCCGGTGCTGCGCCTGCTGGATCAGCCCAATCCGGGACAGGACGGTCGCACGCTTTTGGAAGCGCTCTATGGTCATCTGCTGCTGAGCGGAAACGCCTATGTCGAGGCGGCGGCGGTCGGCTCGCTGGGCATGCCCCACGAGTTGCACGTCTTGCGCCCCGACCGGATGCGCGTGGTGCCGGGGCCTGACGGCTGGCCGATGGCCTATGAATACGCGGTTGGCGGCAACAAGCATCGCTGGTCGATGGAGGGCGAGGTGCGCCCGATCCTTCATCTGAAGGGTTTCCACCCGCAGGATGACCATTACGGGATGAGCCCGCTGGAGGC
>JBCCMP010000207.1:0-8677 GCA_039026295.1 Pseudomonadota bacterium | reverse complement strand
GGCTGCGGCGCTGGCGTGGCGCACTCTCAAAGCTGATTTGATGAGGCATTCATAGCTGTTCAGACGGAATTCATTAGCTGCAAAATTCCCTGAAAATCACTGTAAAAATCTGCGGCAAGCTACACGCATCGCTTTGGGCTTCTCGTTGTCTTCCATCCTCTGCTCTTCTCAGAAAGTATGAAAGGAGCCATCGTCTCCGTCAAATGCGCGAAAGAATCTGTATATTATCACCCCAAAACCACCTTATCCTTCAAGGTGTTAGGGGGGCTCGACCGGTCGGTTTGCAGTATGGTGCCCGGAGAGAGACTCGAACTCTCAAGGTGTTGCCACCGGCGGATTTTGAATCCGCTGCGTCTACCAATTCCGCCATCCGGGCGAGCCGCTGCATCATAGGCGGCAGTCTCTTGCGGTCAACGATTGATCTCGGTTGATTTTTCGACGAAAGCTCATCTTGGGGGAGAGGGAGATATTCATGAAATCTGCGCTGCCTCTCAAAGGTCGGATTGCGGTTGTAACTGGTGGCAACACCGGGATCGGGCGTGCGATTGCTCTTGCTCTCGCGCGTGGCGGTGCCGATGTCGCAGCCGGGGCGCGGCGCCTGCACGAAAAGGATGCCGCGGAAAACCTGGAACGAGATCTCGGCGGAAACTGTTATGCTGGTTTTCTGGACGTCCGCGGGCAGGCGTCTATCACCGCATTTCTGGCCGAGGTACACAAGACGATCGGCCCTCCGTCAATCCTTGTGAATTGCGCGGGTATTGCTACTCACCACGCCATCGAAGGGCACACCGATGCGGACTGGCAGGCTGCCTTAGACGTCAATCTGACGGGGCCGTTTCGCATGACACGGGCCTGTCTGCCTGGAATGATGGCAACGGGATGGGGCCGTGTGATCA
Source organism: Pseudomonadota bacterium (assembly GCA_039026295.1). Lineage (GTDB taxonomy): Bacteria > Pseudomonadota > Alphaproteobacteria > Rhodobacterales > Rhodobacteraceae > Thermohalobaculum. The sequence continues at coordinate 7,781 of JBCCMP010000207.1, read as the reverse complement.
ACATTGCCTCAACAGCTGCGAGCACGGGAAGACCAGATTATGCGGCCTATTGCGCGTCCAAGGCAGGGCTACTGGGGCTCACTCGCGTGACAGCGCTCGAAGGTGCCGCGCACGGCGTCACCGCCGTGACCATCAGTCCGACATGGGTCGAGACCGACATGCTTCATTCCAGCGCCGCGGAAAAAGCTCTGAAAACCGATCGTAATCTGATTGATGTGGTGAGCGAGATGGCAGGCTCTAATCCACAGCAGCGCCTTGTTCAGGCAGAGGAGATAGCGGACCTGACCGCCTACCTATGCACCGATTCTGCCGCCGCTCTTACTATGGAAGACATCCAGATCAACGCCGGGGCACACTGGTAAAGCCCGTGTTCCAATTGTCGCGATCGGCAGTAGACACTGCCAACCTGTAGGTGTTATCGGCCCGCGATGCTGCGCCGCCTTTATGAATGGACCCTGCGTATGGCAGAGCACCCTTGGGCGCTTTGGATACTGGCACTGGTCAGCTTCACCGAAAGCTCTGTCTTCCCGATCACTCCGCTGGTGATGGTGATCCCCATGGTTCTGGCGAGACCGGACAGGGCGTGGTTGATCGCCGGGGTCTGCACGGTGGCATCGGTAACCGGCGGCGTGTTCGGTTGGTGGCTGGGCAATACATTCGAGGAGCAGGTCGCCCGCCCATTGATCGAATTCTATGGCAAAACCGGTTACCTCGCCGAAGCGCAAAGCATGTTCAACGAGAACGGCTTCATCGCCGTCTTGACCGCGGCGTTTACCCCTTTTCCCTATAAAGTCGTCACCATCGCAGCGGGCTTTTTCGACCTGCCGATCTGGACCCTCGTGACGGCATCGATCATCGGGCGCGGCGCGCAGTTCTTTGTCGTTGCAGGTGCCCTCTGGTACGTGGGCGAACCCGCAAAGGCGCTGATCGATCGCTATTTCGGGATCTTGGCAACCTTGGGCGCAATTCTCTTGATCGGGGCCTTTGCTCTTGTGAGAGTGCTCGCCTGATGAGTGTATACGGACGCATCCTTCTCGCTGGGCTCGGCTCGCTTGCCCTTTTGGTCGGTGCGCTCGGCTTTCAGTATCTGGGTGGCCTCGCCCCCTGCCCCATGTGTATCTGGCAACGCTGGCCCCATGCTGCCGCCGTTCTGCTGGCGGTGCTGGGGATGACACTGCTGTGGAAGCATCGCCGACCCGTGGCGGCGCTGGGCGCTGTTGCAATGGGCATCAGCACAGGTCTCGGCGTGTTTCATGCGGGCGTAGAGCAGAAATGGTGGGATGGGCCGGGTAGCTGTTCTGGTGTCAACCCGGCTGCCGTCAGCTCCGAACAGTTGCTCCAGACGCTGATGGAAGCACCGCTTGTACGTTGTGACGAGATTGTTTGGGATCTATTCGGGCTTACAATGGCGGGCTGGAACGCGATCATCTCTGCCGGTCTTGCGCTGCTCTGGCTGTTTTCTGCCCTGCCACGGACTGTGACCCGGCACGTCGCCCCGGGATGAGCACCAAAGACAACGCCCGGCACCGCGCGGGCACCGGGCGTCCAGATGGGTCGTCCGCCTAGTTCGTCAGCCAGGCTTTCCAACGATCTTCGTTCTTCTCGACCCATTCGGTGACGACATCTTCCATGTCTTCGCCCTTTTCATCGATGCGCAACATCATCTCGGCTGACTCTGAGTTGGTCAGACGAACCTTGTTCATCAATGCCACGATCTCAGGATGTTTGTCGGCCAATTCCTTGGGTCCGTACCACTGCGTGACGTCCGCGCCCCAATCGCTGGCGGGCCAGGCATCGTCCGAGTACTCTGGCAGTTTCACTTCAACCAGATCCATGACCGCAAAGATCCAGTGCGGCTCCCACGCATAGGCGATGAAGGGCTCCTTGCGTTTGTAGGCAGCCTGCATCTCGGCGAAGTGGGCGGTCTCCGACCCCAGTTCTGTAACAACGAAGTCAACGCCCAGGGTTTCCAGACGTTTTGCGTCCTCGCATTCCCAAGCCGCAACGGGACAACCGATCAGCCGACCCTTGTCACCGGATTCAAGCGTTTTGAAGAGATCCTTGTACTGGTTCATCTGCTCCCAGCTCTTCAGATCGGGGGCCAGCGCACCGTCGCCTTCGACCAGATAACGGGGAACATAGTAGCCTGACTGGCCAACGATACCGGTTGGAGCGTAATAAACGATGGAGCCGTCGCCGCCGTACTCAGCGACATACTTGTCCTTGGTAGCGTCATAGCCCGGCCAGCGCTCGCACCCGAAATCCAGGTCGCCGGCGCGCATGCCTTCGTCCAGGGCCGAGCCCGATGGCATGGTGATGCGCTTAACCTTGAAGCCCATATGCCCTTCCAGCATCGTGTGCAGGATCTCGCAGGTCACCGCGCCACCGGTCCAATCCGGTACCGGGACCTTCAGCACGCCGCCAGCTTGCGCGGGCACGCTCATGGCCATGCCGACAACGGCACCGACCAAAGCCGTCAATCCAAGTTTTTTCATGTCATCTTCTCCCTGTTTGCAGTTCCATTCGGTCTGTTGATTACCTTTCGGCGATCCCGCCGGTCCGTCAAGCACCTCATGACAGGCCCAACGCCCGTCGCTGATTGGCCGTCATCGCGTGGCTGAGCCGGTCGAGCATGATGGCCATCAGTGCGATGCCGATCCCGGCTGCCAGCCCTTTGCCCGTGTCCGCGGTGTTCATCGCGTCATAGACTTCCTTGCCAAGCCCCAGTCCCGCGACCAGCGGTGTGACAGTCTGCATGGCCAGCGCCATGATGATGGTCTGGTTGATCCCCAGCATGATCGAGGGTGAGGCAAGCGGCAGTTTCGCCTTCCACAAGGCTTGCAGGCGGGTGGAGCCAAACGACCGGGTCACCTCTTCGATGTCCGCGGGAACCTGCTTCAGGCCAAGCGCAGTTGTCCGGATGATCGGCGGGATCGCATAGATGACGGTGGCGAATATCGCCGTCGTCGGTGAACCCCCAAAGAAAAACAGAGCCGGGATCAGATAGACGAAGGTCGGGATCGTCTGCATCAGGTCGAGGATAGGCCGAAGCACGCCATCCACGATCTTCGAATTTGCGGCCCAGATCCCCAGAGGAATGCCGAACAACAGGCAGAAGACTACTGAGACGACCGTTCCCGCGAAAGTGTAGAGCGTCAAATCCCAAAGGCCCGCCGCTCCGCAGAACATCAGCGAGACCAGCACGGCCAATGCCAGGCGCCAGCCCGCCGCCATCCAGACGCCACCCGTGAACAAGGCCGCGACGTACCACCACGGCAGGTGGGTCAGAAAGTGATCCAGCGGATTGAGAAAGTAGAGATACATCCAGGCCTTCATGGTCTTGGTCACCACAATGAAGGCCGGGTTGACCGTCAGCCAGTCAATCGCCGCGTCGACGGGTTCGCGTATCGAAAATTCCCAAGCGCGGGGATAGCTGCCGACCGACCAGAACCAGGCGTCGATCAGGTAAATCGCGCTCAGGATACACGCCCCCATAACAAGATGGATGTGGCGCGCGACCCATTCACCGCCGGCCGCTGCCAATGCGCGGCCCGGTGCTGCGGTACCCTGCCAGATCAGATCGATGCCACTTTCGACCCAGCGGCACGGCGCGAATTTTTCCCACGACTGCGGCAGCAGGCGGAACAGCATCTCGCCGGGGGCCAGTTTGATCGTCTCTGGCGGTTTGCTCATCGCCTGGCTGAGCCGATCGAACACGATGGCCATGGTCACTATGCAGAGCCCGCCTTCCAGCGACCATCCCACCTTCAACTTAGTTATCGCCTTCCAGACCTGATCGCCAAGCCCACCCCCTGCCCCGACAAAGGTTGAGAAGACGGCGAGCGCCAGCGCCATCATGATCGTCTGATTGATGCCCAGCAGTATCGACGGCATCGCCTGGGGCACCTGAACCTTTGTCAGAAGCTGCCACCGGGTCGCGCCGTAGCTGGTCGCGGCCTCCATCATCGTCGGCGGAACCTGACGGATCCCCAGATTGGTCAGGCGCACGACTGGCGGGAAGGCATAGATCATGACAGCGATGGTTGCCGCGGCGGCGTTCGTGCCGAAGAAAAAAATCGCGGGCAGCAGGTAGACGAAGGCAGGCATCACCTGCATCGTGTCGAGGATCGGCCGGACCAGCGCCTCTACCGTGTCCGACCGGGCGCAAAGAACGCCGGTCGCAATTCCAGTCAAGACGCAGATCGATACGGCAACGATCATCATTGCCAAAGTCGTCATGGCGTCATCCCACATGCCAAAGCCGGCCCACAGGACTATACAGAAGATCGTCAACAACATCAGACGCAGTCCGCCATAGGCAAGGGCGGGCAGTGCAAAGGACAGCACGACGACAGGCCAGGGCGCGAACCAGAGAAACTCTTCGAGAGGTTCCAGCAGAAGCAGTATGCCGTCGGAAATCCCGCGCGTCAGCCAACGGAAATTGGCCTGCAGCCATTCTTCAGCTTGATTGACCCAATCGACAAAAGCAAATCGCCTAGTAATGCTTTCGGGGAAGACCTGTTCTCCGCCGAATAGCACCAAAATGACCAAAGAAGCGGCCAGCACAGCAATGGTGATAATTGGCTTTGTCAGGTCGGTTCGACCAACCTGCAACAACCCGGCACCCTGTCCGTCGGCCAATGGTGTAGCGTGGTTTGCGTTAGCCACGCGTCCTCCTGATTTCTTTTGATCATTCCAGACAGGTATGCGCGCCAAAATCAAGAGGTCGCGTCCGACTTAAGCCTTGCTTGGCAGAGGATGTTCCCGCAACACTCGCGCAAACGGCGGGGGATATAGGGATGGCAGGCCAACCGCAGATCATTTGCCGCGACATCTGGAAGGTGTTCGGACACAACCCTCAGCGGGCGCTTGCAACCATGGACCGGACAGCGTCGCGGGCAGCGATTCAGGCCGAAACCGGTCATGTAGTGGCCGTGCGCGATGTTTCGTTCGAGGTCCAAACAGGCGAAACGTTTGTGGTCATGGGGCTGTCCGGGTCAGGCAAATCCACGCTGGTACGCTGCATCTCGCGCCTCATCGAACCGACGACCGGCGAAGTGATCATCGATGGTGACGATGTGATCGGCTATGGCGAGAAACAATTGCAGGACCTGCGCCGTCGAAAGATGGCGATGGTATTCCAGCATTTCGGCCTGCTGCCGCACCGGACCGTGCTCGACAACATCATTTTCGGGCTGGAAGTGCGCGGTGAAAACCACGCAGAGCGCACCAAAAAGGCTATGCACGCACTGGAACTCGTTGGCCTTGGAGGCTGGGATCAGAACTATCCGCGCGAACTTTCGGGCGGCATGCAACAGCGCGTGGGTCTGGCCCGTGCTATGGCCGTGGACCCGGAGATCCTGATCTTCGACGAGCCGTTCTCAGCCCTTGACCCACTGATCAGGCGCGAGATGCAGGACGAACTCCTGCGCCTGCAGGAGGAAATGAAGAAGACTATGGTCTTCATCACCCATGACTTCCTGGAAGCCATAAAGATGGGCGATCACATCGCCATCATGAAGGACGGAGAAATCAGCCAGATCGGCACACCGGAGGAAATTGTTGCCAATCCCGCCGACCAGTACGTCCGAGACTTCTGCGAGGATGTACCCCGCTACAAAGTCCTGTCCGCAGGAAAGGTTATGCGCCCCCTGACAGGTGCTGCGAACGATAACAATCCGGTCCCTGAGTCCGCCAAGATCGAAACCCTGATCGACCGGATGGCCGACACCGACGAGGCTTGCTGCGTCGCCGATTCCACTGGTCAGGTGGTGGGGGAAATCGACCGCGCCATCATAATGCGCGCGATGATGACCTGAGACATCCTCAAGTCAGTCAGCCACCTCAGGTCAGTCTTCCGTGACAGTGTTTGAATTTTTTGCCTGATCCGCACGGGCACGGGGCATTCCGCCCGATCTTTCCCCATGTCGATGCGTCGGCCGGGTCGATTTCAGCGAGCGCCACCGGTGCAGCACCAGCAGCTTGGCGGGGGGCTTCTTGCTCGGCTTCCGGCGCACCGGCCAGCGCTGCGGCACCAACCGCTGCCGCCTGAGCCTGAGATGCCTCCATGGCGCGCTGCTGCGCCTCCATCTTGGCCTGAAGCTCTGCCATCATCTTGGCGCGCTCGGCCTGCTCCTCTTCGGTCATCGGCCGCATGTTGCTGAGCGTGCGCACCACATCGACGCGCAGCTGGTTCAACAGGCCTTCGAACAGTTGGAACGCCTCTGACTTGTACTCGTTGAGCGGATCGCGCTGGGCGTAGCCGCGCAGACCTATGACCGACCGTAGATGATCCAGCATCACCAGATGCTCACGCCAATGATGGTCCAATACCTGCAGAAGTAGGCTCTTCTCATAATTCCGCAGATCCTCCGCGCCGATCTGCGCTTCTTTATCAGCGTAAATCTTATCGGTTTCCTCGATCAGTCGCTCGCGGATCGTCTCGTCATCGGTGCCTTCCTCATTGGCCCAGTCGACAACCGGAAATGGCTCGCCCAGCATATCGGCGGCCTGTTCCTGCATGGCCTCGGTTTCCCACTGGTCGGCATAGGCCTTTTTCGGCATGTGCGCCTCGACCATGTCGTCGATGACCTGGTGGCGCATGTCCTGGATGGACTCGGACAGATCATCCGCCTCCATGAACTCCCGGCGCTGCTCGAAGATGGCTTTTCGCTGATCGTTCATCACGTCATCGAACTTCAGCAGGTTCTTGCGGATATCGAAATTGCGTGCTTCGACCTTGCCCTGCGCCTTTTCAATGGCCTTGTTGACCCAGGAATGAACGATGGCTTCGCCCTTTTCCAGACCCAGCTTCTGCAGCATTCCGTCGATGCGCTCGGACCCGAAGATCCGCATCAGATCATCCTGAAGGGACAGATAGAACGAGGATCGGCCCGGGTCACCTTGCCGACCGGAACGGCCACGCAACTGGTTGTCGATGCGGCGGCTTTCGTGCCGCTCGGACGCGATAACCCACAACCCGCCTTCGGCGAGGGCTTTCTGACGGCCCTGCTCGACCTCGGCCTCAATCTCGGCGATGCGGGCTGCACGACTGTCCTCGGGAAGGCTCTCTGCCTCTGCTGCAATTCGGAATTCAGCATTGCCGCCCAGTTTGATGTCAGTACCGCGACCGGCCATGTTGGTGGCAATGGTCACCGCCCCCGGCACCCCGGCCTGGGCGATGATCCCTGCTTCCTGTTCGTGGAAACGGGCATTCAGCACCTGATGGGGCACCGTCATGCGCGTCAGCTGAGCCGAAAGATGTTCCGACTTCTCGATTGACGTCGTGCCGACAAGGATAGGTTGCCCGCGGGACTGACCATCTTTGATGGCTTCTATGATCGCGTCGTCCCGCTCTTCGGCGGTCCGGAAAACCTGGTCGTCATCATCGATACGCGCGATGGGCATGTTGGTCGGCACCTCGACCACGTCCAACCCGTAGATGTCCATGAATTCGGCGGCCTCAGTGAGCGCCGTTCCAGTCATACCCGCCAGCTTGTCATAGAGCCGGAAGTAGTTCTGAAAGGTCACCGAGGCGAGCGTCACATTCTCTGCCTCGATCTTTGCGCCTTCCTTGGCCTCCAGCGCCTGGTGCAGGCCATCGGAGTACCGCCTGCCCTCCATCATACGCCCGGTAAACTCGTCAATGATGATCACGCGGCCGCCCTTGACGATGTAGTCCTTGTCCTTGGTGAACAGTTTGTGTGCGCGCAGCGCCTGGTTCACGTCGACGCAGCTCTGGCTCGCTCTCGCTTGTTTTGGCGCTGTTGCACGGCGACGTG
>JBCCMP010000206.1:0-8692 GCA_039026295.1 Pseudomonadota bacterium | reverse complement strand
GAGTCTGTGCAGGCGGGCCGATATCGAAGATCAGAATTTGATGCGGCAACACGCACACTCGATCACAGGTGGCGACGGGCGCGGTGGGCCTTGCGCTTGCCCGCGCAATGCTTATTTCCGATGAAATCCATCAGAATTCCTGAGACAAGGACGATCGAAGTCATGACAGTGCTGGCAGGACTGAAGAATGTGGTACGCAAGGCAACCGGACGCCCGGGTCCGCGTCTTCTGACTGTGAAAGAAGCGTTTTATCTGACCCCGAACATGATCCGCGTCACCTTTGCAGGCCCGGAACTCGACGGCTTCCCGGAAGGCTGCGAAGGTGCCAACTGCAAGCTGCTGCTCCCGGAACAGGGCGAATCGCGGGATCGTTTCGCCGCCAGGCTCGCCAGCGGCGATAAAATCGTCCGCCGCACCTACACCGTTCGCCATTTCCTGGCCGAGACGCAGGAACTGGCGATTGATTTCGTCGCCCATGGCGACAACGGCCCGGCCTCCAGCTGGGCCAGTCACGCGGTCCCCGGAAGCTTCATCGGGTTCGCCGGCCCCGGAAAACCAAAGGTCACGCATTTCGAGGCAGACTGGTACCTGATCGCTGCAGACCCGTCCGCGATCCCTGTTGCCGCAGCGACGCTCGAGGCGCTGCCCCGCGATGCCAAGGGCGTGGCGATCTTCGAGATTACATCGGCCGAGGACAAGCAGGACATCGATGCCCCAGACGGGATCGAGATGCACTGGCTGGTGCACCCCGACCCGCACCAGGCATCAACCGCGCAAGAGGATCTGATACGCTCGCTCGAATGGCCCAAAGGACGCGTGCAGACCTGCATTGCCGGTGAGAGCGGCGTGATAAAGCCGCTGCGCGCGTTCCTGCATCAGGAAAAGGAACTGCCGCGCAAGGACACCTACATCTCGGGATACTGGAAGATCGGGATGATCGAGGACGAGCACCAGCAGATGAAACGGGCCGAAGGATGATGCACGCGGCGTTCTAGGAGACGAAGGCTTCCGGCCGGATCTCACGCGCCATATGGTCCAGCACAGCATTGACAAATCTCGCCTCGCGACCCTCCGGAAAGAACGCTTTTGCCACGTCGACATACTCGCCGATCACGACCTTTGGCGGGATGTCATCACGGGCGGTCAGCTCAGCCCCTGCAGCGCGGAACAGGGCGCGCAGCGTCGGGTCGATCCGGCCCAGCGGCCAGCGTTCGACCAGCGCCCGGTCGGTCAACTGATCGATTTTCACCTGGTGGTCGATTACGCCTTCGACGGTTGTCTTGAAATGGGCGGGATCGGCCTCGCGGTACTGATCCCCCTCGATCTCCGCGCCCAGACGGTGTTCGTCGAACTCGCGCACCACGGCACGCCAGTCGCCGCTTGTCATCTCGATCTGAAAAAGCGCCTGCACGGCTGCCAGGCGGGCCGCCGAACGGGCAAGACGGGCCTCCTGGTGACGGCTGACCATCAGGCCAGACGCCCCGGCCGCGCCGAGGCCAGAAGGATATCCTCTTCGCTGCCCGGACGCGGCGGCGTCTCGGGCGCAGTCTTGAACCGCCGCGCCAGCGCGATCAGGTGCAGCGCCGCAACCGCCGCGCCCCCGCCCTTGTTCTGACCGTCAGGTGCGGCGCGCACGGCGGCCTGATCCATGGTCTCGCAGGTCAGGATGCCATTGCCGATGCAGATGCCGTCGAGGCCGAGCATGGCAAGGCCGCGAGAGCTGTCATTGCAGACCGTCTCGTAATGGGTCGTCTCTCCGCGGATGACGCAGCCAAGCGCGACAAAGCCTTCGAACCGGGCCGCGGCAAGCCTGATCGCCGTCGGGATCTCCAGCGCGCCAGGCACCAGAACGGTCTCATGCGTCGCCCCGGCGGCATCCAGAACCTCACGCGCCCCCGCGACCAGATCCTCGCCGATCTTCTTGTAATAAGGCGAGGCGACGATCAGCACGCTCGGTGCGGGACCATCGAAGTCCGGCGCGTCCATTGTCACGTGTTCGGAATGCCCAGCCATCGCTCAGCCCTCCCGATCCGGGATACGCCGAGTCTCGATGATCGATATGTCATAGCCGTCAAGCCCCACCAATCGCGGCGTCGGCGAGTTCGTCAGCATGATCAACTCGCGAATGCCGAGATTGGTCAGAATCTCTGCGCCTACCCCATACTGCCGTATTTGCTTGGGCGTGGTTCCCGCAGGTGCCAGCCGGTCAGAGATCGCAGTGGGCGAACTGTCCCGCAGGATCACGACGGCCCCGCGGCCCTCCGCCGCGATGGCGGCCATGGCGTTCGGGACCTGCTGCCAGCGGTCTTCATTCAGGCAGAGAACATCTTCCAGCGGATCGAGCACATGCATCCGGGTCAGAACCGGAGCCCCATCCGCCACGTCGCCCTTGGTCAGGGTGTAGTGCTCCATCCCGCCGGGCTCGTCTCGGAAGACCCTGAGGTCCCACTCCCCACCGAAGACCGAGTTGATGCTGGCCTTGTCAACCTCGCGGATCAGGTTGTCGTGCTTGCGGCGATAGGCGATCAGGTCCGAGATCGTGCCGATCTTCAGCCCGTGCAGTTGCGCGAACGCGACCAGATCCGGCAGGCGGGCCATTGTCCCGTCGTCCTTCATGATCTCGCAGATCACGCCCGCCGCATTCATGCCCGCCAGGCGGGCGACATCCACTGCCGCCTCGGTATGCCCGGCGCGAACCAGAACGCCGCCCTCGCGGGCGCGCAGGGGAAAAACATGGCCCGGCGTCGCGATATCGGCTGGGGTCGATGATCCGTCGATCGCCACCGCAATCGTGCGTGCCCTGTCGTGGGCCGATATGCCGGTCGTCACACCTTCTCGCGCTTCGATGGACACCGTGAACGCGGTCTCGTGACGCGACTGGTTCGAGGCGGCCATCAGCGGCAGGCCCAGCCTGTCCAGACGCTCGCCCGGCATTGCCAGGCAGATCAGGCCGCGCCCGTGGGTCGCCATGAAGTTCACAGCATCCGGCGTCGCCATCTGCGCTGGGATCACCAGATCCCCCTCATTCTCGCGATCCTCGTGGTCGACCAGAATGAACATGCGCCCGTTCCGGGCCTCGTCGATGATCTCCGTCACGGAAGAGATGGCGTCAGTGTATTCGGTTTTGGTCATGGCCGGGCAGATAGCCTGCCCGGGGCACGAATGCCAGTGGCACTTTGACCGAGACCGCCGATCCTCAGATCCAGGACCAGCAGGTGGCAGTTGCCGGATCGCGGCTTTCCCCCGCGATCTGGCAAAGGATGATCGAGCACCATATTTAATGAAATCGCGCCCGTCAGCAACGCCCGAGGACAAGACATGGCTTCAGATCAGGCACAACCTGATATCTCGACCGAGGAATCGCAGGAGGGCGCGGCTGCCCGCCGCGCAGGCGGCGAGTTCGTGCGCGGGGTCAGCGCCTTCCGCGGCTGGATCGGACGCGATGCAGACTTCCCGGCCGAGCCTGACCGCTATCACCTTCACGTCGCGCTGAACTGCCCCTGGTGCCACCGCGTGACACTGGCGCGGGAGGTGCTGCAGCTCAGCGAAAGCATCACCATGGACGTGGCCTTCCCTGGCCGCACCGGCGAGGATGATCCTGAGGGCCCGAACCTGTGGGAGTTCGCTCCGAACCGTGTTGCCAGCCTGACCGGTGCCACACTGCCGGAATGCACGCTTGAAACGGCCACGGGGCAAAGTCTGCGTCTTGCCAGAGATGTCTACAGGGCCGAGGGGTCGGAGGAGCGATCGGTCCCGATCCTCTACGACCGCCACGCCCGGCGCATTGTCTCTAACGAAAGCGCTGAAATCATCCGGATGCTGAACGAGCACGCCACGGCGTTGCGGGGCCGGACCGCCGATGTGCCGGATCTCTACCCGGAGGCCTCTCGGGCAGAGATCGACCGCCTGAACGAGGTCACCTATGTCGGCATCAACAATGGTGCCTACAAGGCGGGTTTCTCATCCCGGCAGGATGTCTACGAGGCAGCTTTTAGGGGCTATTTCGATGCGCTCGCCGAGCTTGAAGACCTTATGTCTGACGGCAGACCGTTTCTGACTGGCGAGAGCTTTACCGAGGCGGATCTGAGGCTTTTCCCGACGCTATATCGCCACGACCCGGTCTACTTTGTGCGCATGAAGTTGAACGGCGCGCGGGTCCTTGATTATCCGCACCTCTGGCGCTGGTTGTGCCGTGTCCACGCGCTTCCGGGTGTCGCAGCGAGCGGGTCACTCGTCCATTGTCGCCAGGGGTACTTTGGCCGGTCCTGGAACAATGTCGTACCTCTAGGGCCGGTCCGGCCGATGACATACCCCGAGGCGTACAGCCATCCTGAACTTGCAGGCTAGCTCCCCTGTCTACCTCAAGAGCTACCCTGCTTCGGCCAGACGCTGCACATAACGGGCCAGCAGATCGATCTCCAGGTTCACATGCGCACCGGCTGCCGCATCAGACAGGGTCGTGTTGGCCCAGGTATGGGGGATCACGTTGATCCCGAAGGTCGTCGTGTCGCCGGCATCCTCGACCTCGTTCACGGTCAGCGAGATCCCGTCGATGGTCACCGACCCTTTCGAGGCGATGAACTTGCCCAGCGCCTTTGAGGTTTTGAACAAGACGCGGTGCGAATCCCCCTCCGGCCGGACGACAGTGATCTCTCCCATCCCGTCTACATGGCCGGACACGATATGACCGCCCAATTCGTCACCCAGCTTCAATGCAGGCTCAAGGTTGATGCGCCGCCCGACGGCCCAACCGCCAAGTGTTGTCTTGTCGCAGGTCTCTGCCGATGCCTCGACATCGAACCAGCCTGATTCCGTGTCATCGCCCTTGGCAATTACGGTTAAACAAACACCATTACAGGCGATCGATGCGCCTATATCGATAGTCTGCACATCACGGCGACAACTTATGCGAACCTTGGTGTCCCCTTGCTGAACTATTTGGCGGACTTGCCCAACTTCGCGCACAATTCCAGTGAACATCGAGACAGCCTTCTGATATGCTTGTTCCGGGGTGAGCGTTACAACGTGCAGGTAATCACTACAAGGCGGGTACGCATTAACAAAACCGTAAGCGTCGGGGCGTAGGCCGACCTATGGTTAACTGAGTGCGAAATTCCGCCGGCGCAGACGGGGTCGGGGGAGAGGACGAGCAATATGAGTGCCGCGAGCGGTCGGGTTTTTCTTTTTCTTCAGGGGCCGCATGGCCCGTTCTTCAGACAATTGGCGCAGGCGCTGACCCTGTTGGGAGCAGAGGTTCACCGCGCCGCCTTCAACGCGGCCGACGAGGCTGCTTGGCGAAAAGCCGGGCCGTTGCATCGCTTCAACGATACCGAGGACGCGTTCGAGGATTGGCTGAACCAGCAGATCGATGCACACGGAGTGACGGACATCGTGCTCTACGGCGACACGCGCCCGGTGCACAAGATGGCCCGCGCGGTGGCGCATGATCGTGACCTGCATGCCCATTGCTTCGAGGAAGGCTATATCCGTCCAAGCTGGATCACCTACGAGCGGGACGGCAACAACGGCAACTCGCGGCTGATGTCGATCAGTCTGCCGGGCATGGCACGGGCGCTGGGACAGGGCACCAAGCCGGAAGAGGAAGAGGTCCCCGCGACCTGGGGCGACTCCCGCCAGCACATGTGGCACTCGGCGCTCTATCATCTGCGCTGCCTCGTTCCCACCGGACGCTACGGCCGCCTGCAACGGCACCGCGACATGCCGCTGGTTCAGGAATGCGTGACCTATTTGCGGCGCGGGATGGCGATGCCGTGGATCCGGTTGCGCCGCGGCGCTCAGCAATGGATGCTGCTGCGGTCTTCAAAGACCTTCCATCTGGTCCTGCTGCAATTGTCCTTCGATGCGTCCATGCAGGTGCATTCGGATTTCTACAGCACATCGGAATTCATCGAGCGTGTCATCGACTCCTTCGCCGAAGGGGCCCATGCCGATGATTATCTGGTATTAAAGGCACACCCGTTCGAAGACGGGCGGGAGCGCCTGGGCAAGGTCATTCGCGACATCGCCCGGGACCTCGGGGTCGGCGACCGTGTGATCTTCATCGACGGCGGCAAGAAGCTGGCGACACTGCTGGACCGTGCGCGCTCGGCAATCACCGTGAATTCCACTTCCGCGCAACAGGCCCTTTGGCGCGGACTTCCGGTGGCGGCGCTGGGCCGGGCGATCTACAAGAAACCGGGGCTGGTCAGCGAGCAGTCATTGACCGGATTTATCCGTCATCCACGCCGTCCCGATCTCAGATCATACTGGCTGTTTCGACAGTACCTCATGGAAACCAGCCAGATCGCCGGATCATTCTATGGCGAAGCCGGTCGCAAGCGACTGATGGAGACATTGCCTGCGCGCATGCTGGATCCGGTCGATGCTTATGACCGTATCAGCGAACGCCGTGCAGACCCTGCGGAAGTCGAAAGCGCGACCAAACCGGTACTGCGGATTGCACGTTAGCCCGCTCTGGCAACTAATTGCATTAAATAAAGCTGACAAACCACTAGTGCGGCTTGATTAACTCGTCTATGGTCGTCTCGTTTTGATACGCCTTCGGGAAGGCGCAGACGTCATTGTGAGCGTCGGGGGCGAAAGGAGACGAGGGGATGCAGGGCAGTAAGACGCTGATCAGGCTGTGTATTCTGTTTTTCGCTGGGCTCGCGGTCACTGCCTGCGGGCTTCCACGCAGCGGTCCATACTACGAAGAGCTTGCGGAGCAGGCACCGTCCGACATCCCGTTCGAAATCGTCCCGTTGACGGCAAACGTCACGCAGATGGCCAATCTGGACGAGACAAGTGGCTTTTCGGTCACATTTCTCGAAGCCGGGCCCGAGGCAATCACGCGCGGTGCCCGCGGCGATGTGCTGGCGATCACGGTATGGGAGAACGCTGACGAAGGGCTGCTGAACCCGGCCGGGATCGGCCCATCGCAGCTGCCGCAATCCAAGGTCGATGAAACCGGCCGGATCTTCGTGCCATATGTGGGCCTGATCCGCGCGGCCGGACGCAGCATCGGAGATTTGCGCGAGGTTATCCGGTCGCGCCTTGCGGGCAAAACGGTCGATCCGCAGGTCGATGTGTTCCCGGTGGAAAATCTGGGTCGTCAGGTCAGCATTCAGGGCGTGGTCGGTGCGCCGGGACTCTATCCGATCGAAAAGCATACGACCCACATCCTGCCCATGATGGCGCGGGCCGGCGGTGTTGCGCTGGACCCGGAAGTGGTGCGTCTGAAGCTGCGCCGTGGCCGCATCCAGGGCGAGATCTGGCTGACGGATCTCTACGACGTGCCGGAGAATGACGTGCACCTGCGCAATGGCGATGCGATCATTGCCGAGCGCGACCGTCGCCTGTTCACGGCGCTTGGATCGGTCGCGTCACCGTCGACCATCCAGTTCCCCTCGCGGGACATGTCCGTCGTCCAGGCGCTTGGCATTGTCGGCGGGCTGCGCGACGACACGGCAGACCCGACCGGTGTCTTCCTGTTCCGCGAGGAAACGGCAGATGTCGCACGGCGGATGTTCCCCGGGCGAGAGTTCGAGGACATGGTTAAGATGGCCTACATCATTGATCTGACGCAGCCGTCCGGTCTGTTCCTGGCCCGCGACTTCAAGATGCGCGACCGTGACACGATTTACGTGACCACAGCGCCGTTCGTGCGGTGGCTGAAGATCCTGCAGGCGATCTCGCCGATCATCAGCTTCGGCGGTTCGGCGCGGACAATCTCGGGTCTCTGACCGGGCCGTGATCCGGGCAGGCGGCGGCGCCTCGGGGCCGCCGCGTCGGCTGTTCACCTATTCGCTTGGTTTTCTGCGCCAGGCACGTGTCAGACGGGTCCTGTCGTTGGCGGGGTGGCAGGTCACAACCGGCTGGCCCGGCATTGGCGATGCCGTGGGCGTCTGGGGGCGCAAACCCGTCTCCAGACGAGGGGAAGCGGTCGCCAAAAGATCGGGCGCGGGGCTGATCACCATCGAGGATGGCTTCCTGCGCTCTCTCTATCCCGGGGTCACAGGCGCGCTGCCGTTGTCGCTGATCATCGATGACGTTGGTATATACTACGATGCCAAGTCGCCCTCGCGCCTTGAGATGATATTGGCTGAGACCGACCTCTCGCCAGCCGACGCCGCGCGCGCGCGGGATGGCTGGGCTGCCCTTCGGGCCGCGCGTCTGTCGAAGTATACGCCCCCGGTGCAGCCGGTGACGACGTTTCGGGATCACGTTCTTGTCGTTGACCAGACGGCGGGCGATGCCTCGATCCGCGGGGCCGGTGCGGGACCGGAGACTTTTCAGAAAATGCTCGCGGCGGCGCGGGCAGAAAATCCCGGCTCGCAGATCGTGGTCAAGATCCATCCCGATGTGATGGCGGGTCGCAAGACCGGGCACTTTCGCAAGGAAGATCTGCGCGCCGATGAGGTTCTGCTGGCGACGGACATCAATCCCTGGGACCTGGTCGAGAACGCCCGCGCGATCTACACCATCAGTTCACAGATCGGCTACGAAGCCGCACTCGCAGAACGACCGGTGCGCTGTTTTGGGTCGGCGTTCTACGCAGGCTGGGGGCTCACGCAGGACGAGGCTCCGTGCGAACGTCGCGATAGAACCCTGTCACCGGACGAGCTCTTCGCAGGCTGCCACCTGAGATACCCGGTCTACTACGATCCGTTTCACGATCGCCTCGGCACGTTTG
>JBCCMP010000205.1:0-8736 GCA_039026295.1 Pseudomonadota bacterium | reverse complement strand
GCTTCTCGCGGGGTGGTGCCCCGGTTTTGTAATCGTAGATCGCGGCACCGCCGGGCAGCCTGTCAATCCGGTCGGCCTTTGCACTGATGGTGAAGTCGCCGCCAGGCAGCCGCATTGCCATCTCGCCCGGCACCTCGACTGCCATCGGTTCATTGGTCTGGCGTCTCGCATCCTCTTGCTTCAGGAACCAATCTGCAAATCGTTCAACCCGCGATCGCCAGATCCGCATGAGATCAGGCGGCAGGTCGGCTTCCGCAAGTTTGTCGTCGGCAATCTTGCCCAGCAGATCCCGCGCAATATCCCGCCCCGGCCACGGGTCGGATTGGCGAATGAAGCTTTCGAGGATTTCGTGAAGAACCGTGCCCCGCTCGCGGGCATCGGGTCGGCGCCCCAGCGGCTCGACCGGTCGAAGTTTCAGAATGTGACGGGCATAGACCGCGTATGCATCGCGAACCAGAGTTTCGATTTGCGTCACCGACAAGCGATCAGGGATCGCGTGTCGCGGCGGTACTGGCCTGGGCCGCTCTGCACGAGGCACGCTTGTCTCAGGGACGTCGTCCATCCTGCCGAGCGCAAGATATCGCTGCCCGCGCCCCTGCATGGCAGACCACATCTCTGCGGCACCGATACCGGTCAAAAGCGTCTCCAGCCGGACCAGCCAGCGCGATGCGACCGTTGGTGCACCGTCAGCACGCACCGATCGGGAAAGGACAACCTTTGGTCTGCATGCGGCCTGCAGAAAGTCATGTGCGGCCAGTCCGATCGTACGCTCGGGCATTGGCAGGCCGAGTGCGGCGTACATCGGACGGCTGAGCCAGGGACCGGGATCCGGCGCTGCTGGCCATTGCCCATCGTTCAGCCCGGCCACAATGACTGTTTCGGCGTTTTCCAGCCGGGCTTCACGAATCCCGACAATCGCAACTCTGCGATGTGCCTCGCGGGGCCTTGGCCTCAATTGCTGACCACGCATCAGGCCGGTCAGCAGCGTGCGGTAGTCATTTACCCGGGCATCACCGAAAGCGTCAGCGTGCTTCATGACATCTTCCAGGAAGCGATCCAGTGCTTCGCCGGTATCTTGTTGGAACGCCTCTGGTGGCATCCCGTTTGCAGGGTCGGTCAGCTGGCGGGCAGCAGCACTGTGAATAGTCAGCAGGTCAGACAGGGGGGCGCCGATTTTGAGTGCATCCGCCATAGGCGCCAGTGCGCCATTTATCCCGGACAGCCAAGCTGCAAGCTCATCATGGCTTGGAAGATCTGCTGGCAGAGGTGGCAAACGCCCCACAGCCGCAACTGTATGCGTTTCCCGCCCGCGCAATACGGTCATTTCATAGCGCCGCCCGAACCCAAGATGGGCAGCGCGATCCATGCCGCCCCGCATTAGCGGATGTTGCAGAAAGGCAGAGATCGCCACCGAGTCGGCCGACCCTTCGGCGACAGCAAGGATCAACTGCATCAAAACGCCTGGCGGCGAGGCTGAGAGGGGCCGTCCGATCGTATCGTCCGCAGTAATGCCAAACCGCTCGAGTGCAACTGCAACCTGACGTGCGAGTTCAGCGTCCGGTGTGATCACCGTGACCCGTTCACCCGGGCATTCAAGCGCCTCGCGCGCGGCCACTGCGATAGCAGAGGCTTCGTGACGCGGGGACGGGGCTTCTATCAGCGACATACTTGTCGTCCCTGTAGATGCTCTCTCCTTCAACGTCGCCCCGACTGAATGCCAAGCATCGGTTACCGGGGCTGGGCGAAGCGCCTGGTTCAGTACGTCGCGACGATCATTCTGATCGCTTTCGTGCCAAACACGGATGTCAGATGGAAGCAGATCGAGTTTGTCCATGAACATCTTGAACGGGCCGACAGGATGATCAGGACCTGATCTTTCCCATATTTCTGGCTCGATTTCAGGTGTGAAGCCCGGCAGGACAACCATGCCTTTCGGCAATCGTGCAACCGCGGCCATCAGATCCGCGGTCGAGGCGACTGATCCAGTTGATCCGGCGACAAGGACTGGCATCTTCGGCGGGTCGACCGCCCAGCGGTCGGTCAACACCGCCACGGCTCTGCGCTGTTGCTCGCGTGCATCCAGAGCATCAGCACTGTGTTCTGCGCGTGCCTTCGGCCATTCTTGGCGAACGATGTCAATGAACCGCATCAAGTCCTGCCAGTGATTGGCCGAGCTTTCTTGCAGATCAAAACCG
The DNA here is from genome assembly GCA_039026295.1 of Pseudomonadota bacterium. Taxonomy (GTDB): domain Bacteria; phylum Pseudomonadota; class Alphaproteobacteria; order Rhodobacterales; family Rhodobacteraceae; genus Thermohalobaculum. The sequence continues at coordinate 6,541 of JBCCMP010000205.1, read as the reverse complement.
CGAAGGGCGTGATTGAGGCTGTCCTCTGAAATCCCGGAGTCGTGGAACTGGTCGATCAGGAAGCCCAGGGCCTCTGCCATATCTGGTGCTGCAGTGGTTGGCGCAACCGGCGCTCCGCTGGACTGGCGGTTGATCAGGAACGCCTCGACCAGTCGGATCAACGTCAGGTGACGCCGCGTTGCGGGAACGGACGGTGGGATCTGCAGGTTCAGGATTGAGTCGTCGGCCAGATCCTGAATCAGGATGAAGCGCGGCAGGATGCATGGGCCATCCGCTCGATCAGCCAGCGCCGTTTGCAGGTCAGTAAATGCCCGGGCGGTGTTTACGAAAACAATCGTCTCTGCCTGCACGGCCATTGGCAGCGAAGCACATCGCCGGTGATACCCGTCGGCAAATTCCGCAGCGAAGTCTGCGCCGGGCGGTATTGCAAACACATTGGCAGCGCTCATGTCAGTGCCTTGTCCGCGATCTCCAATCCATCCGGTGTTCCGACATCAATCCATTGACCCGTATATTCGACGGCCGCCAGTCGCCCCTCCGACAAAAGGCGGTCCCAGATGATATTTGTCGAGAACGGTCCTGCCGGGGCATTGCTGAACACACCGGGCGCAATGATTTGCGCGCCGGAATAGACAAATGGCGCGATTTCTGCCGCTCCGCGCCGCCGTGGGCGGTCGCCGTCCGCCGAAAGAAAGAAGTCGCCGCACCTTGTGTAGGCCATTGCGTTCGAGACGTGGGTCATGAGCAGCAACGCGTCGTGGTTGGCTGGATTCCAGGCGGAAAGTAGAGCCTGCAAAGGGTTCGGGCCGATGAAAACGGCATCGCTGTTGATCGTTACAAAGGGATTGCGCCCGAGTTTTGGCAGGGCATGCACGACGCCGCCACCAGTATCAAGGATGTCTGGGTGCTCTTCAGAGAACACGATCTCTGGCGCGGCACGCTCCGACAATTCGTGACGTATCTGATCACCCTTGTAATGCAGATTGACGACCGCCTTCGTCAGTCCTGCTGATGCAACATGATCGAGCACTCGATCGATCAGAGTTCGGCCCCCGGCTTTAAGCAGTGGTTTCGGGCGGTCGTTGGTCAGTGCACCCATGCGGGTCCCGAAGCCTGCCGCCAGGATCATTGCTGTATCCACGGCGTTCATTCTGTATCCGCGGCGGCGCGGACCCGATCGAGCGTGGCGCCGTCTGGCTCTGCGGCGCATTTGTCTATCCAGGCCGCCAAATCTGACAATTCGGGGTGACCCAGGTCCCGTCTGACATGTGACCAAACCTGCGGGATCAAATCCAGGTAGCGGGCTTTGCCATCGCGCAAAGCCAGCCGTGCGAAGATCCCGACGATCTTCAGGTTGCGCCCGGCACCAAGCGCAGCGTAGGCGTGGCGAAACTCTCCCTTATCCAGGCTTGGGCTATTTTCCAGATATCGCTCGATCATTGCGTGCTGGAGTGTCTCTGCCGTTGGGCGACGGGCATCTTCGAGCAAGGACATCAGATCATAGGCCGGGTGCCCGGCACAGGCATCCTGATAGTCAAGTAGTCCAACCGCCTTCGTTCCGGCACGATCCGGCAGCCAAAGCAGGTTTTCTGCGTGGTAGTCACGCACCACGACGACATCCCTGTTTTCGGAAAAGGGTGCCAACGCCATGTCCACAAGACCCAAAAACTCGTCGGATTGGCTTTGACTGATCGATTGCCCCGTCGCCGCAGGCAGCCACCATTCCACGAACAGGGCTGCCTCTTTGCGCAAGGTGGCGGCATCGTATGGGGGGAGTTTGTGCCGTGAGACGTGCAAATCTGGAGGTGCACCGATCTCCAAAAGCTCCGTCAACACGTCCACGGCGCGTGAGTACAGTGCCGTCTCCTGCTGAGGAGCGGTGGCGAGGTGCGTCGCGTACAACGCATCACCAAGATCTTCCAAGATGAGAAACCCGTTTGGCGCGTCCTGAGCAAGAATGCGCGGGGCCGAAAAGCCATGCTGTTGCAACCACTTGGTCATTGCAATGAAGGGTCCGACGTCTTCACCCTTTGATGGCGGCGCATCCATTAGGACTGCCCGGCCTGCCGCTCCGCGCAGCCTGATATACCTGCGGTTCGAGGCATCGCCAGCCAGCGGCAAAAGCGTTGCGTCCCGCCAATCTGTCGACGCCAAGAAACTGTGTAAAGCAGTCTCACGGGCTTGCTGGTCGTGTTTCGTCATTCGTGCTCGAATAACCGGATCAGCACGTCGCTCCAAGTGCCGTTTGGATGGAAGGTCAACCGCCGTGCATCGCCTGCTTCTATCGTGATGCAGATATCCAGACGCCGGTCTGGCGGATTTGGCCAGCGGTCAGCCCATTCGATGATTGCGATTGAACTCTCAACCGCATCCGCCAGCCCGATCTCCTCGATTTCTTCTGCTGACGAGAGCCGGTAGAGATCGGCATGCCAAACGTCGAATTGTCCGGCATCGAAAACATTTACCAGCGTGTAGGTAGGGGAGGGAACGTCCGCTGTTTCATCCCGAAGGATTGACCGGATCGTTGCGCGAGCAAGGTGCGACTTCCCGACACCCAATTGGCCGGACAGCGTAATGCAGTCGCCGGGCACCAAAGCATGTGCCAAACGACTGCCGATGTGGTCCATTTCGGACGTTGTCCGCGCCAACAATGAGCTTGGTGCTGGTATTTGCGGGTCGAAGGCAGATTTATGCATGTTCAGGAGCGTGGATGCGGGATCTTGAGCGTCCAATCTGCCTACCGGTCTTCGCGGCGGATCACAAATCTGGTGTCAGCCTGTTGGCGTCCTGAACGCACCTGCCGCGTCTAGACTGTGCACATTCGAGTCATCGCGAGCCGGATCGCCATCCGCGATGCCAACAGGTGCGGTCTTCTTTGCATCGGCGGCGGACCTGGGGATTATGCAGCGGACCAGAATTCTATCTGGATCGAAATCCTCGATCTCCAATCGAGCATTACATTCTGCGATGACAGCGTGAACCGCCGGCGCGACCAGTGTAGAGGCATCATCATTATCATTGTTCAGAACGAACGGTTCGCTGGTCGTCACAGTAAATCTGATCTCGATATCTCTGTCATGCGCCGCGTAGGACACCCCGATTTTACTGCCAGACCGGCACCGCTCGCAGGCCCGCGTGAGAAGACCGAAAACGACTTTCACTATCGCAGATCGCTTCACGAAAATGGGCTCTTCGGGCTCGTTTGCCAAAGGTGTAACGCTCACTGAGAGCCCGGCGTCACTCAGCCTTTGTGCGAACAGGTTCGTCGTGAACGCCACCAACGCATGCAAGCGTGTCGGGGTTTCGTCCTGCATCGCACCGATCATGTCGGTTTCCGCAAGCCCTTCGATCTCGTCGGCTGCGGCTCTCAAACGAGAGAGCTGATTTGTGATTTCGGAGACTGATGCGACCGGTTCAGAAAGGCCGCCGTTCTGACTTGCAGCTCCAGAAAAGACTGTTTCCAAGTCTTCGATCGCTTCGATTAGCTTGTCGCGGCTGCGGTAGAGGATAGCTTCACGCGTGGCTTCCGCGATTTCAACGTTGTCATTGCTTTGCCGAAGCGCGATCGCAATCCGTTCCGAGTCGGTGATATCCGTGAAGACCGCAAGTGTGGATCCATCCGGCAGGGGAGCAAATCGTGCGGTCAGGACACGTCCAGATCGCATCGACAATCGGGCTGTCCAGGCTCGACGGCTTTGTTCCCCCGTGATGAAGCTGTGCAGCCGGTGCCAGATCTCACCTTCCAACGTGAGTTCTTCGCAGAAGCTCAGCAGTTGGCGTGCGTGCATAGCTGCGTAAATCGACTCGCTGTCCGTGCCCCAGATCTCGTGGAAAGACTGATTGACGAACTGCAGCAGGCCATTTGCCCCGAACACAGCGATGCCTTCGTTCAGGCCATCCAGCGTCGCGCGTCGTAAATCGATCGAATGGCGGTACCTCTGTTCCAGCCGCATCCGCTCTGTCACGTCGTCAAAGATGAACGCGAGAGACCCGTGCGGGTGCGGCCTGGCAAGAACGCGGATGTTTGAACCATCCGCGAGGTGCCACAGCTCTTCATAGTCCGCAGCTTCGGTGTTTTCGAACAGGTTGACCAACCGCGAACGCCATTTGTGGAAATCCTGCAGCTCGGGCAGTCGGCGTGTTGCACGCAACTCGTCGATTATATCGCGCAGTGAGGGTCGGCGCGCGAGCCAAGCCGGTTCGACCTGCCACATCTGGACCAGTGCCGGGTTGAACAAGGCCAAGGTTTGATTGCGATCGAAGATCGCGAGGCCAACCGTCAAATGTGCAAACGTCTCGGTCATCGTCTGGACGAACCGCGTCAGGGTTCGTTCTGCGGACGCGGCTGTGCTAGCATCAGTTGCCAACCCGATGCGGGTTCCGTCAGGCCTGACTATTTCTATCACATGAAGGGACACAGTCTCTGCCCCGTCATTCACGACGATTTCGATCCGGGACTTCTGAGGTTGCCCGGCAAGGACAGGTTGTCGATTGAACTTCGTGCGCGCGACGATCAGGTCCACCGCCTGTTCTGCACTTATCGACCCGCCGCGTGACCGTATCTCACCGCCTGACCAGTTCACGTTTCCCTCTGCCGTGCGGTGCCAGGCAATGATCGGGGCTTCTTTGATCAATCCACCAAGAGTGTCCTGCTGCCACTCGTGATTCTGGACCAGGGTATCGGCGGCAGTCACTCTGGCTTCAGCCGCGCGAAGTTTATCGTCGAGCAGCGTGGCTTCGCGAAACACCAGCCGGATCATCGCGCCTGAAGGTGTCCCCACCAACTCGAAAGGGCGTCCGTCGGCGGCGCGAAGGAAGATGTCGACAGGCTCTCCGGACATTTCCAGTTGTTTGATGGCGTCGTGTGCCTCGCCTTCCATATCCCCGACGAAATCATTCAGAACAGCAGTAATCGGTTGCCCGATGCATGCCGAAAAAAGCAACTGAGCTTCCGTAGATGCCTGTCGGATCAAACCATCCGAGACCATCAAAATGGCACCGTCCGAAAGCGCTGGTCCTTCAATCTTTCGCGGGGCTACGTAAAAGATCCGCCAGATCGCAAATACCAACGGAATCAGGCCGGCCGATGCTATGGTCAACAAATCGGTCAGCGAGAGTTCGAGTGTTTGGCCAGCGATCAATTCGACATCCTATCGAGCGTTGGGTAGAAAGTATCGATTAATCCTATTGGTTGTTACTTAAACCATAAATTCGCGCGTGGTCAATGCGGCTGCATCGACGCAGTCAAGTCTGGAAACGTTTGTTCCGGCCAAGTGCACGGCGCGACTCATTCTTTGAGACGACCAGTGCATCCAGCGGCCAGGTCATCTGGGTTACTGCGCCAGGGGGGCGCATGTAACGGGGTTCACCCGCGCCTTCGTCCGATTTTCGCCCCCAGGCGTCGGAGCCGTTTGCAAATGCGATTACCGCGCCGGTCTGTTCCAGCAGCATGCGTGCAATGAAAAGGCCCAATCCCATCCCCTGATACTCAGACCCATCATGATTTGTGCCGGCCGACCGTGCAGCACGTGATCGAGTGGAGACATAGGGTTCGCCCAAGCGAGGCAGGATGTCGGGACTGAAACCCGGGCCGTCATCGCCAACTGCAATCCTGAGAGAGGTCTTTGTCAAGCTGATATCAATCCACACGTTATGCTGTGCGTAGTCGACAGCGTTCTGAATGGCGTTCCGCAACCCGTGAATCAGCTCGGGGCTTCTGCCAACCAGTGGCTGTTCGTCGGAATACTCGTCCGTCGGCACGCCGCCGATGCGTGTGAACAAAGCTTTCCCGCGCTTTGCATGCGGCCGCGCAGCCTCCTCGATCACTGATGAGATCGGAGCCTGTTTGACGTGGCTGTCATCCCGTGCGCCTTCACCAAGATCGGCAAGAATGGCTGCGCACCGCTCAGCTTCAGACTTTATCAAGCTGACATCGGCTGCAAGATCGGACTCTTCATCGACTTCCGAGGACATTTCACCTGCAACAAGCTTTATCGTGGCCAGGGGTGTTCCAAGCTCATGCGCTGTCGCTGCGGCGATGCCGCCGATAGCTGACAATCGTTGCTCTCGGGCGAGAGCCATCTGAGTCGCATTCAGCGCCTCTGACATTGCATAACCCTCGACAGTGACGCGTCGCGAGTAAAGCCCTAGAAAAACCAGGCCAATCGCCAGGGCCGCAGCGATGCCGTAACGGAAAAGGTCAGGTACGACCAACACAGTGCCATCCGCCTGCACCAACGGCAGGTAGACCGCCGCCATAAGCGGGATTGAAACCAGCGCCGTGACGCCAAGCCAGACGGTAGACTGCAGCCTCAGCGCCGTGGCAGCGATGGTCACCGGGGCGATGATGAGAACCGCAAACGGATTGTTGAGGCCGCCTGTGAGGATTAGCAAGGTGACCAGTTGGAGCAGGTCAAAGTAAAGCGAGAACAGTGTGCCCCTTTCAGACAGTCGCTTCTCTGCCGGGTTGACGACATGGGCGACGATATTGAACGACACTGACGCGGATATGACCAGCGCGCACAACGGAAGGTGCAGTCTG
>JBCCMP010000204.1:0-8756 GCA_039026295.1 Pseudomonadota bacterium | reverse complement strand
CGCGGCATGCACGCGGCGGGCGGCGTCCTGACGGTACGCGGCGGCATGACAAGCCACGCCGCCGTCGTGGCACGCGGCCTTGGCAAACCCTGCATTGTCGGCGCGCGGGATCTGAGCCTGGATCGGACGGACGGGACGCTGCGGACTGCCGATGGCAGGAACCTGCAGGAAGGCGACATTGTCACGGTGGACGGCACGACCGGTCAGGTCCTGGCCGGCGAAGTCGCGATGATCCAGCCCGAGACGTCGGGTGCGTTTGCAACATTGATGGGCTGGGCGGACGAGGTGCGCCGCCTGGGCGTGCGGGCAAATGCCGACACGGGAGAGGATGCCGCCACCGCGCGTGGTTTCGGGGCGTGCGGCATCGGGCTTTGCCGGACAGAGCACATGTTCTTTCAGCGGGGCCGCATCACCGCCATGCGCGAGATGATCCTTGCGGAGACGGAGACCGACCGGCGTGCGGCGCTGGAGACGCTGCTGCCGATGCAGCGGGGTGATTTCGAGACATTGTTCGAGGCGATGCCCGGCCTGCCGGTGACCGTGCGCCTTTTGGACCCTCCGCTGCACGAATTCCTGCCCCATGGCGAGGCGGAACTGCGGGAGATGGCGGCGTCGATGAATGTCCCGGTCGCCAAGGTCGCGGGCAGGGCGGCGGAGTTGGCCGAGTTCAACCCGATGCTGGGGAATCGGGGCTGCAGGATCGGGATCGCCTATCCCGAGATCTACGAAATGCAGGCCCGCGCGGTGTTCGAGGCGGCAGTCGTCGCCGCGCAACGAACCGGGTCGCCGGTCCGGCCGGAGATAATGATCCCGCTGGTCTCTGCCGTGCGGGAGATGGATGTTCTGAGCCCGCGGATCGAAGCGGTTGCCGCAGAGGTGCGCGCGGAGCAGGGGGCAATGGTCGACTACACGGTCGGCGTGATGATCGAGACGCCGCGCGCCTGCCTTCGCGCCGGCGACATCGCCGAGACTGTCGGCTTCCTGAGCTTCGGGACGAATGACCTGACGCAAATGCTGTACGGGTTAAGCCGCGACGATGCGGGGCGGTTCATTCCCGACTATGTGGCGCAGAACGTTTTTCCGCACGATCCTTTCCACAGTCTCGATATCGAAGGGGTCGGCGAGATGGTGGCGCTGGCGATTGAGCGGGCCCGGCAGCGGGTGCCGGAAATCTCTCTGGGTCTGTGCGGCGAGCATGGTGGTGACCCCGCTTCCGTCGATTTTTGCGAACGTGCCGGGCTCGACTATGTCTCCTGTTCGCCGTTCCGCGTGCCGGTTGCGCGGCTTTCAGCGGCACAGGCGGCGATCCGGGCAGAAAATGTCTGAGACAGGTGCAGCGCATCTGGCGCGCATCTCTAACGGCGGCAAGCGGGCGCTGGCGGGCGCGCTCTCTCAGATCGAGGCTGCGCCCGACGATCCGGGCATTGCGGATCTTCTGGATGCGGCGGCGGCGGCGCCTCGCGGGTTTTCGCTGGGACTGACCGGCCCGCCGGGGGTGGGCAAATCGACCCTGACCGATGCGCTTGTGCGGGCGATGCGCACCGATGGCAAATCTGTGGCGGTCATCGCGATTGATCCATCGTCCATGCGCACCGGCGGCGCCCTGCTGGGTGACCGCACGCGGCTGATCACGGACCCGACGGACGCCGGGGTTTTCATCCGTTCGATGGCGGCGCGGGATCGGTTGGGCGGTGTCGCCGAAATCACCTTTCCGGCCATGGTGCTGATGCGCGCGCTTTATGATCTGGTCGTGGTCGAAACGGTCGGCGTCGGCCAGTCAGAGACCGAGATTGCCGAGACGACGGATCTGGTCGCCTATTGCGCGCAGCCCGGCTCGGGCGATGCGCTGCAATTCATGAAATCCGGCATCATGGAAGTGCCCGATCTGATCGTGGTGACCAAGGCAGACATGGGCCCGGTCGCGGTCCGGGCGGTGAGTGATCTGAAGGGCGCGCTGTCGCTGTCTTCGGCGGGCGAAGTGCCGGTGCTGAGTTGTTCGGCCAGCACCGGGGACGGCATCGCGCAGGTTCTGCACGAAATCTGCACGATCGCGGCTGAACTCTCGCCCAGATTCGCCGAATCGCGAAGATCTGCCCTGAATTCCTGGTCAGATTCGCAGATTCGGATGCGATTCGGGACGATTGGGCTTCGATTGGTGGCCGAAGCCTCTGTGGATAAATCCCGGTATGGGTCATTTTCGGATGTTCTGAGGGACAGAAATCGCCTCTCAGAGGCCCTGACTGCGGCTTTTCAGTAACGCCTGCACATAATCTGCACCGACCCCTTTCGCAGCCCGTGGCGTCCCGGAGTTGGCGTTGCCATCAGAGCCGCCAGATACCGCGGGTGGGACGCGGATAATGAAGTCTGGGCATCAAGCCGATGGCGGGGGACAGCCACGACCGTTGATGTACCGGAACGGAACGACGGACGGAGTAAAATATGCCCAGTTTTCACCCGCGCCTCCCTTTGGGGGCGATCGGTGTTGCCTTTGGGTTGGCAATAGCCCCCACGATCGTAACGCAGGCAGCCGCGGACACATTGGACGTGCGCAAAGCGCCTTATCACAGCGCGCTGTTCGATGCGTTGAGCGGAGAGCAGGACGCATTGCTGGCCTTTTCGAACACCCGCGGGTTCGTCCGCGCCGCGGGGCTTGAGCGGATCGATGCTGAATCGACGCTTGGTGTGGGTGTGAACAGCTACACGCTGGAAAATCATGCGGGCCATGACGCGAATGCTGCCGCAGACGCAGATGGCAAGCTTGCGTCAGTACCGGCCCCGTCGGTGTCGACCGAGCGCAGCGGTCCTTTGACCGCGCAACGGCTGGCGCATGTGCAGGTCGGCCGGAAGGACAAGCAGTGGTACTGTCTGGCGGAGGCGCTGTACTTCGAGGCGCGCGGCGAAACGCTTCGGGGTCAGATTGCGGTGGCCGAGGTCATCCTGAACCGGGTGGATTCCGAACGCTATCCGAATTCGATCTGCGGTGTTGTCCAGCAGGGCCAGCATCGGCGCAATGCCTGCCAGTTCTCATACAACTGCGATGGCCGGTCGAACCGGATCGGCAACAAGAAGGTGTTCGAGAAGCTCGGTCGCATTTCCTGGGCGATGATGCAGGGCGAGGGCCGCCGCCTAACGGGGGGCGCGCTCTACTACCACAACACCTCTGTTCGCCCGAGCTGGTCGCGCAAGTTCGTCCGGACGAACAAGATCGGCAGCCATATCTTCTATCGGCGGCCGACGAAGCTTTCTTCGCGCTAGGGCATTGCACCTATGATGAAATGGCCGCCCGGGGGCGGCCATTTCTGTTTCAGGCGCTACCCTTCAAACACCACCAAAAGATCCTTCGCGTCCACCTGTGATCCTGCTGGCGCGACAACACGGGCAATCTGGCCGTCGCGCTCGGCGTGGATGGCGGTCTCCATCTTCATTGCCTCGAGCGTCAAAAGGACCTCGCCCGCATGGACGACCTGTCCTGCGGTGACGGAGACTGACGCGACAGAGCCCGGCATCGGTGCGCCGACATGGGCCGGGTTGCCAGCGTCGGCCTTCTCGGCCCGGCCAGCGGCGGCGGTCGCAGCGCGGTCAGGCACGCGGATCACGCGGGGTTGGCCGTTCAGTTCGTAGAACAGTTTGACCTCGCCCTGATCGTTGGTGTCGGCGATGGCCTGCAGGCGGATGTTCAGGGTTTTACCCTGTTCAAGATCGACCTCGATCTGTTCGCCCGGCTCCATTCCGTAAAAGAACGTGGGCGTCGGCAATGTCCGCACGGGGCCATAATCGCGGCGGCGGCCCATGTAGTCGAGGTACACCTTCTCGTACATCAGATAGCTGGCAAGATCTTCGTCATCGACGTTGACGCCCGGCATCTTTTCTTCTGCCTCGGCCCGTTTTTCGTCGAAATTAACCGGTGCAAGGACCGAGCCCGGCCTGACGGTGAGCGCGTCCTCCCCTTTCAGAACCTTGGCCTGCAGCGCCGCGGGGAAGCCGCCCGGCGGTTGGCCAACATCGCCCTTGAAGAAGGTGACGACGGAGTCGGGGATCGAAACCTCCTTTTCAGGGTCCTCGAGATCCTCCACGGTCAAACCGGCCGCAACCAGCGCGAGGGCCATGTCGCCCACGGTCTTGGCGATCGGCGTCACTTTGATCACATCCCCGAAGGCTCGGTTCACATCGGCATAGGTGCGGGCGATTTCCGGCCAGCGGCTTTCAAGCCCCATCGAATGGGCCTGGGCGCGCAGATTGGTGACCTGACCGCCGGGCATTTCGTGCAGGTAGACCTCGGACGACGGCGCGCGCATGTCGGCCTCGAAACCCGAATACATCTGGCGCACGCCTTCCCAGTAAGTCGAGATTTCGCGCACCGCTCCGACGTTCAAGCCGGTGTCGCGGGGCTGGCCTGCAAGGGCTGACACGATCGACCCCATCGGCGCCTGAGAGGTCAGGCCAGAGAACGCATCCATGGCGCAATCGACGGCGTCCACGCCAGCCTCTGCCGCCGCCAGCATGGATGCAGATGAAATTCCCGAGGTGTCGTGGGTGTGAAAGTGGATCGGGACCGAAATCTCATCCTTCAGCGCGCTCACCAGCGTCTTCGCGGCAGACGGTTTCACCAGCCCGCCCATGTCCTTGATGCAGAGAATATGTGCACCAGCCGCTTCGAGCTGTTTGGCCAGATCGACATAATAGGCCAGCGAGTACTTGGCGCGGTCCGGGTCGTGGATGTCGCCGGTGTAGCAGATGCAGGCCTCCAGCAGGCGACCCTTCGATGCGGCCCCGTCGATCTCCAGTCCTTCGGTCGACAACACCGCATCCATGGCGACCCGCATCGACTCGACCCAGTTCAACGGGTCGAACACGCGAAAGACGTCCATCCCGGTGCGGGCGGCGCGGTGGATGAACATCTCGACGACATTATCGGGCAGGTTGGTGTAGCCTACGCCGTTCGACGCGCGGACCAGCATCTGGGTCATGAGGTTCGGCATTGCCGCGCGAAGGTCGCGCAGGCGCTGCCACGGACATTCCTGCAGGAAACGGTACGCGACGTCGAAGGTCGCGCCGCCCCAGCATTCCATGGAAAAGAGGTTGGGCAGGAAATGAGCATAGGACGGGGCGACCCGGCGCATGTCCACGGATCGCATCCGGGTTGCCAAAAGCGACTGGTGCGCGTCGCGCATGGTCGTGTCCGTGATGAGCAGTGCATCCTGTGCCAGCATCCAGTCGGCGATGGCCTTTGGGCCTTCCGCGTCGAGCCGCTGTTTCAGGCCCGGCCTTGGCGTATGCGACAGCGGTTTAGGCGCATCCGGGGGGATGGCGTCGGCGGGCGGGCGGGCGCGGCCTGCGACCTCCGGGTTCCCATTGACGGTGATGTCGCCGATGAAGGTCAGAAGCTTCGTCGCCCGATCACGGCGACGCTTGAAGTCGAAGAGGTCGGCCGTCTGGTCGATGAACTTGGTGTGGTAGGTGTTGTCGAGGAAGCTGGGGTGCTTCAGCAGGTTTTCGACAAAGGCAATATTGGTCGCGACACCGCGGATGCGGAATTCGCGCAGCGCGCGGTCCATGCGGGCGATCGTCTCTTCCGGGGTGGGGGCCCAGGCGGTCACCTTTTCCAGAAGCGAGTCGTAGTAGCGGGTGATCACCGCGCCCGAATACGCCGTGCCGCCGTCCAGCCGGATGCCGAACCCGGTTGCGCCCCGATAGGCGGTGATCCGGCCATAGTCTGGGATGAAGTTGTTTAGGGGGTCCTCGGTCGTGACCCGGCATTGCAGGGCGTGACCGCGCAGACGGATGTCCTCCTGCCGGGTCATGCCGGTGGCGTCCTCCATAGTCGCGCCTTCGGCGATGCGGATCTGCGCCTTGACGATGTCGATGCCGGTGACTTCCTCGGTCACCGTGTGCTCGACCTGAACGCGGGGGTTCACCTCGATGAAATAGAAAGCGCCGCTGGCCATATCCATCAGGAATTCGACCGTGCCCGCGCATTCGTAGTTCGCGTGCGCCGCGATCTTCAGGCCCAGATCGTTGATCTGCCGCCGCTGTGCCGTCGTCAGGTATGGGGCAGGCGCGCGTTCCACGACCTTCTGGTTCCGCCGCTGGACCGAGCAGTCCCGCTCGAACAGGTGGTAAAGCGTCCCGTGCTTGTCGCCCAGCACCTGCACCTCGACGTGCCGGGCTTTTTCGATAAGCTTTTCGAGGTAGCCTTCACCATTGCCGAACGCGGCCTCAGCCTCTCGCCGGCCTTCCCGGACCTTGTCCTCCAACTCGTCAGGGCCGAAGATCGGGCGCATGCCGCGCCCGCCGCCGCCCCAACTGGCTTTCAGCATCAGGGGGTAGCCGACCTCCTCGGCCATTGCGCGAATGCGGTCCATGGCACCGGGGGCGTCCGGGTCGGGCAGAACCTCTGTCGCGGGGACAACGGGAACCCCGGCCGCGATGGCCGCCTGCCGGGCCGAGGCCTTGTCACCCAGCATGCGCATCGTCTCGGCCTTCGGGCCGATGAAGGTGATCGCCTCGCGCGCGCAGGCATCGACGAACTCGGGATTTTCAGACAACAGGCCGTAGCCGGGATGGATGGCGTCGGCCTTGCACTGAACGGCGACGCGGATGATGTCCTCTATGTCCAGATAGGCCTCGACCGGGCCCTTGCCCTTGCCGATCTGGTATGCCTCGTCCGCCTTGAACCGGTGGAGGCCCAGCTTGTCCTCCTCGGCATAGATCGCGACCGTTTCCTTACCCAGTTCGTTGGCGGCGCGGCTGACCCGGATGGCGATCTCGCCCCGGTTGGCAATGAGGATTTTCTTGAAGCTCGGCATGGGCTGTCCCCTGTTTTTCCGCGCTGCCGAATAACCACGGTGCAAGGTGTCGGCAAGCGGATGGGGCGGTCCGGCACAATACACCGGGCAATTAGAAAGAATCTATCGTGACCAACCGGTTTTCGGACAGGATTCGAACGGCTTACATCGCAAGAGGCGGGGGCATGCGCACGGCGAGACCGTCGGGGGGTCCGCCAGAGCGGTGCTACGCGGTTCTTTCTCTTCGCATTCCACTTGGCTCATTCGTCGCGCAACCGCAGGCGAACCGGGCCGCGCGCCGTCTGGATGTCAACGACCGTGTTCTTCTGCGTGACGACTATCTCCCCTTCGTCCGCCAGCGCCGCCGCTGCCGCGCGCACCATCGGCATCAACGGGCGCCAGTCTTCAGAGTCGATCAGGCGCGCGGCCTCTGACGGGCAGATCGAGGCACCTGATCGCCGCCTGGCCAGAAGAGTGCGAATGGCGTCGGTCGGGGACATGTCTTTTCGAGTCATGAGCGAAGCCCCCGGGTCTTCAGCCGCCGCAACCACCGCCCCCACATCCGCCGCTGTCGCCTCCGCTATCGCCGCCGTCGCTTTTGGAGCTCCGCCCGCCGCTTCCGCAGCCGCCGCCACAGCCGCCGCCACAGCCGCCGCCGCAACCGCCAGAATTTTTCCCTTTGCGGCGCCGGTCGCGCGGCTTGCGCCTCGCATCCCAGAAAATCAGCAGTATCGCCGCTGGGATGATTAGCAGCGCAAATGAAACATCCAGAAACAGCATGACCGTGCCGATGCTGATTCCACACAAGCCGACTTGCGAAAGGCTCTTGGTCCAATGCACCGGCTTTTCGCCGCCTCCCCACACGTGAGCGGGCGGATCAATACCGAACTCTTGTGCATACAATTCGCGCGTCTGATCGAACTGACGATGATAGCGCGGCATCTCTTCCGGCCCCGAGCAGGGTTCGTGGTGCAAGGGTTTGCCGAGGACATGGGGGCAAAGATGGTCCCAATAGTTGCGCGTGAACGTCAGATGCATGTGCCAGGCCCGGTCTACAGCTATGGACGGCGTGACCTGATCTTCGGCGATCTGGGTGAGGTGGAGAAAGCGCCGGTATTCTTCGATCACATCTGCGGTGTAGGCAGCATCCCAACCCTCTGAGAGCGCCAGCTTGGCCGAGAACGGCTGCGTTCCGACCGAGGCATCGAACTGATGGGAGACCAAACGTTCCCAGAGGGCTGGGTCCTTCATGCCGAACACCTCATCTCATGAGTCACCACTAAAAACAGTCACTGCCAAAAACAGACAAAGAAAGCGTGCTCCGCTGTCCCGCGTTCTGTCACTCCACCACTGCCTCGAAACGACCAGCCAGATAGGTTGTGTTCACCTTGGTCTTGGTGAAGCGGTCCTCGGAGTCCGCAGCCAGGCAGAAGTAAATCTCGCCCGAGACCGTCCCGCCACTGATGTCTCCGAATGTCAGCGTCATCGAAGCGATGTTGAAGGCGTTTTTGATGTTGCTGCCGATCTCGGGTCCTTCGACGGACCAGCCCTGGATGACGGGGAATCCGGAGTCGCCAAGCTGCGGCTGCTCTGACGACGATTTCACCGGGTAGATCACGAAGGTGCGTCCCGCCAGCGTCTCCCCCTCGGCATGGGCGATTACCAGATCGAACTCGTACTGCCGGCTGGACAGGGAGTCGCTGTCGGTCATCCGCAGCCGGTTGCCGACGAAGTTCCGGCCGCCCATCGACATGCCCTGACTGTTCAGACGCAGGGAAATGTGCGGCAGCGCCACCGGCTTGGCGTGGATTACCGCTTCCAGCGGCTGGTCCGGCGCGGGAAGGGCAGAGCAATCCGCAGGAACATCCGCGGCCATGGCCACGCCCGCGACACCGGACATCAGGGCACCCGTCAGAAGCCGCTGGAAGCGGTAATCCACGCCAAGCCGGTGGCGCTGCCGCACATTTCCCT
>JBCCMP010000203.1:0-8828 GCA_039026295.1 Pseudomonadota bacterium | reverse complement strand
GCACCGTTGCCTTCAGGTACAGACCTACGGAATGCGTGCGAAACTGCTTCGCAGAAAAGGTGCGGACGAGAGCAGCGTTGCCGTGGATTTAGAGCGCATGGCAGAGATTAGCGAGGAATTCGGCATCGAAGCGCCGCCGCTCATATGATTTTGAGGTTTCCGGGTCTTGCCTAAAGCCTTCAGGCGGCCTTCGACACAGAAGAAACGTCGGATCGATAGAACTCAGCCGCACCGAGCGATCATGCCCCAGTGAAAAAACGCTTTTCCAAAACAGCGGGTTCCGTTCAATCGGGGTTCCGGTCGTCTACAGCAGAGTGTATAAGCAAGCAATCAGAGCGGGGGCGATGGGAATTCGCCGATGCTGAACTTTACCCTTTTGCGACGTTCAACTGACCTGCTGTTCCCGGCCGCCTGTCCGATATGCCGGGAAGAGACAGGCATTTCAGGAACCATCTGCGCAAGCTGCTGGCGGGGCGTCAGTTTTCTGGGGCCTAATGGATGTGTGGGCTGTGGGAGGCCATTGGAATGGTCGCCGGATAAAGCTGGCTCACTTTGCGACGATTGTCTGGCCCACCCGCGCAAATGGAGCCAGGGCCGGGCGGTGTTCAGCTACGAAGGTGCGGGCCGAAAACTGATCCTCGCGTTGAAGCACGGCGATCGTTCGGATCTTGCGCCGATTCTCGGAGGGTGGGCTATGCGTGCCGCAAGGGACCTTGTGGACGGCGCTGAAATCATTGCCCCGATTCCGCTGCATTGGACCCGACGGCTGAAACGACGACGGAACCAGTCTGCCGATATCGCCCGGTGGCTGGCAGGCAAGGCAGGGCCCCGGGCAAAATATATGCCGCGACTGCTTCAGCGCACGCGTCAGACCAGTAGTCAGGATGGCAAGGACCGTGCCGCGCGCGTTGCAAACGTTCAGGGGGCGATGAAACTGGCGCGACCGACGGATGTGGCGAGGAAACGCGTTCTTATCGTCGATGACGTGATGACCACCGGCGCCACACTGAACGAGGCTGCGCGGCTCTGCCGCGATGCAGGTGCAGCGGATGTTTGCATTCTTGTACTTGCTCTGGTCATACGCGACGACAGTTACTATATGCCGGATCTAACCGAGGACGAGGCTCATGAAACAGGTTGATATCTATACAAGTCCGATCTGTGGGTACTGCCATATGGCAAAGCGTCTGCTTAAGCAGAAGGGCGTCGAGTTCACCGAAATCAATGTTCTGGGTGACGATGCTGCCCGCGCGATGATGGTAGAACGGGCACCGGGCAGCCGGACTGTCCCTCAGATCTTCATTGGGAACACCCATGTCGGTGGATCGGATGAGCTTCACGCGCTGGATCGCGCCGGAAAGCTGGATGGCTTGCTGGCTGCCTGACCACTAAGTCGTGAAAGCCGGACTGATCCAGATCACCGCATCGGATGATCCGGTGGCCAACCTTCCGGTTACGGAGGCTCTGATCCGTGAGGCCGCGGCAAACGGTGCTGACATTGCGTTCACGCCGGAAGTAACCAACATCGTCTCAGCCAGCCGCACCCGGCAGAAGGAGATGTTGGCGACGGAGGCTGAGGACCGAACGCTCGACGCCCTGCAAATGCTGGCGGCCGACCTTGGCATTTGGATCTCAATCGGCTCGCTTGCATTACTTTCCGGGGATGACGACGGTCGCTTTGTTAATCGTCAGTTTCTGATTGCTGGCGACGGTCGGGTCGTCGCCAAGTATGATAAAATCCACATGTTCGACGTCGAACTTGGCGGCGAGGAAAGTTACCGGGAATCCAAAGGCTACCGCCCGGGCAACGAGGCTGTAATCGCCGAAACACCCTGGGGAAGGTTCGGTCTGACCACGTGTTATGACATGCGCTTTCCAAGCCTTTATCGCGCGCTTGCCGAAGCCGGGGCCAAGGTTCTTACAGCACCGAGCGCTTTCACGGTGCCGACCGGTAAAGCCCATTGGCACGTGTTGCTGCGCGCCCGCGCTGTAGAGACCGGAAGCTTTGTGATCGCTTCAGCACAATGGGGTACACACGCTGCCGTGCGGGGGCGGGTCCGCCAAACCTACGGGCATTCCCTCGTCGTTAATCCATGGGGGGAAGTGATTGCAGATGCGGGCGAAGGCACTGGCGTTACAATGGTCGACATAGACCTTGAAGAGGCGGACGCCTCGCGGCGGAAAATCCCAGCTCTTATGAACGCGCGGGAGTTTTCTGCGCCAAGGCTTTGACTGTCAGACCAGCACCGCGCCGGGATTCATGATCCCGGCGGGGTCAAGAGCGGCCTTGATGGAGCGCATGGCAGTCACCTTCGCCGGGTCCGAATAAGTTACCAGATCAGCCGCCTTGAAGCGGCCGATCCCGTGTTCGGCGCTGACGGAACCATCATAAGCATTCACCAGATCATGCAACGCTGTTTTCACTTCCATCTTGCGGTTCGCGTAATCCTGGTTTCGTCGCCCTTTTGGCGGGAAAACATTGTAGTGCAGATTACCATCGCCAAGATGCCCGAAGCAATTGGTCACCAGATCGGAATCGATCCGGGAAATCACATCGTTCGCTTCATCAATGAATTCCGGTAAGCTTTTGATTGGCAGAGATATATCGTGCGACGAAACTGCCCCGACCTTGCGGTTGGCCTCTGGGATCGTCTCGCGCAACTTCCACATTTCCTGCCGCTGCGCATCAGACAAGGCTTGCACCCCGTCAGTCGCAAGACCATCCTCGAACGCGGAAGAAAATGCTGTCTCAAGTTGTTCCTGTAGCGCCTCCTGATCAGTGCCGACGACCTCTGCCAGAACACGCCACGCAGGAAAACCGTTCAGAGGGTCGACAACGTCATGGAACCGTCCAACGAACTCGACACCATTGCCATGGATCAATTCAAATGCGGTGATCTGGTCGCCCAGCAGATCACGCAGACGGTGCAGCAAGGTTGTGGCGGCAGATGGCCCCGGCACGGCCAGCATCGCCGTTACCGTGGCTTGTGGGATCGGAAACAGCTTCAAAACTGCCGCAGTTAGAATGCCCAGCGTTCCTTCCGCGCCGAGCAACAGATGACGAAGATCATACCCGGTGTTGTCCTTGCGCAGCGTCTTCAGCCCGCTGAGTATCTCGCCGTTCGGCAGGACAGCTTCAATGCCGAGGCATAGATCACGCGCATTGCCGTACCGCAGGACCTGAACCCCCCCGGCGTTGGTTGAAAGGTTCCCGCCGATCCTGCAGGATCCCTCGGACGCCAGGGAAAGGGGGAACAATCGTCCTGCGTCATGTGCTGCCGCCTGTATATCGGACAGGATCACCCCTGCTTCGGCAATCAGCGCGTTTTCTTCCGGGATCACATCGCGAATCCGGTTCATTCGTTCCAGGGAGACAACGACGGGTAAAGGCCCATCAGCCATGACTTGTCCACCGACCAGTCCGGTTCCACCGCCATAAGGGACCACACCGATCCGCCGAGCTGCACAGAAATTTACAATCTCCGCGACCTCGCCGGTGTTGCCCGGGCGCAGGACCAGAGCTGCGCGGCCCCGCGCGACATCTCGCGGTTCTGTTAGGTAGGGTGCGGCGTCATCTCCTGACCGCACCGCACCGTTGACCATCGCCGAAAGGGTCGAGAGATCATCAGCGGTTGGTTCATTTAGATCCGGCATGGCCTCGATTTATCACCGGCGCCGCCCATGTCCAGATTAGTCACGCGCTGCGGCAGCACGCATCAGCCTGTCGTTGATTGCCACACCCAGACCCTCGCGCGGAATGCGCGCCACTGCGATGGTCTGGCCATCTAAAGCGGCCTCATCTAATTCCCGCAGCAACCGGAAGAGCGCGGACCCGGCTTCCTCCAGATCGCCGCGCTCTGACAGATTTGGGCCACCCGGTCCTGGCCCAAACCCCAGCCATAACTCATCGGCCAGGGGTTCATCTGCATCCAAACGGAGCAAGGCGTTCGGTGCGTAGTGGCTGGCCAATTGGCCCGGTGCAGTGATGGCTGCACCCTCACGATCCTGAACTGGCAAGCCGGTCATTTTATAGATTTCTTCTGCTGGCAAACCGCCCGGCCGTAAAAGTACAAGCTGGTCGCCCTCGAAACCGATGATGGTCGACTCGAGGCCAACCGGACATGGACCACCATCCAGCACTCCGGCGACCCGACCATCGAGCCCGCTTAAAACGTGCCCCGGCGTCGTCGGACTAACACGCCCCGATGGGTTTGCAGACGGTGCTGCGAGCGGACGATCGACAGCCATCAGCAATTCCTTCGCTAACCGATGGGCCGGTACGCGTACGGCGAGCGTGCCCAATCCTGCCGTCACAGTGGGTGCAATCGGGCTGTCCTCTCGCAAAGGCGCAACCAGCGTCAGAGGTCCCGGCCAAGCCCCGTGAGCCAGGCCAACTCCGACATCCGGAAGATCGATCAGGCGCTGTGCCGACCAGAAATCCGGCACGTGAACGATCAGCGGATTGAAGTCAGGCCGGCCTTTTGCGGCGTAAACGGCACGCACCGCGGCATCGTTGGTTGCATCTGCGCCAAGGCCGTAGACTGTCTCGGTCGGGAAGGCGACCAGTTTGCCCAACCGAAGCATGGCCGCGCACCGCGCAATCCCTGCATCCGTGGCCGGGATAAGCTCTGTCTCTGTCATCACTGTCCCGATCTTACGCTATGGCAGACTTGCCCGAATCCGCGTCACGCGTTAGCGCGGCGTCAGTCCTTTCCGAATGACAATCCATGCCCCACTTTCATGGGCCAGAGGCTGCAACCCATCAGGGAGAGACGGATGAGCTATCGCGTCCCCATCGAGGAAATGATCTTCTGCGCCGAGAAGGTGATCGGCCAATCCGCCTTGGCCGGGTTCGAACGCTATGAGGAGGCGACAGACGAGACACGCGCCGCCATTCTGGAAGAAGCCGCGAAAATGGCAGAGGGTGCGCTGGCCCCGATCAACCGCAACGGCGACCTCTACCCTGCCCGTTTAGAGAATGGCGTCGTCCGCTGCTCGCCCGGATATCAGGAAGGCTACGATGCGATTGCTGAAGGCGGATGGGTCGGCCTGTCCGCATCTCCTGAATACGGCGGCATGGGACTGCCGATCAGTTTCGCGACCTATTTGAACGAGATGATGGCCTCGGCGTGTCTTTCGCTCAGCCTGAACCCCCTTATGACGCAGGGCCAAATCGAGGCGCTGGAAGCCCATGCCTCGGACGAGATCAAGGCGCTCTATCTGCCTAAACTGATCTCGGGCGAATGGAACGGGACGATGAACCTGACCGAGCCGCAGGCAGGCTCAGACGTGGGTGCCCTGTCAACGAAGGCAGAGGATAACGGCGATGGCACTTTCGCGATTACCGGCCAGAAGATCTACATTTCCTGGGGAGATCACGATCTGAACCAGAATGTCTGCCACTTGGTGCTGGCGCGTCTGCCGGACGGAGTGCCGGGGACCAAGGGGATCAGCTTGTTCGTCGTGCCAAAATACATTCCCGATGCTGACGGGAACCTTGGCGTCGCAAACACGCTGAAGCCAATCAGCCTGGAACATAAAATGGGCCTCCACGGCTCACCCACCTGCGTGATGGAGTACGACAAAGCCACGGGCTGGATGGTTGGCGCGCCAAACGGCGGTATGGCAGCAATGTTCACGATGATGAACAATGCGCGCCTTGGCGTCGGGGTGGAGGGACTTGGAGTGGCTGAGGCCGCGACACAAAAGGCGCTGGCCTTTGCCATGGACCGAAAGCAAGGCAGGACTGCGGATGGGTCCGACACGATTGTCGGTCATGCCGATGTGCGCCGGATGCTGATGTCGATGAAGGCGCTGACGTCGGTCGCAAGGCACATTTGCTACGACACGGCATATTCGCTTGATATGGCCCACATTGGCGATGCCGTGCACAGGGCCCGCGGGGCATTCCTTACACCAATCGCGAAGGCCATGGGCACCGAGATCGGCATGGAAGTCGCGCAGATCGGCGTGCAGGTCCACGGCGGCATGGGGTTCGTTGAAGAAACGGGCGCAGCCCAATACGTTCGCGATGTGCGCGTGACCGCGATCTATGAAGGCACAAACGGCATACAGGCCGCCGATCTGGTCGGCCGGAAGCTGGCTGATGGCGGCGACGCGGCAAAGGCATTGCTCGCTGAGATTGCCGAAACGGCCTCGCTCGGCGGTGCCCTTGGCTCTGCTCTGTCCACCGCGCAAGTCGAGTTGACCAAAGCGACCGACTGGATGCCGGCAGCGCCAGAGTTGAACGATCGGATGGCAGGGTCGATGCCGTACCTCAAGGCATGGGGACTGGTTCTGGGTGGGCACTACCTTTTGAAGGGGATGCTGACCGATCCGTCCGAGACCCGTACAGCGCTGGCCACCTTCTTCATGCACCAGTTGTTGCCGCGAGCGATCGCGGACTGCGCTGCCGCAACCCAGGGTGCCGCACCGCTCTATGCGCTCGATCCGGAGAAACTGATCGCCTGATTTTTAAGGGTTACGCCTAATTTCTTGGGCTGAAAGGACACCCACTCTGTTCGCCAACGAAGATACGGAAAAGGCGGAAGCCTCGACACCGCCGATAAGATTTCCCTGGGACGAGCCTCCGGCCCATGACGCAGTGGTAAAAGTGGTTGAAGGGATCTTCTGGGTCCGTTCACCCATGCCGATGCGTCTGGACCACGTGAATTGCTACGTTATCGACGACGGCGACCACTGGACCCTGGTCGATACCGGCATGAACACGTCGAAGGTACGCGGGTTGTGGGACGGTCTGCTAGCCGGGCCCCTGAACGGCAAGCCAATTGGCCGCCTGGTTCTGACCCATCATCACCCTGACCACGTGGGACTGCTTGGCTGGTTCAAGGAACAGGGGGCCGAGGTCTGGATGACCCGCTACGCCTACATGGCCGCGCGCATGATGACCCTTGACCAGCCGGAACAACAGCCGCAGGAGGCCGTCGATTTCCGCCTTCGAGCCGGGCAACCGCCGGATGAGGTTGCAGACTATGCCAAGGAAGCCCCCTGGCGCATGCCGGTTTGGCCAATCCCACTCGGCTTCAAGGTCATCAACGATGGTGACACGCTCCAGATGGGCGGCCGGGACTGGAAGGTGCACTTTGGCCATGGCCACGCCTGGGACCATGCAACGTTCTGGACCGATGATGTTGTACTCGCGGGCGATCAGATCATCCCCGGCATCTCTTCCAATGTCGGTGTCTGGGCGATGGAGCCGGAGGCCGACACGTTGAGCGCCTGGATCGAGAGTTGCCATCGCCTGCGCACAGTCGCCAGCGGAACGGACCCCCTTATTCTGCCCGGTCACAAAATGCCTTTTCGTGGCGTGGATTTCCGGTTGAACCAGTTGATCGAAAACCACCATGGTGCCCTTCGCCACATCGAAAAAGCGTTGAAGGAAGGACCGCGGACTGCGGCGCAGCTGTTCGTGCCGATCTTCCTGCGGGACATCAAAGGCTCGCAATACGGGCTGGCATTGGCCGAGGCTGTGGCGCATATGAATCATCTGTACCTCGCTGGTCGCGTCGACCGCGCACTGGTAGGGGACGCCCACGTCTATTCGCTGAGGAGCTAGGGCCATGGAGTACAAAATCGGCGGCAAGCTGCGCACGGAACCCGTGTTCCCACAGGCGCGAGTGGCACGCACTGACTGCGCAGACGAGGATTGCGCAGAGAATCAGCCCTTGCCCTCTGCGATGACTAAGGTCGCTCCTGAGCAAAAGAGCCCGGCGCGCTGGGCCTATGAACGCCTGATTCTCTATGTGCAGAACTTCGAAAAGCAACTTGATGGGGATCATGAAGTTGCGATGGGCTTTGCGGGCTCCGAGGCAGGAAGCATTCACATCATGGGCATGGGGTATTTCGACCCCGATCTGATCACGTTCTACGGCGCTGATCCGTCAGGGTCCAAAACCCAACTGATCCAGCATGTGTCCGAATTGAACGTGATGTTACGTGCAGCGCCGAAGCAGCACAAAGAAGCGCGCAGGATCGGCTTCGAGATGAGCCGCAAGCTGGAAGAAGACGACGCTGCAGAAGAAACAACCGAGACCGGCTGACGCGCCACCGCAGGTCATGATCTCCTGAAACGACACTCCCTGTCGCCATGAAACGCGACGGGGCTGACTGCTGGTCCCATCGTTCCTGCCAGAAGCAAACTGGCAAGGGTCACGACGATGCCGGACAGCCTGATTATAAACGATGATTGGAGTGATCTTGCGGCATATCATCCACTGCCCGAGGTAAACACGGGCCGCCTTCTCGCCTATCGTCAGCGTCGTTTGCTTGATCAGATGCGGCAGTCGAATGTCGCGCTCGTCATCCTGATCAATCCGGTCAGCCTCCGATACGTCGCTGATCTGCGCAGCTACATGCTGTACCAAACACATATTCCGACCGTTTATGCCTTCCTGGGGCAAGAGGGCGAACCGATCGTGCACGGGATATACGATGCCGAACAGTCGCGGCTGGCACGCCATGCACGCAGCATCAACTTTTTCGACGCAGGCGACACGATGTCGGACCAGGCCCGGTTGCTGGCAGAAGACGTTGTGCAATACCTCGCGGAACTCGGCACAGACAACCGGCGGGTTGCGCTGGAACATTCGAACCCGTCTCTGACGCAAGCCTTGCTGCAGCGGGGCTTGGAGGTCGTAGATGCCGAGCCGTTGGTAGAACGGGCCCGCTTGATAAAGTCAGACGACGAGTTGATCTGCATGCGATGGTCGATCGCGGTCGCGGAACTGGGGATCGCGAAGATGGAAGAAGCGATCCGCCCGGGCGTCAGCGAGTCTCAGCTCTGGGCACTATTGAACTACACCAACCTG
>JBCCMP010000202.1:0-8842 GCA_039026295.1 Pseudomonadota bacterium | reverse complement strand
GCGCATAGCTGACCACCTCGACCCGACGGGCACCGCGCGGCGCAAAGCGGGCCTGATCGCCGATCCGGGCAAACCAGATCACCGCATCCGCCTGGGCGATGGCGACCTCGGCTTCGGGCGGCAGATCTTCGGTCGGGCCGCCGACCTGGATCATCTGTGCCTCCGCGCCGATCTCGGTCGCCAACGAGGCCACGGCCCTGGGTGCTGCCGCATCGTACCAGCCTAAACGCGGGTCCTCGGCCAAAACCGTCACCCGCTGCCCGGCACAAACACCGGCGCAACCTTCCAGCAGGTTCAAGGCCCCTAGGCGCAGCGCCGACGCTGTGCGCGAAGAGGCCGCCGTTTTGGGATAGGCTGCCTCGCTCGCCATCGCCTCATCCTTTCCGGTAGGCGAAGGCGCGGGCGAAGCGCTGGACCAGGTAATCGCCGCAGGTGATCGGGGGGTCCGCCGCCCCGGCGCCCGGCACCTGGGCTGCATCGATCATCGTCTCGGGGTTCGGGTCCCAGGCCAGAACCAGGGAAAGCCGCTCCCGCCCGGAGGTGTTCACCACCCGGTGCGGCGTCGATTTGTAGGCCCTGCCGGTCCAGCGGGCCAACAGGTCAGCGACATTCACCACCAGTGAGCCCGGCACCGGCGGCGCGTGCACCCAGGCGCCGTCGAGCCCCTGCACCTGCAGGCCGCCCACATCGTCTTGGCACAAAACGGTCAGCACGCCAAAATCCGTGTGCGGACCGACGCCGAACTGATCCGCCCCCATCTCCGGCGGTTGGGCTGGATAATAGACATAAGAGGCACGCGACAGCGGCCGATCGGCGGTCCGCAGGAAGAAATCTTCCGCCAGTCCGAGCCCGCGCGCAAAGCCGCGCATCAGGTGGTGGGCAACCGCGTGCGCCGCCTTGAAATAGGCCATGGATGCCGCTTCCATGTCATCGATTGCAGGCCACTGGTTCGCCCCGCGAAGGGCGTGATCCTCGGGCGTCTGGCCCGCTTCGTTCTGCCATCCACAAAGGAAGCTTTCCTTCATGTCCGCCTTGGCATCGTCCTGCATCTTGGCCCCGCCCCGGCCGATCCAGCCGCGATGGCGGGTCGAGACACGGACGGTTTCCTTCAGATCCGGCGACGCACGGAAGAAACGGTAGGCCGCCCCTCTCGCGGCCTCGATCGCAGCCT
This sequence comes from Pseudomonadota bacterium, assembly GCA_039026295.1. GTDB lineage: Bacteria > Pseudomonadota > Alphaproteobacteria > Rhodobacterales > Rhodobacteraceae > Thermohalobaculum. The sequence goes on along the minus strand of JBCCMP010000202.1, from coordinate 7,671 downwards.
CTGGAATGCCGTGGCCGGTCACGTAGATGAACCCCAGACCCTGGCTGGCCGCATGCAGTGCGGCCGCGGCGCCGTCGGGGTCGGACCCGTCGCGCAACGGGGTGATGTCGATCACCGGGATCTGTCCCGCATCCATGGCGCGGGCGGCGGCATAGGCCATCAGGTATCCTCCGCATAGTAGCCGACGATATCGCCCTCGGTGGTTACGCCGAGCCCGTTGATCGACCGGTTCACATAATTGAAGTAGCAGATGATCTGGTTGATCTCGAGGATCTGACCGTCATCCAGCCCGGCCGCGCGCAGATCGCCAACATCCGCCTCGTGCATCCGGGACGGCATCAGGGTCAGCTTCTCGGCATAACGCATCAACGCCAGTTCCAGCCCGTCCAGCGCATCCTGCGGGCGGCGCATGCGCATGGCCGATTCGATCCGCGCCGCGCGAGCGTCGTCTCCTATAAGGTGCTTCGCGTTCGCCCAATGGTTGGCATAGCTGTAATCGCAGCCGTTCAGGACGGACACGTAGGAGGCCACGGTCTCCTGCAGCCACATCGGGATGGTGTTCGCCTCGTCATGCAGCGCGGCTTTGTAGAGTTTCATATGCCCGCGCATCGTGTTCGGGCGAAGGGAATGGACCCGCAACACATTGTCCACGGTTCCATGCGGCGTCCGGGCACCTGCCAGGGCATCCGACAAATCCGCATCCGCCTCGGTATCCGGCACCATGTGAATCCACGCACTCATGGCGTTTCGGTCATCTGCCAACCCTCTCATCCGCGCCCATGCGTCGCTCCATCCATCTGACCCCTGCCGAAAGGATCAGAACCAGCACCAGATACTCCAGCGCCAGGATCGTGTAGATCTCCAGCGCACGGTACTCCGTCACGATCAACTCGTTTGCCTTGCGCGTCAACTCGGGCGCACCGATGACGCTGACCAGCGCGGACATCTTGACGACGTAGATGAACTGATTTCCCAGGGCCGGCAGAATGCGCCGGATCGCCTGCGGCAGGATCACGTAGCGCATCGTGTCGCCGTAGTTCAGTGAAATGGCCTTGGCCGCCTCGATCTGACCGCGCGGAATTGACTGGATGCCACCGCGGAAAACTTCGGCCAGAAATGCGCTTTCGCCGACGGCAAGGGCGAGAGCACCGGACCAGAACAGGGCGATGCGAATGTCCAGATCCGGAAGACCGTAATAGACCCAGAGGATCAGCACGAGCAGCGGGATGGCACGGATCACCTCGACGTAGACACGGTAAATGCCTTGCAGACCCCGGTTCGATGACAAACCGCAGAGCGCGATCAGCAGTGCACCTGGCACCGCCATCGCCAGGGCGGTCGCGCTCAAGAGGATCGTGTACCAAAAGCCCGAGACCATGAACCAAAGGTTCGATCGGCCGTTCGGCAGGGTCGGGTCCACGACATACCAGCCACCCGAGCCGCAGGCAGCGAGCATCAACAGGGATCCAAGGGCCAGCCAGCGCACGTTCAATGCCCCAGAATCTGGTTCAGAAACGTCTGGCACCGCTCGGTTTCAGGGGCCGAGAAGAACTGTTCCGGCGGAGAGGTCTCGACGATCTGTCCCTTGTCCATGAACACCATCCGGTCCGCGACGCGCTTGGCAAAACCCATCTCATGCGTCACCACGATCATCGTCATTCCGCTGCCCGCGAGTTCCGCCATGACGTCCAGCACCTCGGAAATCATCTCCGGATCCAGCGCGCTGGTGGGTTCGTCGAACAGCATGATCTTCGGCTCCATGCAGAGAGCCCGCGCGATCGCGACCCGCTGCTGCTGCCCGCCTGATAGCTGCCCGGGCAGCTTTCCGGCCTGTTCCGGGATCCTGACGCGGGTCAGGTATTCCATCGCCTTGGCCTCGGCCTCGGCTTCCGGCAGCCCCCGCACCCGCATCGGGCCGAGGGTCAGGTTTCGCAGGACGGTCAGGTGGGGAAAGAGGTTGAACTGCTGAAAGACCATGCCGACATCGCGGCGGATCTGGGCCTCGGTTGCCCCGCTCAGTTCAATGCCGCCGACCGCGATGCGCCCCTGATCATGCTCTTCCAGCCGGTTGATGCACCGGATCAGCGTCGACTTGCCTGAACCGGAGGGGCCGCAAACCACGATCTTTTCGCCCGGCAGGACCGAAAGCGATACATCGTCCAGTGCCCGGAAATCCCCGAACCTTTTGACGACGTTGTCGACGGTGATCAGCGCGTCGGTCATGGCCCCTCCCCCGGCAACTAAGGCAGAAATCCCCGCGCCGTGCACGCTTTTCCTTTGCCGCACCTGCGAAATCCTGCCTTACTGATCGCAGCAAAATAGGGAGAGGACCCATGAAGCATTTCGCAACCGCGGCCATCGTCGCCGCCAGCCTGGCCGTATCGGGCGCAGCCCATGCCCAGTCAGCCCTGCAGGACATCGTGTCCAGCGGCACCCTGAAAGTCGGCACCACCGGCGACTGGAACCCGATGACCATGAAGGATCCGGCGAACAATACCTATACTGGCTACGACATCGACGTGATGACCGAGATGGCCAAGGATCTGGGCGTCGAGGTCGAGTTTGTCGCCACCGACTGGAAAACGCTGGTCAACGGCGTGATCGCGGGCAGATACCACATCACGGGCTCGGCCTCTGTCGCGCCAAAGCGGGCCAAGGTCGCGGGCTATTCGAACAGCTATTTCAGCCTGGCGACTGTGCCGCTGACGCTGAAATCCAACGAAGGCAAATTCGCGGATTGGGACGATCTGAACAAGCCGGAGGTGATCGTCGCGGCCACGCTGGGCACCACCCAGGAAACCCAGGTGAAGCAGTTCTTCCCGGATGCCGAGCACAAGATCGTCGAGGCCCCGGCCCGCGACTTTCAGGAAGTTCTGGCGGGCCGCGCCGATGCGCACATCACCTCGAACGTCGAGGCGTACAAGCTGGTCGCCAAGTATCCCGAGATGATGGTGGTGCCGGTCTCCAGCCCCAAGGCGCCGACGCCGATTGCAATGCTGATGCCGCAGGGCGATCAGGTGTGGATCAACTACGTCAACACCTGGATCGCGCTGAAGACCGAGCGTGGCTTCTTCGACGATCTGGCGAAGAAGTGGCAGTTGTCGAACTGATGCCGCCAAGGGCGGGCTGAAGCCCGCCCCACGCTCGCCGCCATGCTGCGCCTTTATTCTATTCCCGTCAGCCTCTACTGCGCCAAGCTGCGCATCCTGCTGCGGCACAAGGATCTTGACTGGACGGAGACGCCGCCACCGGGCGGCTACGGGTCCGACGAGTACAAAGATCTCGTTCCGTCCGGGAACCTGCCCGCCCTTGTCGATGGCGGGCTGATGCTGGCGGATTCCGAGGCGATTGCCGAGTATCTGGACGAAAAGTTCCCCGAACGGCCAATGTTGCCAGAGGACGTCGCCGACCGGGCGCTGATCCGCGAGAGGTCGCGGTTCCATGACACCAGGCTGGAGCCCGCAGTCCGTGCGCTGTTTCCCTATCTGCCCGGCAGGGAAAGCCCGCCTGACGGCTTCATCGACGCTCAGTCCGAGATCATTTCCGCCCGCCTTCGCCAGTTGGCAAAGATGCTTCGGCCCGATGCCGGGCACGAGTTGACCCTGGGCGATTGCGGCTTTGCGATAACCTTCGCGTGGATCGAGGAACTTACGCCGCGCATGGAGCTTGGCGTGCGCTGGCCGGGTCGGCTAGGCGGCTACCGTGCCCGCGTCGCCGCCCTGCCCGCAGTATCGGACGAACTGGACGATTACCGCCCGAAACTGAAAGCCTTTCTGGACGGCTCGGTGTGAGCCGCCCGGTCCGGCTGGACCTCTGCACATGGCCAGAGGTCGAGGACTATCTGACGACGTCCCCCGGTATCATCCTGCCCGTCGGATCCACGGAACAGCATGGGCCCATGGGCCTGATCGGCACCGATGCGCTGTGCGCCTCAGTGATCGCAGAAGCGGCCGCGTCGCGCGCAGGGGCGCTTGTTGCGCCAACCCTGGCGATCACCCCTGCCCCGTTCAACACGTCCTTCCCCGGCACGATTTCGATCAGTGACACGCTGTTCACCGCCCTGTTTCGCGAGGTAACGGATGGCCTCTTCGCCCAGGGCTTCTGGCGGATCTATGTGCTGAATGCCCACGGCGCGAACCTTGAGCCGATGCGCCGGATCGCGGATGCCCGCACCGGCATCCGCATTCGAAGCTGGTGGGACTTTGACGCTGTCAACATGCTCCGATCGACCTATTACGGCGAATGGGAGGGGATGCACGCCACACCGTCCGAGGTGGCCATCACCCAGGCGCGACACAGAACAATCGCGCCCGGGCGGGCGGCCGATCCACCCGGCAGGCTGACACCGGAGTTCATCGCCGCCCATGCCGGGGACAGACACGGTCCGCCGGAGCAGCACCGGGCGGAGTTTCCGGATGGCAGGGTCGGGTCCCATTCGGCACTGGCACGGCCCGAGCACGGGGAGGCCTTGCTGGACGCCGCAGCCGACAGCGTCGCTGCGGATTACACAGAATTCGTCGGTGGCCACGCACGACAGGCCCGCCACGACTGACCGGGCACTTCCTGGCGGCTGAGGTCAGAGATCCCGCTGCCCGCGAAAAGAAAACGCCCCCGGAATTCGTCCCGGGGGCGCTTGAGTTCAGACCGGACCGAAGCGGTCGATGACGCCTAGCGCAGCAGCGTGGTTTCCCAAGTGCCGTCTTCGCCAATGGTGTTCACGCCGTAGAAGCCCGGCACGTCGCCCCGTGCATCAAAGTCAACCGAACCGGTGGCACCGGCATAGTTGATGGCTTTGCCTGCCGCGATCAGTTCCTTGGCCTTGGACCATTCGCCGACGTTCACGACTTCGCCTGCCGGATCATTGATCTGCATCAGCGCGGCCGCGATAGCTGCCGAGTCGGTCGATCCTGCCTTTTCAATGGCCAGCGCCACCATGAATGTCGCGTCATAGCCGTGCGCGGCATAGGGAGCCTGCGGGTCGTTGCCGGTGGCGGCATAGGTTTCGGCAAAGTTCTTGAAGCTGACTGAGTCCGGGTCGGATGCCGACTGGGTCAGCCAGATATTGCCGCGCAGGGTATCCGCTCCAATCTGGTCGATGACCGACTGGTCGAACATGCCGTCCGCGCCGACGAATTTCTCGAACGAGCCGGTCTCGAGGCTGTTCTTGATGATCGTGATGCCCGATCCGCCATAGTAGGCGAACAGCGCCAGACCGTCAGCGGCACCAGCGCCTGACATGGTCGCGACTTCAGCACGGTAGGAGGCCTTGTTCGGCTCGTGCACCTGATTTGCGGTGACGGTGCCGCCCAGACCTTCGAAGGTTGACACGAAGACCGACGCGATCCCGGCGTTGTAGTCGTCGTTCGCATAGGTCACGGCCAGAGACTTCATGCCCTGTGCAAACGCATATTCTGCCAGCGCTGCGCCCTGATAGGCATCGGACGGCGCGGTGCGGAACACCAGACCCTTGTCATCAAGATCCGAGATCGACGGCGCGGTAGCCGAGTCAGAGACCGACGGAATGCCCGCCGGAATCGTCACCGACTGCACCATGCCGTTGGTCGCGCCCGAGCAGGATGCCCCTACGATGGCCACGACCTGGTCAACGTTCACGACCTTGTTGCCCGCGTCGACACCGGCTTTCGGGTCGCACTGGCTGTCTGCCGCGATCATGACCATCTGGTCGCCGCCCAGCAGGCCGCCCTGTTCGTTGATATGGGTCGCCGCCAGTGCGCGGCCGTCCATGATCGGGGCCACAAGCTCGGCAATCGGGCCGGTGATCCCGGCAACCGAGCCGATCTTGACATCATCGGCCAGTGCCGGGGCGGTCATCAGCGCGCCGAGCGCGGCCGCCGAAAGCAGTTTCTTCATGCTATCTCTCCCTGTTTTTGGCCCATCCCCATGGGTTTGGGCCGGATTTCCGGCAGGATGCCCTGGGGGCGTCGCTGCAGGATAAGTTGCAGGATCAGGCCGATCAGGAAGATCCTGACATAGGCCGATCTGACCTGAAGATTCCCGATTTCGTATCCGAAGACAACGATTTCATTGGGCAGGAAACCGCTGAGGATCTGGGTCGCCGACCAGACGGTCCAGAGCACGAAGGCCCCGAGCACCGCGCCGGTATTGTTGGCCGAGCCGCCCGCAATCAGCATCACCCAGACCAGGAACGTCATCGTCGCGGGTTCAAACACGTTAGGGTCGATCTGCTTCAGGTACTGCGCCAGCAGTGCGCCGCCCAGACCCATCAGCGCTGCGCCGATGACAAAGGCCTGCAGACGGAACGCTTCGATGTTCTTGCCTGCGGCGGCGGCAGCCTGCTCGTTTTCCCGGATCGCTGCCATGACGCGGCCCCACGGCGAGAGGCGCGCCCGCTCCATCAGGACGTAGATGATCCCGACGATGAGCAGGACCATCATCAGGAACCCGACATGGTTCCAGGGCTGAGGCAGCCACTCGAACGCCTTCGGGATCTGGCTGACCCCGCGCGGGCCATTGGTGGCCCAAAGCTCGTTCTTGAAGACCAGGCGGATCGTCTCGGCGATCCCGATGGTCGCAATGGCCAGGTAGTCCGATCGGAGCCGGATACAGACCTTGGCAATCGCCCAGCCGACGGCGGCCGAAAAGATCATCGCCAGCACCATGGCCACCGGTATCGGCAGTTCGATCCCGCCGATATGGCGCTCGAACACCGGGGTGGTCAGCAACGCCTGTGTGTAAGCCCCGACCGCCACGAAACCGGCCACACCGACGTTGAACAGCCCCGCGAATCCCCACTGGATGTTCAGGCCCAGCGTCAGGACGGCATAGATACCGCCCATTGTCATCAGTGTGATGGCGTAGATGCCGTATCCGTAGAGCGCGTCCATCAGAACTGTTTCCCCCGGAACAGGCCCTGCGGGCGCCAGATCAGCATCGCGACCATGATCATGAAGGCCACGCCTGCCTTGTAGCCGGGGTTCAGAAGTGGCTCGACGCCGATCCAGGGATAGGCGCTCAGTTCCTCGGCGATGCCGATCACCAGCCCGCCGACTACCGCGCCATAGGGTTTGCCGATACCGCCAAGGATCGCGGCGGCGAACATGGGCAGCAGCAGCTTGAAGCCCATCATCGTCTCGACATGGGTGTCGATGGCGAGGAACACGCCTGCCGCCACGGCCAGCACGGATCCGGCGATCCAGGTCATGCGCACGACCATCTCGGTGTCGATCCCGGTGACGCGCGCCAGATCCGGGTTGTCCGACGTGGCGCGCATCGCCTTGCCGATGCGGGTGCGCGTCAGCAACAGGTGGATGGCAAACATCAAGAGGACAGTTCCGCCGATGATCAACAAGTGTTTCGGCGGGATGCGCAGCGGGTCAAGCCAGGCCACCGGTTTCTGAATGCCCTGCACCATGGGCTGCAACTGGACGCCCCAGAAGAACTGCACCATGGACCGGATCATCAGCATCAGCCCGAAACTGGCGATGACCAGCATAATCGGTGATGCACCCCGGAACGGCTTGAAGAAAAGCTTATCGGAACTGAGCGCCAACCCGCAGGCCGCCACGATCGCGACAACGCCGACGATCAGCGGGTGCCAGCCGGTGATCCACACCATGCTGAGCGTCACATAAACCCCGAATGTCATCAGCGCGCCGTGGGCAAAGTTCGAGAACCTGAGTATCCCGAAAG
>JBCCMP010000201.1:0-8928 GCA_039026295.1 Pseudomonadota bacterium | reverse complement strand
CCGAGTACGTGCCCTCCGCCTCGTCCTCCTCGTTGACGCCGCCGGCGCTGCTGGCCGGGACGCAGTCTTCCGAGTGCGAGGGCGTCAGCACGAGCGACCCCGTCTGGTGCGCGCGGGCCGTGGTCTGCGTCGCCGCCTCGGTGTGCCGCCGCGTCGCCGCCGACGCCAAGGTCAACGAGGCCGCGTCCGCGCGCTGCGTCTCGGGCATGCTGGACCTCGTCCTGGAGAAAGTCCTCAAGCCCCCGCACCGCTCCGCTCTGGCGACCGTCCTCGGAGGAGTCTTAGGGAGTGGTCAGAATTTACCATACCGGCAGCGGTCATTTGGTCCAGATGATCCGACGTCGTCTCGTGATTGCCGTCGATTTCTCCTGCGGCGTATGCTTCGACCACTGCACTGCTGGAGTTTCCGAAGTCGACCCAGTCGATGCCATCCAGCGGAGGCGTCCCGCCCCACCAGGTGAAACCGTCCCGGCGGCGGACCTCTGCCCGGTCGCCGGGCCGGTAGGTGAGAAGCCGATAGGGCCCCGTGCCTATTTCATGGGCCGCGACCGGATCGTCGCCGCCCTGATAGCTGGAATGCATGACCATGGCCGGATAGTCGGCAAGGCCCGGGATGATCGATATATCCGCCTCGGGCAGTGTCAGCCGGATCGTGAGATCGTCGATTTTGGTGATGGCGCCTTCGCGCAGATGCCGCGTGTCCGAATCGACAAGGCCGCCCATTCTGGTCGCCATTGAATTCCCGGGCGCATCGGCCTCGCACCACCGGTCGAAGTTAAAGAGCAGATCGTCCGCGCCGAAGGTGTCGCCGTTTGACCAAAGGACGCCGGGCCGACAGTGCAAAAGGTATTCACGCGCATCGTCCGACACCTCCCACCGGTCCAAGAGACGCCCCTCGAAGGTAAAGTCGCGCCGCCAGCGCACCAAGTGTTCGTTGCACTGGCGCGATATATTGGCGAGTTCCGACCAATCGAAACTTCTGGGATCGCGCCAGCGACGGACAGTCATAGCGAGGCGCAGAATACCGCCCGCAACGGGGGTCTCTGCGGCGTCAACATTCTGCGCGATTCCGGCCATCGCCAGCGCTGTGCTTGTGCTCGCCCCAAACGCTGTGCACAGCGACAGGAATTCCCGGCGCGAGAGGCGGCCTTTTTCGTGGGCTCGCTGGAACTCTGCAATTGCCGGGTGGAGCTGGTGATCAGATTTATCTGCCAGGCGCATGGGTGGTGACTAAGGCCCGTTTTAACTCCGGGCAAGCCAATTCCTCGGGGTGACGCCACGAAGTCCCTGATGGTGGTGTGCAGGCGAGCTGACAGCCTTTGGCTTCATCTGAATTTAACGGGGCTGTGCTTTCTAGCAGGCGGTCACCGCGCGCCACCAGAGCCCTGGAGCAGCTGCGCTGATCGCATTGGCTGTGAGACTTCCGGGGTGACGAAAAGCCATGACTGTTAGTCGTACGCTTCCAGCGGTCGCGGTTCTCAGCGCGGTTGCGGTTCTGGTGCTGATGATCGCCGTGACAGATCATCCAGCCTGGCTGGACCTGCTGATGATCATCGTCATTGCCGGACTGGCATGCGCAATGTTTGTGGCTTGGCGTCAATCGACTGCGCTGCATACAGCCATTCACGCTTTGCCTGATAAGATCCAGCGCGCGACGGAAGGTGTCTCCGATGTTGCGCACGCGGCGCCGAGCGATCTGAAAGAGACGACCGATCGCCTGATGCAGCTCGCCAACACGATCCGCGAGGAAAGGCTGGCGCGGCAGGTCGCAGAGCAGGCTGCCCTAACTGATCCCCTCACCGGGCTTACAAACCGGCGCGGACTATTCGCCTGGGTTGCAGGCCAGGGAAAGCATACTGCGGAGCGATTGAAAGGACGGATCGGCGTCATGCACGTGGATCTCGATCATTTCAAAGCTGTGAACGACACGCTGGGTCATGCGGCCGGTGATGCGGTCTTGAAAGAGGCAAGCAGGCGGATGTCCTCGGTCATCCGCGATACTGACCTTTTGGCGCGGCTTGGTGGCGATGAATTCGTCGCCGTTTTGCCGGGAATGACGGATCCAGCGGTCCTGATCAACATTGCCGAGCGTCTGCACGCCTTGCTGGCAGAACCTTTTGAGGTTGAAGGACAGGTTTGCCCGTTGAGCGCGAGCATTGGCTTGCTGCTTGCAGGACGCGACTCCGAGATGCCTGAGCCGGCGCGCATGCTGGTGAATGCAGATACCGCCCTTTGTCATGCGAAGGCGGCCGGCCGCGGTCGGCATGTCCTTTTCACGCCCAGCATGGCCGTCGATCTCGTTCAGCAACGCGAGATGGCGGAAGCTATCCATGCGGGACTGCAGAGCAAAGCATTCTTCGCCGCGTTCGAGCCTGTGCTGGATATGGAGACGGATGAAGTTGTCGGGGTCGAAATCCTGTCAAAATGGCGCCACGCGCATCAGGGTGTCCTGACAGTGGACGCATTCTCGCAGGCGGCAGATCTGCACAACCTCAGCGAAGACCTTGTCATGCAGGTTCTGGAGGACGCGCTGAGCCACGCAGCCAAGTGGCGCGCTGATGGCCTCAACTTCCCCCCATTGCTGTTGCGCCTGGGAACGGTTGCGTTGCTGTCCACCGCCATGATTGACAAGGTGACATGGGCCATCGACAGGACTGCGTTGCCGCCCGATGCCCTATCGATCGTTGCCGACGAGGCCGCTCTCTTTGACCGGAATGCAGCGCTTGCGCTGGCAAACCTGAAACGATTTCGAGCTCATGGCCTGCAGGTTGTCATCGGGGATTTCGGCATGCACGGCGGCGGGTTGGCTCATGCCGTTGGCCTGGACTGCCCGATGGTGCTTACGGAATGCGCACTCGATACAGCCGAACCGGAAGGCCGTGGTGCGCGGCTTCTGATTGGTTTGACGGCGTTGCGGCAGGCGCTTGGCCTGGAAACAGTGGTCCACGGCGTGGAGACGGACTGGCAGGTTCAGACGCTGGCTCGTCTTGGGGTGCGGCAGATGTCAGGGTCTGCGATCGCGCCCGAGTTGGAAGGCTCACAGGTCGCGGACCTGCTCCGCAATCGAGCGGCAATCACGAAAAATACGGCAGCTGCCGGCAACGCTTGATCACCCCGAATTATTAGAGACACGGCTTATGTCACGCTAACCGCGAGCTCATTGCGTCGTGGGTTTAACCGCGGCCGCATTTCTTCTAGCCTTGCAGTGTTGGACATAGACCAGGCGAGGCGATCTTGCGGCAATGACGCATCCTTTGCTCGGCGCGGACCTCAGGACGTTGTCGACCATCTTCAGAAGGGGTGGGCGGCCCGACCGGCTTGGTTTGTCTGCTGCGATCTGGGCCTCCGCACTCCTTCGTTCTCCGTTGACGGCGATTGAGCAGGTCTTTCTCTCTGGGAACCCGCGTGACGCATCGCAGTTTGCCCCGCCGATCTTCATCATCGGCCACTGGCGGTCCGGAACCACGTTGCTCTACAATCTGATGTCAACCGACGGCTTCGGCTTCGTGCCCCCGGTCGCAGTCGGTTTGCCGTGGAACTTCCTCGGCCTTGGACGCGCGCTGAAGCCGGTTCTGGATCGCGCGCTGCCAGAAAATCGCTGGATCGACAGGATGCCCGTTACGCCGGACAGTCCACAGGAAGATGAAATCGCCCTGGCCTCGATGTCTGGCTTGTCATTCTACAACGGCCTCTATTTTCCAAAGGCGTTCCAAAGCCTTGTGACGTCGGGTGTTTTTCTGAATGAATTCAACGAGAACGAAACAGCGCTTTGGCGCCATGCGTTCCTTCGGTTTCTGCAAAAACTATCAGTGATGCAGAAATCGACTGCTCGGCGCCCGATGCTGATCAAAAATCCTGTCTATACCGGGCGAATTGGTTTGCTGTTGGAGATGTTTCCCAAGGCGAAGTTCATCCACATTCACCGCGATCCGCTTGATGTGTTTCTATCGATGCGAAACTTCTACAAGCGCCTGTTGCCGGAACTGGCGTTGCAAACGGTGCCTGATGAAATTGAACTCGATGAGACGATTCTGGCGACATATGACCGGCTCATGAGCCGGTATTTGGAAGAGAAGACTAGGATCCCTGAGGGCCAGTTCGTCGAACTTGGATATGACGATCTTTGCAATGACCCTGTCTCGGCATTGAGGACGGTCTACGAAGACTTGTCGATCCCTGATTTCGATGCGGCGGTTCCCGGGTTTCGGGATCATTTGCTCGCAGTCCAAGATTATCGAAGAAACAGCTTTCAGCTTGAACCAGCGGCCGTGGATTTGATGTCGACGCGCTGGCAGCGCTGGTTCCGTCATTGGGGCTACACTGATCCACGGAAGCGTGCGCGCGGTGAGGCGGCTGCATGGACCTGACTGTTGCGCGCGTTCTCATCCCGCAGGTCGGCGTTCTTCTTGCTCTGGTTCTTTTGACCCTCTGGCTGGTCAGGCCTCCCGATCAGCTTGACGCACTATTCTCGCATCAGGAGTGTCGCCGCGTTGATTTGAAAGATCCTGAAACCGGCGATGCCATCACGGGCGCAGAAGATCTGCAGTTCGGTCCGGATGGCGACCGCGTCTACCTTTCGGCCTATGATCGTTCGAATTTGGAGCGATCCGGCGGGCTTTATGCCTTCAGCTTATGGGAATGGGCGGGAAGAGAAGAGCTGACGGCAAAGAAGCTGAACCGAGACCAGACACGTGTTTTTCATCCGCATGGATTTGCTCTTTCAACTAACGCCGATCGCCTTGCCGTTGTCGTTCGCGACACGCATGGCGGCGCGACAATTGAAGTCGGTGAACTTGATCCATCCGGTTGGAAGGCGGGTCGCGTCCTTAGCAGCCCAGCGCTTTGCCGAGCCAATGACCTTCAATTCTCTGGTGCAGACGACACAGAGATTGAGGTTACCATCGATCGCGCCGACTGCGCGCCGAGCCTGCGAGACCTGTTGCCTGGCGCGCGGACGGGCAAGGTTTTGCGGTTTTCTCATTCTGGTCCCGACGTTGTTCGTCAAGGCCTGAGGTTCCCGAACGGTCTGGCCAGCGGCGTCGTCGCAGAGACGAGGGCAGACCGGCTGAGTTGGGAAGACGGGCGTAGAGTCGATTTGCCCGGCGGGCCCGACAACCTGACCGAAATGGCCGATGGACGGCTTGTCGTGGCAGTGCATCCCAATCTTTTTCTGACGTTCCTGGGCTCCCGCGGGATCTACGGCGCGACACCTTCGAGGGTTCTTTTGGTCGATCCCAACAGTCTGCGGATCACGGTGTTGTTCGATGACCCCGAAGGCCGCATCTTTGCCGGGGCAACCGCTGCGCTGTTCGATGGCAGCAAACTGGTTGTTGGATCCGCCACTGATACCGGTCTTTTGATCTGTGAGAAGAGACCGTGAAGGTCCTAGTCACCGGTGGTGCCGGCTTCCTTGGAAACCAACTCTTGGACGATTTGATCAGCGCCGGGCACGAAGCTCGATCGCTTGATGTTAAAATGCCTTTCGAGCCACTGGATGCTGTTGATTACCGCACCGGCTCCATCCTCGAGGGTTCCGATCTAACCGCCGCCATGGCTGGATGCGATGCGGTGATCCACGCAGCGGCAATCTCAGATTTTTGGAGCGCGGACCGATCCGCGTTCGATCGGGTGAACACCCTCGGCACCCAAGAGATTCTGAATGCCGCACGAAGCGAAGGCATTCGGGTCGTTCACGTCTCGAGCTACACCACGCTAATAGGCAGGGAGTCTCGGCCTGATCAGGTGCTGACGGAAACCGATGCGCAACATCCAGGACAACTTCTGGGCCCTTATCCCAAGAGCAAGCGGCAGGCGGAACTGGCCGTCATGTCCGAAGCCTCGGACGGCGGAGATGCGCTTTCAGTGCTGCCGGCAGCACTGATCGGGCCGCGCGATCACAGGCCAACGCAGCCAGGCGGTTTGTTATCGGATCTGTACTCTGGGACACTTCCAGCGTTGATGCCATCGCGGCTGAACCTCGTGGATGTGCGCGACGTTTCGGAGGCCATCGTCGCTGCACTGGAAAAAGGTGCGGCGGGCGGGCGTTATCTTTTGGCTGGACATGACATCGAATTGCAGTGCCTTGCACAAAAGATACACGCCATGGGCGGTTCCCCGCCACCGAGACGCCTGGTTCCCAAAGGTGTTGCGTTGGCCGTGGCCAGAGGCGAAGCGATGATCGCGCATTTGACCGGCAGAGCGCCGCTTGCGCCGTTGACAGGCGTTCGATTGGCCTGTCGCCCTGTCCGTTTTGACACATCACTTTCAGAGAGCGCGTTGGGTTTCCGACGCCGTTCGCTGGAGGCGACATTGCAAGATACAGTCGACTGGCGGAAGTTCAGCGATGGCAAAACCAAAAGTTGAAGGTTGCGCGGCGCAATCGCCCGTTATCCGGTGTGCGTACGGTTGTATCAGCCGAACGAAAACCGTACGCTTTAACGTGCGATGACCAGGCACCGACACGACATCGTCATGGAACAACCCCTTGCTGGTAAGGGTCTGAACGTGAGTCGAATTGTCGGACATGGCTCCAAGGGGCCAGGAGATGAGAACTTTCCCGTCGCATCCTGGCTTATTGATTCTGGGCTTCGGCCGCATGTTTTGCATTTTTATGCGTTTGCCCGCGCCGCAGACGATGTGGCTGATGATCCAGATTTGACGAAGATCGAAAAGCTGCGCCGCCTTGATGCATTTGAGGCGGGACTTGACGGGTTGGGCGAGCCTGCAGCGATGACCCTGCGCGACAGCCTCGACGAAACCGGTTTGACAGATCTTTATGCGCGGCAACTGCTCTCGGCTTTTCGACAGGATGCGGAGGTCGGACGCTATCGCACATGGGACGACCTTCTGGACTACTGTTCGCGATCAGCAAATCCGGTCGGGCGATACCTTCTGGATCTGCACGGCGAGGATCAGGCGCAGTACCCGGCATCAGATGCACTTTGCACGGTCTTGCAAGTTCTCAACCACGTGCAGGATTGTGGCGAGGATTACGAAGCGATGGATCGCGTCTACCTGCCGCTTGTCTGGTTGGACGAAAATCAACTAACGACGGATGCTCTATCGTTCGGGGTAACCGGCCCGAGGCTGCGGCGGGTTTTCGACGAAATACTGGACCGGTGCGAGACCATGCTGACATTCGCCCGCAATCGCCGGTCACCCCTGCGGTCGCGCCGTCTGAACGGGGAGATGGTGGCGATTACCGCGCTCGCCTTCCGTTTGCTCGGCCGACTCAGAAGCCGGGATCCCTTGGCGGAGCGCGTTCGGCTGACAAAGCCCGATTTTGCCATTGCCGGGTTGCGCGGTGCCGCCGCTTGTGTCCTGAGAGGTCTGTCGTGACAGATCTTCGCCAGCTTCCGGTTCCGGCCGAGTGCGGGCGATCGCCCCAGGATATCGCCGACGAAATCGTCAGAAAGGCCCGCACGTCGTTTTCGCTGGGGCTGAACCTGCTCGCGCCCAAACGGCGCAATGCACTGAAAGCCATCTACGCCTTCAGCCGTATCGTGGACGACATCGCCGATGGGGCGCTTCAACGTGACGAAAAGACCCAGATGCTGGAGGCCTGGGGCGAGGAGATAGACCGTTGCTATGATGGTTCTCCGGTATCGCCGATCGGCATGGCATTGCTGCCGGCGATCCGAGCGCACGAGCTACCTAAGTCGGAGTTTCACGAGATAATCGCGGGGATGCAGATGGATGTGGACGGGCCCATCACCGCGCCGACCAAGACGGATCTTGATCTCTACATCCGCCGCGTTTCCGGTGCGATCGGGCTGTTGAGCATGCGCATCTTCGGTGCCTGGCGGGGGCTGATTTCGGAACAGTTTGCCGAAAGCCTTGCCAGGGCGCTGCAGTTGACGAACATCCTGCGTGATGTCGAAGAGGATGCCGGGATGGGGCGGCTTTATCTGCCCGTCGAAATCCTGATTGAAATGGGTGCCCCGCACGATCCGGCGCAGATCGTCGGTCATCCCGCACTGCCGTCCGTGCGCTCCAGGCTGGCTGAGGATGCCCGCGACGCATTTGACCGGGCCCGCGCCGCCGTGCCCGAGCATGGACGCCGATCGTTGGTTCCAGCTCTTCTGATGTGCGGTATTTATCGAAGCTATTTCGACAAGATGGAGAGTGCTTCCTGGGTGCCGCCCTTTAAGTTTCGCCGATCCCCGATGGCCCAGTTGAGGACCGGGCTAACGGGCATATTGCGGGGTGGCTGATGGCAGGGCGGGTGCACATCGTTGGCGCTGGACTGGCCGGTCTATCAGCCGCGACTGGATTAACCCGTTCTGGCATCGATGTCGCACTTTATGAGGCGGCAGCATTCGCCGGAGGTCGATGCCGTACCTTCGACGACCCGCGACTGGGATGCCGTGTCGACAACGGCAATCATCTTATGCTGAGCGGCAATCATGAAGCTTTGGCTTATGCGCGGGCGATCGGTGGCGATGATTTTCTGCGGGTTTCGGACAGTGCCAGTTTTCCTTTCAATGATCTCGAAACGAAGACCGGTTGGACGTTGAAGTTGGGAGACGGCCTGTTCCCCTGGTGGATGATCCGTGCCGGGCAGCGGGTACCCGATACGGCGATTTCAGACTACGTCGGCGGGGTGCGGCTGGCCTTCGCGCGTGCAGGCGCAACGGTCGCTGGCGCGATCAGAGGCCGCGGTCAGCTTTGGCACCGCTTCTGGCGTCCATTGTGCTGGGCGGTGTTGAACACGACCCCCGAGCGCGGAGCTGCTGCCCTGCTGTGGCGGGCGATGTCGGAGACTTTTCTGCGGGGCGGACGGCACTGTCGTCCGGTCTTTGCGCCGGAAGGCTTGGGAACGGCATTGATCGATCCGGCGATCGCACGCCTGCAACAGCACGGCGCTACTCTCAGCTTTCAGCACGCTTTGCGCGGTGTAACGACCGAAGGCGACCGGCTGTCCGCGCT
>JBCCMP010000200.1:0-9074 GCA_039026295.1 Pseudomonadota bacterium | reverse complement strand
TTGTTTGCCGCGCGCGAGGCCCGGGGCATGGCGTCGACTGTGGTGCTGCCGGCCGATCACGCCGACCAGCTGCATGGCGGATTGGCTTTGGCACCGTTTGACCGGTCAAAGCGTGGCTTTGCCGGCCTTGTCCGCATGGTGCGCGCGATGTTCGCGGCAAAGCGCCAGTCCCGTCCCGACGTGATCTTCTTTCACAGCACGTTCTCGCTGTTGGGCCTTCTTGCGCTGAAGGTCACCGGGGACCGCACGCCGTGTTTCTACTGTTCCCATGGATGGGCCTATTCGCGGTACAAGCCGGGCACTCGAAAGGCGCGGCTTGCCCAGATTATCGAGGGACGGCTTTGTGGGCTTGCCGAGGTTGTCATCAACATCTCTATGGCCGATCAGCGACTTGCCATGCGGTTGGGATATCGCGGCCGTCATCAGTTGATCGAGAACGCGGTCCTTGATGCCGCCAATCCCGGTCTGAGGGCCCGTTTTCCGAAGGACCGGTTGAACCTTCTCTTCGTCGGACGCCTGGACAAGCAAAAGGGCATCGACCTTCTGCTGGAGGCCGCGGCAAAGGCCCACGAAACGCGGCCCGATCTGGCGCTCCATGTCGTGGGCGCGGCGGTGAACAACGATGCCGACGGCCCGGCAAGCTATTCTTTCGTGACCCAGCATGGCTGGCTCGCCGATGGCGAAATCGATGCGTTCTATCGCTCTGCCGATGCCTTGGTCGTGCCGTCGCGGTGGGAGGGCTTCGGCATGGTGGTGCCGGAGGCGCTGCGCAACGGAACACCCGTTCTGGTCAGCACGGCCGGGGCTCTCCCGGATCTTGTCGACGACGGAAAAACCGGCTTCGTCTTTGAGCTCGCGGCCGGGGAACTGGTCGAGCTTCTTCAGCGGCTCGACAAGGCCGAACTGGCGGCCATGCGCCCGGCCTGCCGCGAGAGCTATGAGGGGCGGTTCACGGTGCGCCGCTATATGAGCGAGTTCCGCGATCTGGTGGACCGCACGACGCTGCCTGGCGAGGAGAGCGTCGAGGAAACATCGCCGGCAACCGGCTGACATGCACCCAAAAAGGGCGGGCCCTCGCAGGCCCGCCCTTTGATCTTTTCGACCGTCTCTAGGAATAGAACGGGTCGACGCCCACCAGAGAAAAGTCCGGCTCGGTCAGTGGCTTGGTTTCGTCGGTGTCCCAATCCGCCGATTCCAGCACCGCGAAGCGGCCATCGCCGTTGAAGTCGATGCGGCTGGTCCCGGTGTCGGGCAGTCTCTGGGTCTTCAGCACAGCGCCGTCCGTATCCAGAACGGTGATCAGCGCCACCTCCTCTGCACCCAAACGTCCTGACAGGCCTGAAAGCTCGATCTCGAAGGCCGACACTTCATCTTCGAAGTCGATCACGATCCGTTCGGTCTTCTCCGGCGCCGTGCGATCGAAGTCGATCGTGTCTCCGCCGGTGTCATCAACCACGCCGAGCTTTCCAAGGATGCCGCCGATCTCGGCCGCCGATCCGTCCCGTCCGATGCCATAGAGTGTGACGGTCCCGATGTCCCGGCCCAGGTCAGGGTCGATCGCAAGGATCGCTTCGACGGCAGACAGGTCATCGCTGCTTCCGTCACCACCCGAAGCGGGAGGTTCGGGCTGAACCGGCGGTTTCGGCTGAACGGGTGGTTTCGGCTGTGGGGGCTCCGCGACAGGCGGCTCCGGTTTTGGCGGTTCTGCAGGGGGGTCCGGCTGCGGGGGCGGAGCAGGCGGCTCCTGCTTCGGCGGGTCAATCGGCGCCGGTGGCGCAGGCGGCGGCGCGGGATCGGCGGGCTCATCGCCCGACGTCGTCGGCGCCAGCTTCTCGTTGAAATTGAACGAGCCCTTGGACAGATGCGCACGATCAAAGACCGCGTCGATCGAGCGCCCTTCAACCCGCAGGACGTGATCGCCTTCGCTCAGCGAATACGTGGCGTTGGCATGGTCGCCGCCGCGTTCCTGCTTTGTAGCCCAAGAGAAGCTCTCGCGGGGATGCTGAAACCACATCTTGTGCCAGGGGCCGTTGTCGATCTGCACCCAGAAGTCGTTGTTCTTGTCGCTTTCCGCACCGGTCACCGGACGATTGACCCGGAGCGACAGGAAATACTGACCGGGATCGCTGATGCTGAAGCTGTATTCCAGCGTGCTGTCTTCGATCGGGCCGGCATAGCGGTTCTTGCCATCCCAACGCAGATAGCCATCGCCGGTGAAGCCGGAGAGCGCTGTTTCCTCGCTCCAGAAGCCCGGCTCGCCGGCCGATTCCGCCTCGACGACCACCACGCCATTGACCGGCGCGGGGGCTGGTCCCGGGCTGGGCTTTGGTGCGGGCGGCGGCGTCGGATCCGGGTCGGGCGTGGGCGTCGGTTGCTGGGCGTTTTCGCCCACCTTCCTGACCAGCGCGACCCAGTCCTTGCCGACATCCTTGGGCGCGGCACCCAGATCGACCATGCCGCCGCCCGAGACGATCCCGTCGGCGATCAGATCGCCACCGGTCCGGGGGTTGTACCAATAGACCGCGAAGTCCTCGCCGCCCTGGCCGCTCAGGTTCAGCTTTACCGAGGACGCCGTGCCGTAGGGCCGGTAGATCGTGTAGACCTCGCCGATATCGGCCAGAACGTAATCCTTGCCGTTCGGGGTCAGGTTGTCGTGCTCGCTCATCGTCCAGAACGGGATGCGCGTGTTGAAGAACTCGGTCGCCGCCGCGGTCCATGTCCAGAGCGACTGGAAGCCGCTGAACGAGTCCACATTCTGGTCGTAGCCATGGCCTTCTTCGGCGCGGATGTACCAGTTCACGCCGGACCCGCCGACGGTCAGATGCCCCCAGAGCCCTTTGCGAAGCGTCTGCTCTTCGATGGAGTCTGGATTGCCCTTCCCGGAATCGATCACCGAGTTCAGCGTGGAATCCTCGTCCCAGCCCATGATCCAGGTGTCGCCGGCCTTCTCGGAGCGTTCGATGAACTCGGCCGTCCGTTCGCGCACCAGAGTGGCGTTCACCTGAAGCGAACCGCCATCGAAGGGCTTGACGCCCAGCAGTTCGGGATAGGCGATCTTGGCCTGTGGCGGATAGGTGTGCAGCACGACCGGGTGGTCGTAGGGATCGACCTTCTTGGTCCATTCGGCCATGTCGATGCGCTGGGCCTTGGTGTTGGTGTTCTCCTCGCCAAGGTTCCATTGCAGCCCGTTATTGTGGCCGAACCGCGCGATCATCTCACGCATATAGACCATGCGCTCCACGCTGAGCGTCGTGCCCGAGATGCCCGTCCCGCCGTTCAGCAGCTGATCGTTCTCGGTCTCCTGAAAGAGGACGTTCTTGTAGAGACCCTTCTCGTCCATATGGTCGAGCACGAGCTCCCACTGGGCGAGCTTGGATACATCGTATGTCGAGAAGGTCTCGATCTCTGCCGGTGTCAGGCCGGTGTCGTTCTTCTTGACCTTGTGCAGGTCCGTGGCCGCCCAGGGCCAGACGTCCTGACCGTCGCCGCCGGCAGTGTTGGTCAGGAAGTAGATCGTGTTCTGGTCCTTCTCGGCCAGATAGTTGATCGCCCCCAGAAGGCCCTTGCCCTTGCCGCCATCCCAGGTCGGGTCCCCGGCATTGTAGTGCTTCACATGGGTCGAGTAGTCGTGCCGGCCGAGCGTGGTGTTGTCGAAATCCGGATAGGCGAGCAGGTTTTCCGGCACCCCTGGCCCGCCCCGCACGAAGTAGTCACCGTCACCCTGATGCTGCAGATAGGGGCTGCCTTCCTCCTGCAGGATCATGCCCTTGGCGCGGAAATCCTCGCCCGTCTTGTTCGTGGGAAGCACCTTGAAGCTGCCCGACTCGCCGTCGATGGCGCCGCCGCTTGTGCCCTGCCATGCCGGTTTGACGGCGATGTCGTTGCCCGTCCTGAACGCGGCCTCATATGTCCAGTCACCCGCCGATGGCGGGTTGAAGTTCACGCGCCAGACATTGCCGGATGTGGCGTTGCTGTTGGCTGCGTTGCCGTCGGCCGCGAAGAACCCTGGAACGACCATCGTCTCGCCGGTCGATGTGTTCCGGAACGTCACGTCCAACCGATAATCGCGGAAAGTCTCGCTTGTTTCGGCGAATGAACGATCCGCCGCAAAATCGATCGTGACCTTGTGCCACGTCTTCAACTCACCTGAAACGGTACCCACCATTTTGCTGGTCCTTACCTAAGCCATCCCCCATGCGTGCATTTTGCACACCTATGATGGGATGCTTGGCGCCGTTTTCCCGATCGGCCAAGGCGCGAAACGCTGCAGGGCAGCAATCGGCAATCATCCACCGATCTCCGGCGATATCCCGCTCGAATCCCGGCCCTAAAGTCGAATACCCGATGCATATAAAGCGCGTGCGCGAAACGATCATCTGCGCCGAATCGCGTCTTGGTTGATGGATGAGACTCACTGCCGCTGCGTAATTGGGATGAAATGACATAGGCGACTCATCCACCCGGATCAGTCCGTCCATTTTACCCACGATCCGGCGTCCCCTTACGACCGCGCCGGCATCCGCTTTTCGTCCCTCGGACGCAGATACCATTTTATCGCCACATTTGCCGGTCTGGCGCAGATTTTCTGTTGCTGCGGCGCAGCGTCGGGCTGCCCCAAATTTGCACGCTTTCAGGACAAGGTAGCAAAGCATTGATAGCGATGAAGAATTTATTGCCTCTGCGCCAGCGTCCTTTGGGGCGCGGAGCGGCCACAGGTCAGTCCATTCAGGCGTGAAAATGCCTGGCAGGGCAGCTTCTAACGCAGATCGGGGGCCGTCCGAACCGCGTGATCATAAGGGAATTTTTAAGGTCTGTTTCTGAAGTTGCTACCAGCCAGGATATGGCCATTCGCACAGATTGCGTTGCCATAAATATCGGAGTCGGCGGTGTCAGTGTATCGATCATTTGTTGGGCATAGCCGAGGCCGAAAAGAGGGAATTGGGATGCGGCAGTCTCCTCTTTACGCGGAAATCCGCTTAGCTGACGTCAATGGATCGGCTGATTTTCGCAAACTTGGGAAACAGAATTGCGTGCAGCCAATTCTTTATCCGCAGCCTGAAATACAATGAGTACAGGTTAAATCGCGCCAAAGGAGAGGCATGATGGTAACGAGTGTAGGTGACACGATCTTCGGCACGGGGTCAAAAGAAACGCTCAAGGGCGGGCTTCTGAATGACAAGATTTATGGCCGGGGTGGCGCCGACAAACTGATTGGCGGGGACGGCAACGATACCCTGTTTGGCGAAGCGGGCGCGGACGACCTTGTCGGCGGAAACGGCAATGATGTGCTTCTTGGCGGCGACGATGCGGACACGCTGACCGGGTCGGATGGCAACGACAAGCTTCAGGGTGAAACGGGCGCGGATCTTCTGATCGGCGGCTCCGGTATGGACACGCTCCTGGGTGGCGATGGCAATGACGTCCTGCGCGGTGGCGACGGCGACGACGTGATGCGGGGCGCATCGGGCAACGACACGCTGCGGGCCGGGGCAGGTCAGGACCAGCTGTTCGGCGGGGTCGGTGCGGATGCGCTCTTTGGCGAGGGCGGCGATGACCGACTGCTCGGCGCGGCGGGCAAGGACAACCTTCAGGGCGGTGACGGCAACGACGAGCTTCGCGGCGGCGCCGATGACGACGATCTGAACGGCGGCAACGGCAACGACCTGTTGTTCGGCGATGCGGGCAACGACGATCTGGTCGGCGCGGACGGCAACGACCTGATGAAGGGCGGGAACGGCAACGACGATCTGAACGGCGGCAACGGCAACGACGACATGTGGGGCGGAGCCGGCAACGACACGCTGGTGGCCGGCAATGGCGACGACACCGTGGTCGGCGGAACCGGCAACGACATCATGACCGGCAATGCCGGTGCGGACCATTTCGTTCTGAAGGGCGGTTTCGACACAATCACCGACTTCGACCTGAGCGAAGGCGACACGCTGGACATCGGCGCATTGATCACCGGTTGGAAGCCCGCCACGTCGGACCTGCGCGACTATGTGCGCTTCGACTACGATTATGGTACCCGGCAGGCGACGTTGATGGTCGATGCCAATGGCGCTGCCCAAGGCGAGAACTTCAAGAGCGCGGGCGTCCTGAAAGCGACGCGGATAACGCATATCGACGAGATGCTGGTGGCCGGCGCGATCACCGTGAACGGCAAAGAGGTGTCCGGCGACGACTACCGGGATCCGCAGCCCGAAGGAGAGCGCGCCCATGTGGCCAGCTTTATCGACTTCCTCGGCGTGGGTGCGCGCATTCCCAACGAGGTGCCCTTTGGCGACGTGGACGTGTTCATCGACAGCATGGACTACATCAATGTCAGCCATGTCCGGGCGCCATCTCCGGCGCATACGACCGACTACATCGTGGACGCCTATGTCGAGGCGGCGCAGGCCGGGATCGACTTCAACTTCCGGGCCCGCAACGACTTTCCCGATGGCGGGCAGAAGCTGCTGAACGACTATGTGAAGTTCTACAAGGATTTCCTGAAGAAGGCGCCTGGTGGCATCTCCAGCATCGAAGGTCTGAATGAGGTCGGCTCGTCGGTCTCGCCCTTCACCGGAGACGGATGGGAGAAGGGGGCGACCAACTATCAAAAGCAGCTCTATCAGACCCTCAATTCTGATCCGCTGCTGAAGGACATCCCGATCTACAACTTCACCGTCCATTTCGGGCGTGAATCGGAGAACTTCGAAGGTCTGGGAGACCTGGATCCCTATTCGGACAACGCAAACGCGCATGTCTACATCAACACGTCGACCCGCCCGTATTACGAGCTGAAGAACCGGCTCGAGAACGTGCAGCTGATCAATGATGACGATCCGGTCGTCATGACCGAGCTTGGCTACACGACCGCGAAGTCTCCGGGTTACTCGATCGCTGTCGACGAGAAGACGCAAGCGAAGCTGCTTCTGAACATGCTGATGGACAGCTACGCCCAGGGCGTGGAACGGGTCTTTATCTATGAGCTCTTCGACGAGAAGGGTCCCAAGACCGACGTGTCGGCAAACTTCGGACTGTTCCGGACCGACGGATCGGCCAAGCCTTCGGCCCATGCGCTGCACAATCTGACCGAGATCCTCGGCGACGGTGCCGGGGCGGCCAATGCCAAGAACCAGACGTTCTCCTATGACATCGAGGGCGACGATCAGCACACCCACAGCCTGTCCATGCGCAAGTCAGATGGCAGCGCCGTGGTGATCCTATGGCAGGAAGAGCTGATCTGGGACCGCAAGGCGTTCAAGCCGATCAATGCCGATCCGGTCTCGGTCGAACTGGAGCTGACCAAGAACTACAACAAGATCCAGATTTTCGATCCCATCGAAGGCAAGTCGGCGATCTCCACGCGCTGGAACACCGACTCGGTGTCGGTGGAGCTGACCGACCACCCGCTGATCATCGAGATCGACAACGCCTATCTGTAACGGCTAGCGCTGGGACCGCGCGATCTCGTTGAAGCGATTGCGCGCGGTCCGCCGCATGGTCAGCGTGGCACCGTTGCGCATGACAAAATCCTCACGCCCGGCCAGTTGCATGGCCGGGCTGTTTTTGACCCGCAGGGTGCCGTCCAGAACGCACAAAGTGCAGGTGGTGTTGAGGTCCATCTCCACTCGGTGCAAGACGACCCGCCCCTCAAGGGAAAACGTCGCAAAGTCACGGCCCTTCAGGTCGATGCGGCCATCCACGATATCGGCGGCCGAGAAAACGGCGTCCCCCCCAGCGCTGCCACCGGCATCCGGAGCATTCCGGACAGCCATGCCCTCGGCCCGTTGATCGTCCACGCGACTTTCGGCCGGGATCTGACCAGTGAAAAGCAGCTCTTGCATGTCCAGCGTGACGCCGGGGTTCCCCGGACCTTCAAGTCGCAGATGCCTGTATGTTGCCCCGGCCTCGGCGGGGTCGGGCTGTGGCAGCACGATCCCCGAAAGCTGCAGGAGCGAGCCGGGGCTCTGGAGATTGACGACCAGCCAATCCGCGTGACCCGTGCCCACATACTGGCAGTTCGGAAGCGTGTTGATCTGCAGCCGCCCGCGCGTGTTCGCCCCCATCCAATCCGGGGTCACGGTCAGCCGCGCGTCCGGGCTTCCCTGATCGCTGATCTCGATGAACCCATCGGCCGTCCATTTCTGCGAGCCGTAGATCTTCAGGTCAAACGCGTTGCAGCGATGCAGGCGAAGGGCGCGCCGCGTCCGTTCGGACCCGTGCAGCTTGATTGCAGAGCCGTCGCGAAAGATGACACCGCCTTCGACATTGATGCCGAAGATGTCGCGTTCCGAGGTGCCCTGGAAGACGACGTCATTGGGGTTTCGGTCCGGTCCCGCATGCGCGATGTGGTTCTGGGCATAGACCCCGTCCGGTGTCCCACATTCGAAGGTGGTGATGTCGATCCGCGCGTTGTTGGCCCCCTCGATCTGCCAGGCGCAGCCTTCGATGAAGCGCCCAAAGCAGTTGTCGACCGTCAGGCGGTTCGAGGCGCCGATGCGAATCCCGTTGCAGCGGGGCGGTCGCTCGCGGTCGCCAAGGATCAGGACATTGCGAAATGCCGGAAAGATCAGGGTCCCGTCAGCGGGAAAGTCCCAGACGAAGACGCCCGGTCGCGGGTCACTCGGGATCAGTGCGCCGTTGCCCAGCATGTCAAAGGTGATGGGGTTCGGCTGGGTGATCGGCGGGAACACGACGTTGTCGCAGGGAATGGGCTGGGCGATTTCGACGGTGCCCCCGCCGCCCTCCAGCATGTGTGAGACCAGCGACAAGAGCCCCGCGGCGTTCACCGAGCCTGGCTGATCCGCGAAAACACCGGCCTGCCGCACATCGTGGCGGCTTTCATGGCCAAGCCTGGCCCAAAGACCGTTGGAAAGGCCGATGACACAGGCGCCGTCCGGAGCCCGGGCCCCGTCGTCGGGCTCGGTGATCGACCAGGCCGCGCCGCCGCCATCCAGTGGCGTTCGGCGCCCGGTGACCAGCACCACGTCTCCGGGCGCAAGATCGCCCGCCTCGAGCAGATGGCCCAGATCTTCCAGCACCTGGACGCGGCGCCCGTTGGAACTGGCCACAGCGATGGCGGCCAG
>JBCCMP010000199.1:0-9076 GCA_039026295.1 Pseudomonadota bacterium | reverse complement strand
TTGCTGCGCCTGACACCGGGCGATCCCGCAGCGATCATCGCCGGTGACTTCGCCACCGACGCGCAGATCGCCGAAATCCGCGAACGCCTGGGGTTGGAAAAGGGTCTCGTCACCCAGTTCGGCATCTGGCTGGGCAACGTGCTGCAGTTCGAATTCGGCGAGAGCTTTTATTTCAAGAAACAGGTCAGCGAGTTGATCCTCAGACGGATCGAGCCGACATTCTCGCTGTCGCTGATGACGATCATCCTGACCGTTGCCATCGCCGTGCCGCTGGGCACGCTGGCAGCCTACCGGCAGGGAAGCTGGTTTGACCGCTGCATCATGGGGTTCAGCGTTCTGGGCTTCTCGGTCCCGGTCTTCGTGATCGGCTACGCGCTGATCTATCTGTTCTCCGTCCAACTCGGCTGGTTGCCCGTGCAGGGATATCAGAGGATAGGCGACGGGATTGGCGGCTGGGCCTACCGTCTGATCCTGCCATCTGTTGCGCTGTCGGTGATCTTCGTCGCCTTCATCGCCCGCCTGACCCGGACTTCGGTGCTCGAAGTGCTGGGCGAGGACTACATCCGGACGGCTCGCGCCAAGGGGCAGACCGAAACAAAGGTGCTGATGCGCCACGCCGTGCGCAATGCAGCGGTCCCGATCGTGACCGTCATCGGCTTGGCGATCGCGATCCTGATCGGCGGGGTCGTCGTCACGGAGTCGGTTTTCACGATCCCGGGGCTTGGCCTTCTGACGGTCGAGGCCGTGCTCAACCGCGACTTCCCGACGATCCAGGCGGTGATCCTGTTCTTCTCGGTCGTCTATGTGCTGATCAACCTGTTGATCGATGTCAGCTACACGCTGCTTGACCCGAGGATCCGATACTGATGGCCGCAGACGCCCAATCGCCGCTTCGCCAGACGCTGAAGCGGATGCTCAGCAACACATCAGTCGTCATCGGTGGAACCATTGCCATTCTGATCGTCCTGATGGGGATTTTCGCGCCCTTTCTGGACACCCGCGATCCGACCGACATCAGCCCGAAGAACCGCAACAAGGTTCCGGGCTACGAGGCGACGATCCGCGACTATGACGGCAACAAGATCCCGGTGCTCTATCGTCTCGGCTCGGACACGCTTGGGCGCGACGTTTACTCGCGCATCGTCTATGGTGCGCGCACGTCCCTGATCGTGGGTGCAGCCGTTGCCGGTCTGGCCGTCGCGATCGGCCTCGTTCTGGGTCTGGTGGCCGGATACTTCCGCGCGGCCGACGGGATCATCATGCGCGTGATGGACGGCATGATGGCGATCCCGGCGATATTGCTCGCCATTGCAATTGTCTCGATGTTCAGCGCCGGGCTGTTTTCGGTGATCTTCGCCATCGTGGTCGCGGAGGTGCCACGCGTTGTCCGGCTTGTCCGATCGGTCGTGCTGTCGATACGCGAAGAGCCCTATGTCGAGGCGGCGATCACCGCCGGAACACCGACCGCGCAGCTTCTGGTCAGGCATGTGCTGCCGAACACCGTCGCGCCCCTGATCGTTCAGGGCACCTTCATTGTGGCCAGCGCGATCATCGTCGAGGCGATCCTCAGCTTCCTCGGGATCGGTATACCGCCAGAGATCCCGACCTGGGGCAACATCATGGCCGAGGGGCGGCAGGTGTTCCAGCTCTTCCCGCACAACATTCTCTACCCCGGCATCATCCTGGCCCTGACGGTCCTTTCGGTGAATATCCTTGGCGATGGCCTGCGTGACACGCTGGACCCGCGCTTCGCAAAGCGGGTTTAAGTCATGTCGGACAACGTTCTGGAAGTTCACGGCCTGGGCGTCCGCCTGCCCGCAGGGTCGGACCGCGATTTCGCAGTGCAGGACATTTCCTTCACGGTCGGATCGGGCGAAATCGTCTGTGTGGTCGGCGAAAGCGGGTCCGGCAAGTCCGTCACCGCCCAGGCCGTGATGGGCCTGTTGCCGCGCGAGCTGAAGGCCGAACAGGGCCAGACCCTGCTCGAAGGGGAGGATACGCTCAAGGCATCACCGGTCGAGCTGCGCGATCTGCGCGGCACCCGAATGGCGATGATCTTTCAGGAACCCATGACGGCGCTGAACCCGGTCGCACGGGTCGGCGAACAGATATCGGAGATGCTGGAGATCCACACCGCGATGTCTGCGTCCGAGCGCCGGGCCCGGGCGATCGAGATCATGAACGCCGTGCATCTGCCCGATGCCGAAAAGATGGTCGACAGTTACCCCCACCAGCTTTCCGGTGGGCAACGCCAGCGGATCATGATCGCCATGGCACTCGTGCTGGATCCGGCCCTTCTGATCGCGGACGAGCCAACGACGGCGCTCGATGTGACGACCCAGGCGCAGATCCTTACGCTGGTCAAAGAGATGCAGGAACGGCGCGGAACCGGCGTTCTGTTTATCACGCATGACTTCGGTGTGGTGGCAGAGATCGCCGACCGCGTCGTGGTGATGCAGCACGGCCGGATCATCGAACAGGGCCCGCGCGATCAGGTCCTGCTGAACCCCCAAGAGCCCTACACCCAGATGCTTATGGCCGCGGTGCCATCGATGATGCCGCCGGAAAGAAGCCCGGTCGTGGGCGAGACCGCGGCAAAGACCCGCAAACTCGTGAAACAGTACGGCTCTTCCGGCTGGTTCGGCGGCGGCCGCAAAGTCCTGGCAGCATCCGAAGTCAACCTGCAGCTTGCCCGGGGGGAGACGCTCGGCATCGTCGGCGAAAGCGGCTCCGGCAAATCGACCGTGGCGCGCTGTATCGTTCGATTGATCGACCCCACCAGCGGCGACATCGAACTTGACGGAACCGAGATTGCAACGATCAGCCAGGCAGACCTGCGCCCCCACCGGCGAAAGATGCAGATCGTCTTCCAGGACCCGTACCGGTCCCTCAATCCCCGCCGGACGGTGGGGCTGGCGATGATCGAAGCGCCGATGAACTTCGGGATGCCGAAGGAAGAGGCGATGAGCAACGCGCGCGACCTGATGGAGCTCGTCGGGCTTTCAGGCGATGCACTGGACCGCTATCCGCATCAGTTCTCGGGCGGGCAACGCCAGCGCATCTGCATAGCGCGCGCGATGATGGTCAATCCCGAGCTCTTGATCGCCGATGAAGCTGTCTCGGCACTGGATGTGTCGGTCCAGGCGCAGGTTCTGAAACTGCTCGACGACATCCGGGCAAAATACAATCTTGCGATGCTGTTCATCACCCACGATCTGCGTGTCGCGGCGCAGATCTGCGACCGTTTGATGGTGATGCAGAAAGGGATCGTGGTCGAAGAAGGACCGACCCGCGAGGTCTATGCCAATCCAAAGCACGACTACACCCGCCTGCTGCTGGACGCCGCGCCCGGGCAGAACGTCGTCTTCGGCGCGGGAACAGCGTGACGGGCGTCTGCCTCCGCACGGTTCCCACGCCAGGGCGTCTGATCACCTGATCTCGCAGCCTCGGGCTGCTGCGACGCGAAGTCATCCGAACAGCAACCTTGACAGCCGCTGCTCGATGAAATCGGATCGCAACGCGCCAAGCGACACTCCTCCGCCAGGCGGAGCATCTCTTGGTTCGGGCACTTGGCCATGTCGAATGATACGCAAAACCTAAGCCTGTCGACGTTTCTGGACGAACGCGAGGACCTTTTGGCGCTGGCGCGGTCGGTCGTCGGGCGCGTCGATGTGGCCGAAGATCTGGTTCAGGAAAGCTGGCTCAGGTGGGATGCCAGCGATTACCCGCAAGATCATGCAAAGCCGATCTTCGTGCGCATCATCAAAAATCTTGCCGCAGACTGGCATCGCAAGCGGACCGTCGAGGCGAAGAACCACAGCATGCACGCGCTGCTGCGCGGTGAAACGCCGGATACCGAGCGGATCGTCATCGCACGCGATCAGGTGCGAAGGATCGCCGCGGCCTTGAGCGAGCTGCCGAAGCCGACAGTCACGGCGTTTCGCATGAGCCGGCTTGACGGGTTGACCTATGAACAGATCGGCCAGCGCCTTGGCACCTCCAAAGCGACCGCGTACCGAATGGTGGCGCAGGCGCTGGTTCGGATCGTCGTCCATCTGGACATGTAAATTCTGAGACATCGCCGCGCCGAATTCGTTTCTGATAAAAGCCCGTTGGATCTGCCGCGCGGGATGGGATGAAAATCGACCAGCACACCAAGCTCCTCGAAGACGCCGCACTGATCTTCGTTCAGTTGCGGGAAGCGCCTGCCGATGAAGCTCTGCTCGCAGAACGGGATGCCTTTCTGGCGCGGGGGCCGGAAGCACGGGCCGCGTACGATAGAATTCAGGACGGATGGCAGGTCTCGGGCGGCCGGGCGCGCTCGCGGGCGCCAACCATCATCTCTCTGCTGCTGGCTGCCACGCTCGGCTGGTACTTTGGCGTGAAACCCGTGCAGGATTATGTCATCGCAGACGCCGCCAGCGGATTGCATATCGTCGAGGCTACGCTTAACTCCGGCGACCTGGCGACCCTGGATGCTGATACCGCGCTGGTGGACGATACGGCCGACGGCCCCCGATCCGTACGCCTGCTCCGGGGGGCCGCGCTCTTCGATGTCGCATCGAACACGAAGCCCTTCATCGTCACGCTGGGCGATGCCGAAGTCCGTGTCCGTGGCACGGTTTTCGAGACCGCATTCCTGCCGGGCACGCTCGCCATCTCCGTGGCAGAGGGCAGCGTTGACGTGTCCGTCGACGGCGGTAAGTGGACACTGTCGCAGGGACAGCGGCTCGAATGGACCGATGACGGGCAGGCAGAGATTTCTGCAATTGACCCCGCCAACATTGCGTCCTGGCGCGCTGATCAACTTGTTGTCACGGATGCGCGGCTCGATCACGTCGTCGAAGCAATCGACCGGCGCCTGCGCGGCGATGTGATGATCCTGGGGTCCGAGTTGGCATCAATGCGGGTCTCGGGCCGCTTCGATCTCGGCAACCCGGCATCTGCCTTGCGGGTGCTTTCGGCGACGGTCGGCGCAGACCTCTATCTTGGCGCTCCGCTCGGCTCGGTCATCGTGCGCACTGACTAAGTCGGCGACGCCGACATTTTTTCTGAAACAAACCCCGGTCGAACGCGTTGGTAGGGAAACCAGCAGAAATCCGTTTGGGGGGAAGATGATCCGTTTGCGTTTGAAGACCGCCGCCAGCCGCGTTGCCGTAATGGCCGCTCTGATGGCCGCTGTCCCGTCCCTTGCGCTGCCGCAAAGCGCTGTGCAGGTCGATGTTCCGGCGCAGCCCTTGTCCGCTGCAATCGCCGAGCTTGGTCGGGAGACAGGTTTCCAGATCGGGATCACCAGCGCTCTCAGCGCGGGCAAGCAGAGCACGACTGTTCGCGGCGTGATGACGCCGCGCCAGGCACTGGACGTGCTGCTGCAGGGGACAGGTCTCAAAGCCGATTTTCTCGGCGCTGACGGCGCGACGATCAGTCAGGCTGTGTCCAGCCAACTGGCGACAGGCGACGATGAACTGATCGGCGAGGACATCATCGTCCAGGGCGAACTGCAGGCGCGCAGTCTTCAGGACACCCAGACGTCGGTGATCGTCATTACCGGAGAGGAGCTCGAACGTCGCTCTGACAAGGACATATACGATATCTACCAACGAACGGCCGGTGTGACGCCGGGGACCAACGGACGCGATCTGGTCATTCGCGGGATCCAACGCAATGGTCTGGGTTTCGGCGGCGGCGCGACCATCAGCACAAGGATCGACGGCGCGGATGTCTCTTCTGCGGGCCGGTTCCGCAACCTCGACTTTTCGACTTGGGACCTCGAACAGGTCGAGATTTTTCGCGGGCCACAGTCGACGCAGTCCGGTCGCAACGCGCTGGCAGGCGTGGTCGATATCCGGTCGAAGGATCCGGTATTCGACTTCGAAGCAAAGGCGCGGGCCGAATTTGGATCGGGTCCGACGGGCGCTGCCGCATTTGCAGTGAATGTCCCTATCGTCGAGGACACTCTGGCCTTGCGCGTGTCGGTGGACCGGGACCAGTCCGCTGGATTTATCGAGAACACGACCCGGCAAAGCGACAATTACGGTGACAGCGAACTGACCACCCTGCGCGGGTCCGTCCGGTTTGATCCGTTCGACACTCTGTCAACAGTGCTGAAGTACACCTATGTGCGCGAGGAACGCGGCGGCGAATCTCTTGATGGCGCACGTTTCCAGATCAGAGGATCAGCACGCAGGCCTTCCGCGACTTCAGCACCCGCGAAGGCAACGCCCTGAACTTCCGATTGAACTGGGACATTGACGATCATTTCCGTCTCGAGAATGACACCAGCTACCTGCGCACGAACGGCACGGTTGTCAGCGCGGCCGGCACCGGCGAGGCCAACTTCGAATCCTTCGAACAGGAACTGAAGCTGCGCTACCAGTCCGACTGGCTGAACGGCGTGATCGGCGGATTCCTGACCCAGATAGACGAGAACGACGTCATCGATGGCGGCGTCTTCTCCTTTGACACAACCAACGAGACGACGAACTACGCCGCCTTCGGCGAGGTCGAAGTCGAGGTTCTGCCACAGGTCCGGCTGATCCTCGGCGGCCGTTATGACCGGGAGGAGGTCTCCAGCGACTCGCAGACCGTTTTCTTCGGCAACGCCGCCAGCGCGGCAACCGACACCACGTTCGATGCCTTTCTGCCGAAAGCCGGGATCGTCTACAACTTCAATGACGACGTGAGCGTTGGCTTCACGTTCCAGCGCGGCTACCGGGCGGGCGGAACGACCCTGAACGGGTTCACCGGTCTTGCCGTGCCCTTCGACCCGGAATTCACCAACAACGACGAACTGTCCTTCCGCTCGCAGCCGATCGCCTGACAAAAAGGAACACGGTCGGGCAGCCGATCTTTCAACGCACAGGCCGGTTGGCCGCTCTTGCGGCAAAGATCCTGCCGCCATGCCGGGCAACGGGCGGTTTGGGTCGGCGGGCAGATGGACTTCCGGGTATCGTGAAGGTCTGTCATGTATCGTCCGGTTTGCTGCGTCTCCCCGGCACGGCGTACAGACCATATCCGGGGCGTCGGCAGCGTGCCTAACATGGGCCAAACCGGTGTTGCGCAAGACGGCGCAACAGCGCGCGGCCGGACAGGTTCGATCTGGTCTTCCTGTCTTCTGAGCTAGGCGGCAGGGTCTGATTGCAATCGGACCCGTTTCGCAGCAGATCGATGCCTGGTCGACTTATCTGTCGGGCAGAAAGCCATACGGAAGCCATACGCTTGCCATACGGCTTGTCCGGCAGCGCAGAGACGCCTTCAGGCGTTCAGATCAACGGAAGCTTTTCAGCCGTCGCAGCCGCCGCCCGGCACCAGGTTCGGTCTCACAAACAGTGGAGAGCCGCCCTCCGGATCGTAACTTTTGTCCAGCTATGACCGCCAGACACAGCACGAAGTGCGACGCACCACGCGCTGACATCTGTGTTCGGCTGAGGAGATCCTGAGCGACTTCGCCAAAGCCTTGCGATCAGACGTGTAAATTACTGATAAAAATCAGAAATGCACCGACAACGTGTCGAGAGGCTTGGCCTTCGGCGGCGCAAACTTCGTCAGATCAATGCCCTCGACCGCGGTCTTGTATTCCTCGACCGTCGGCGTCCGCCCCAGGATGGCCGACAGCACAACGACAGGGGTCGAGGCCAGAAGCGACTCGCCAAGCTTCTCGTCGCTGTCCTCGACAACCCGACCCTTGAACAGCCTCGTAGACGTCGCCAGAACCGTATCCCCCTTCGCCGCCTTCTCCTGATTGCCCATGCAAAGATTGCAGCCCGGACGCTCGAGGTAGAGGATGTTCTCATACTCGGTCCGCGCTTTGGTTTTCGGCGTGACATCGTCGAACTCGAAGCCGGAGTATTTCTGAAGGATCGCCCAGTCGCCTTCTTCCTTCAGTTCATCGATGATGTTGTAGGTCGGCGCGGCCACAACGAGCGGTGCTTTGAACTCGACGCGGCCGTAGGCGCGCTCGAGGTTCTTCAGCATCTGAGCGACGATCTTCACGTCCCCCTTGTGAACCATGCAGGATCCGACGAACCCCAGATCGACCTTCTTTTCGGCCTGATAGTACGAGATTGGACGGATCGTATCATGCGTGTACCGCTTCGAGACATCGGAATTTGTGACGTCGGGATCTGCGATCATCGGCTCGTTGATCTTGTCCAGATCAACAACCACTTCGGCGAAGTATTTCGCATTCGCGTCAGGTGCCAGCGCCGGTTTTTCCCCCGAACGGATTTCTTCAATTCGCTTGTCCGCTTTGGCGATCAGACCCGCCAGAACCGCGGCATCATTGTCCATGCCTTTGTCGATCATGATCTGGATGCGGGACTTTGCGATCTCCAGCGACTCAATCAGTGTGTCGTCCTGCGAGATGCAGATTGAGGCCTTGGCCTTCATCTCGGCCGTCCAGTCGGTGAACGTAAACGCCTGATCTGCCAGTAGAGTGCCGATATGCACCTCGATGATCCGGCCCTGAAAAACATTGTCGCCGCACTGGTCGAGCATCTGCGCCTGCGTCGCGTGAACCACGTCACGAAAGTCCATGTGATCAGCCATCTGACCTTCGAAAGTGACTTTAACTGACTCTGGGATCGGCATCGTTGCCTCGCCGGTCGCGAGTGCCAGCGCCACAGTGCCGGAGTCCGCGCCGAAGGCGACCCCCTTGGACATGCGGGTATGGCTGTCGCCGCCGATGATGATCGCCCAGTCATCCACCGTGATGTCGTTGAGCACCTTGTGAATGACATCTGTCATCGAGTGATAAACGCCTTTTGGATCGCGGGCGGTGATCAGCCCGAACCTGTGCATGAACGCCATCAGCCGGGGCGTGTTCGCCTGTGCTTTTGAATCCCACACAGATGCTGTGTGACATCCGGACTGGTAGGCGCCATCGACCTTGGGCGAGATGATGGTCGCCGCCATCGCCTCAAGCTCCTGGCTTGTCATCAGGCCTGTCGTGTCCTGAGATCCGACGATGTTAACCTGAACCCGGACGTCCGAACCCGAGTGCAACACCTTGCCCGGTGTCACGCCGACAGCATTCGCATTGAAGATCTTCTCGACTGCTGTCAGTCCTTGGCCTTCA
>JBCCMP010000198.1:0-9132 GCA_039026295.1 Pseudomonadota bacterium | reverse complement strand
CAAAGCACATTTGAGAAGGATCGGCGCGCGCAGCTTCAACGGCATGTTCACTGCACTCGCAGAAGTATGCGACCTCTTCTACCCGGATGAGTGCTGGAACTATCTCTGCGCTGCTGGATATGTATCAGGCTAATGGCGGGATGCTTTGGGGTTGGATACGGCGTGGTTGGAATGGCATAGCTGTTCACACGTTTGCACGACATTCGACACCGAGACTTCCGGTAAATGGCGACCGAGATCTGTTTTTAGCTTCTTCCTTACGAGAGGCCCTAATCGCTATCGATGGTAATCTCGACCAGCGCACCTTCAGGGACAATGACGGTGGCATCCGGGCGTCCGGCGATGCGTACCATATACGGCCCGGCAGGCAGTTCTATTTTTTCCGGACTGTTGACCTGACCGAATGCGACGACTTCGTCGCCTTTAAGAACCTGGAACCGCGGTGTAACCGCTGCCTTCATCGCCTCGGCCAGCGAGTTCGCATCGCCTGCCGCAAAATAGCCGCCACCACCTTCAGCCGCCCAGCGGGCGAAGGTGGCCGCGAGTTCTTCGTCATCGATTGCAAAGCCAACGATGTTCACTTGTACGTCGAATCCGGCAGCACGCAGCTTTGCGATCTCGGCCGACGCATCACCGTCGCAGGTCTCTTCACCATCCGTCAGCAGGATAATCAGCCGGGGCCCATCGATGTCTTTCAAGTCTTCGGTCACATAGCTCAACGCATCACCGATCGGCGTTTTTGCGAGATTGGTCGGCCGGATCGGTTTGATGGCCTTCCGTACTTCTGCTGGATCCAACGGTGCGAGTGCGGATTGCAGATTGGTGACGCAGCTGCCCGGTTCACCCTGTCCGAACACCCGTAAGGCGAACGGGATGCCTGTTGGCAGACTGTTTTTGACCAGGTCGTTCAGCACTGACTTAGCAATCTGGAAACGGCGCTTGCCCTGCATCCTTTTCAGCATGCTGCCTGACGCATCAAGGATGACCTCCACCGCCATGTTCCGTAGCAGTGGTTCGTCTTCGGTCTGCTTGACCAGCAGGAAGCCCGGCTCTGGTGGAACCAAGTCCAGTTTCGCGGTGATCTTGTAGGGTGCCGGTCTGCGCAACCAAACAGCTGCGCGACGGAAGGCCTGCTCGACCGCGCCCTGATCCGACACAGACTGGTTGAAGCCTCCATTCTCTACAGCCCAGTCGCGCATTACCGTTGCAGGCTCGCGCACCTTTGGTCCGGTACCGCCGGAAGGAACGGTCAAGGTAAATACGCGGGGCCGGATCCTTTCAAACATGTCCCACATGGCGGGCCGCAGCTTGTATCCGTCTGTGACCGCATCCGTGATCATGATCACGGCCCTGACACCGTCGCGCTGATCCAGCTCTCGCAATGCCCGGATCATCGTGATCTCGGCATTCGAGCTGTTATGATGTCGCTGATCGTAGGTATGCAATGCAGCGCCAGCACCGACGGCATCCACAGCCCATTCGTCCAGGTCCAACAAAGGCTCTGGCTGATCGTGGAAGGGAACAAAGTTCACTTCCTCCCGGCCAAGGACGACATCTTTTGTGAATTCGCGCACAGCCCTGAAGGTCATCGGGACATAGCGCGCAACACTGCCGGATGTATCCCAGGCGACAATGATCGACCGGGGAATCTCAGAAATCTTCAGGAAATACCTTCCCTGTTGCAAACGTGCCCGATACTCGCGATCCAAGCGTCGGCTCTGATCGTAGGCCATCTCGACCGGTTTGTTGTCTTGGTCGAACAGTTCCGCAACAACCTCGATCGCCGGGCGGGCAGAAAGATCCAGCCTGAATGTGCCCCCGCCTTCTGGAACGTCGAAGCTGTGCCAGTCAACGTCCTCATCCAGGGTCACGCGGTCTTCGACCGGGACATCCCACACCAATGGGTCGGCAGTCCCGGGTGTATCGTTGTCATCAGTACCATATACAGGTGTCTGCTCTGGTATCGAGAACTCGCGCCAGGCGGCTTTGCTCCCGTGCCCCCAGGCGCCAAGGATCGATCGGTAGTCCGGCGCCGCTGCGCGTTCTCGGATCTCGATCTGGTTCGGCGGCATAAGTTTGCCCTGTTCCGGACCACCAGACACTGTGAATCTGAGATACCGTGCCCAAACCGGACCGTCGAACGTGATCGGCACGGTCAGCGCGCCCTCACGATCGATTGTGTAGTCGCCAAGCGGGGTCCAGGGCCCATAAACAGAGTCCATTGAGACGGCGACCGAGACACTTTCGGCCCTGTCCTCTGGTCTGGCTCGCTCAAAGTCGTGCCAGACGATGCGGCTGACCTGGGCGGCACGGTTGTCGAGGAAACCCACCACCCATTCCGCATGCGGTTGTGCAACGCCTTTTTATCGGAATGATGCGGGGCTTGCGGTCCGGGTCCAGAATCGCGGTCCAGTCGAAATAGGGCGTGAACTGCACGACATGTCCGCCACGGCGATGAAGACCGATTTCCGGGTCCTCCGGTCCCAGCGCGCCGGGGGCAGCGATGACCTTGATGTCATCCAGGCCAACCCAGGAATCATTGATCGCGGGTGCACGGCTAGTGAGCGCGCGTACCAGTATCGAAGTTGCGACCAACGGCTGGTCAAAGACGAAGCTCTGTTGCGGGTTTTCCTGCGTGAGCTGGAACTGCCCCACAGGCGCGAACGTCTGGCCATCTGTTGACGCCGAAATCTCGAAGTCCCGTATGCGTGACGCATAAAATGCGTCGCGCGGCTGATTGAAGATCATCCCACGGACTTGATGTGGCTGGTCGCCCATCAGGTCGATCAGGACACCGTTATCGCCAAAGTTCTTGCCTGTTGCGCGGATCGAGCCTTGCTCGTTCAGCAAGTCATCGTTGAGTACGTACATCTCGTACGTCGTGCCCGCGACGACCGCTGATGCGCCAAAAGCACCAGAGGCGACGTTGATGCCGCCCAGCAGAGCCTCGGGGATATTCCAGACAAGTTCCGGATTGGCATCCGGGCCGGTCTCATCGACGATAAAGGAGGCTTCTGTCCAAACGGCGCCACCTGTTGCGTTGCGCGCACCAACCGAAAGTAGGCGAGCTTTATCATCCCAGCTGCCCGGCGGTATGCGCAGTGTCACTGGAATCTCGGTCGTTTGTCCTGACTGGAGGTCCATTTCTTCCGGCAGTCCGCTGAGCTGCCAAAGAGCGTCGTCGGCATGATAGCTGAACGCCAGCTTTGCATCTGCGTCCGCCGTTATCGTCAAGACGCCAGAGACGGTTTGCCGATACCGGCTAAAGGCGGCCAGTCTCTGCGTATCGAAGGTGAGCGCCATCTTGACCGGTGGCGCTTCGGCCTCGGGCCGCGGTGCCTGATCGCCAAAGACGAATTGCAGCGCGTAAGGGCCCTGATCGCCAGTAATCTTCACCAGCAGATCAGCACCGGCAGGAATCGGCCCGCTCCAGGCATCGCCCGGGAAAGTTACATTGTTCGCGACGCCTTTGGTCTTGGGTGCAACCCAGACCTTCGCGTCCGGCCTTGGCAGAAGTTCATAAAGATCCAGCCGACGATACCGGTCCGACCCGTCTGTCGATGTGATCGTCAGCGTTGTCTCTGCATCTCGGGCTGGCAGTCGGTACCAGTCGGTGTCGTTCTTTTGCAGGATATCGCCGGCAATCCGCAGATCGGTCGGAACAGTACTCGCTTCGTAAAACGTGTCGTTCGGCTCCAGATCCGCGCCAGGCTCAAAGAAGGGTTGGCGGATCAATTCGACAGCGTAAGCCTTCGCCAATGGTTCCTTCGCAGACAGTGACAAAGCATAGTCTCCGGCGGGCAACAAAGCGTTCCAGATCAGCGGTTTTTCGGATCCGACCGGAACCGAGAGAGCCGCCCGTTGCGCTTCCGGCATTCCCCAGTACAAACGCCCGGTCAGACGCATCTCGGGATCTGCTGTCAGACGCAGTTGCACCCGCTGCGGTGCGCTGAGATGAAACAGATAAAGATCCACATCACCGCGCCGGTCCAGCGTACCGGTCTGCCGTTTCCCGAACTCCAGCCGCATGGCGCGTTCGTGGCCATCATTCGGCTCAATCTCTGTCGTCAGCGGCAGGCTTTCTGAATCCGCCTGAACCGTTGCAAGTACCTCTGCGGAACTCGGGGTGTCATCGGGGGCTGATGCATCCACGGGTTCAGGTGGTGGTCCAAGTGGTATTGCGCGGATCACATACGGTCCCGGCTTGCCCGAGATCGAAATTACATGCGTGCCCGGACCAAGAAGGATATTCGACAATCGGACAAATCGCTGGTTCTTCTCCCGGGTGCCCCGGCTGATCACGGCACTGCCACCATCGTGGAGCGCGAAGTGGGTAAACTGATCACCTACCGCTTGAAAGCGCCAGAGCTGCGGCTCGCCTTCGACAGTGATGGCAAGATAATCCGTCTCGCCTTCGGTCAGGCGTCCGCGGAGTGTTTCGCCCGTGCGCGTCGCCTGATCGAACTTGTCGTTAGGCTCAAGCTCCTGCGTTGGCGCAGGCGCGCCACGCCCCTTCAGGGTAAATGTGTAGACCTGGTCCGCACTCATCTGCCCCGCGACGCGGAACCAATGTGTGCCGGGCTCGAGTCCCAGATCCACCAGTTCAATTCGTCCCGTGCCCTTGCGTTCCTGCACGGTCCGGTTGTCCGCGCTCATCACCGCCATCGCCAGTGTAACTTCATCTGGGCCTTCCAGCACGGCATCTGCCAGCGTCAGCGCATCGACCGTGATGGCGAAATAGTCTTTGTCGGAACCAAGATGCACACCGTAAAGGCGACCGCGCATTGGCTGATCTAAGGAAATCGCATTGGCCTGCTCAGGAAGCCCATTCGGCTCGCTTGGAAGCGACCCATCTGCCGGGCCAGAGGGTACAAGCTCCACGACAACCGGACCATCCGGTCGAGCCCCGATCTGCACCTTGTAGTCCCCGGCCGCCAGCGCCAGGTCCGCGAGAACGATCTCGCCCTCGGCCGATGCGGTCTGGTTTAACGTTAGCGCTTCTCCATCGGGCGTTCGAACGGCCAAGGTCGCAAATGTACCTTCCGGCCTCGTGACCCGAACAGTCCAAAGTTCCTCTGCGGCCGCTGGGTCGACAGGCCAGTCCAAAAGGGCCTGACCTTGCGAGATTTCAGTTGAAATACAGATGCCCTTGGACAGCGTCGCCGCCTCGGCAGATTTCGTATTGTCCGGCGTACATTCAGCCAATGCGGGCGATGACAATCCCAGCAACAATGCCGCAGCCGCGATGGCGAATCCGCCGATGACATGTTGCGGTCGCCTGGCATCGTTTGCTTTTCGATTTGATGTGTTCGCTGGGAAGTTAAGTGGAAGCGCTAAACGGGAACTGCGGGAAAGATTGAAGAGGTTTGCTCGAAAAAGATCCATAGGCTGGCCCCGGCGAGTAAGAAGGTTATTGAAATCATTCTTCTGCGAACATTATCCGAGCAATCGGGGCACCAATCAAGTTTGTCTAAGCTGTTGAAATGATAGGTTTTGTCCGAATGATTGATTCAATGCGGAAACAAATTCTGGGAATCTCACGCGCATTGCACCGCAGTTCTTGAAGATCGGTTTTGGCAGCGCCGTGTCATGATTTCGAGATCAGCCTGCCGCCATGACTGACTGCACAAATGATCTTCTTGCCGGAGCCTCTGGCGCGAAAGACCGTAATTTTCATTTGCAGCAAAGCGGTCATGTCGACACTATTGGGGCGCATTTTAAGCTCATGACACTGGACGATCCGATGAATTTCAGAACCAGAAGTGTATCCATCACAAAGATTGTCGGACTTACTACCGGACTTTTGTGTTTGCCTCTGCTGATCAGCAGTCCGGTTCACGCCGAGGCCGTTGAACGTGCGTGCCAAGCACCACTCGACGCCGATATCGCCGGATTGCTTCCTAACCTTAATGAAGCTGATCTCGCAAAGGCCGCAGCAGCGGTGGCGCGCGAGCTTGAAGCGATCGGCGAACTGGTTCCGCGATCGCTCTACGATTCCCTCGATGTCGTCACCGAGCAGGGGTTTGACCCTGAATTGTTGCGCCATTGGATGCTGCGCGAGGTGAAACTGCTCCCATATCAGGGCGTATTGCGCGGGGCGCCCGGTGTGGTGCGGGACCGTCAGGGCAACAGTCTGGATCAGGCGCTATTGATGTCGGAAATGCTGACGTTTGCCGGGTTCGATGTGCGCCTTGCGCAAGCCGGACTGAGCGCCTCTGCCGCAAACGCCCTGGCTGCGCATGTCGCAACATTCCAGCCGCCACAGGGTCCGGATTCAGTCGCGCCGGGCCTCGCGGCCCTGGGGGGCAAGCTCGGCATTGCAGACGCCAAGATGATGCAGATCCAGGAGGCGCTGCGCAAAAGGAATGCCGATTGCAGTGCGGCGATTGCCGATCGGATCAACACGCAAGCAACTGCGCTTTTGGATCTGGTTGGCGCGCCGAACGGAGCGCGCGCAAATCCGCAGGCTGCCTTAGCAGACCATTGGTGGGTGCAGACGAACCTGGGACAGGGATGGCAGGATCTGGACCCATTTTCTGATATCATCGGTGCGCCTGAACCGGACGCGACATTTGCCATGGACACGCTTGACGACCAGGCGCAGCACATGGTCGGCATTCGCCTAATCGGCGAGTTTCGGGCTGATGACGCGTTCAGGGAAGAAACCCTGCTGGAGCACTTTGTGCCCGCGTCTGAGATAGGCTTCGTCTCGTCCGAGATCTACAATAGCCCGGCTCCAGGTCAGCGCCGTCAAGTTGATGCAGCTGCCCCAGATC
Source organism: Pseudomonadota bacterium (assembly GCA_039026295.1). Classification (GTDB taxonomy): domain Bacteria; phylum Pseudomonadota; class Alphaproteobacteria; order Rhodobacterales; family Rhodobacteraceae; genus Thermohalobaculum. Next base: position 2,356 of record JBCCMP010000198.1, on the reverse strand, counting down.
CAGTGGCGGACTTCTTCGTGGCGACGGCAGAGGCCCGCGTCTGGTTGCCGGTGCTCAGGATCGGGAACGATCGCTTCACAGGGGCTGTTTTCTCTGTCGATGGTGGTGTCGAGGTGGCCAGTGGCGAGGTTGCCGAGGCTTTGCAACAAGCAGGTCCGGGCGGATTGTCTGCGGGACTGGGCGGACTGCTTGGCGGCGGCAATACGGGCGGCCTTGGCGGCGGCCTTCTCGGGGGCGGCGCGCCGGAGCCGCCAAAGCCAGAACCATTGACGGCGATTTGGTTGGAGATTGAGACAACCGTGCCCGGCCGCGGAACGCGTACGCACCGACGAGACATCTATGATGCGTTCGGCCCAGCGGCGCGTCTGGCCGGAGATTTTTCAGCCGATATTGACGCTCAGGCGCGCGGCTTTGCACTGAACTTCAGGACGGAGATTGGTGTGAGTGCCGGCACGCTGCTGCCGGAAGCAGCGACCCGCATGCAGGCACAGTCGGCGGCCGGGATGGTGCGGGCGATGGAGGATATCTTGGCGGGGCGTACACCCGAAGATGTCTCCTTTCCGTCCTCTGCCGTGACCTTTGCCATGATGCGCGCGGGGGTATCGCCGGATGGTCAGATAGGCGATGTAGCGCCGGGTGTTGTCCTGATCCATCAGGGTTTCAGCACCGATGGAAGTGACCAGATCGTCTATGCGCAGACCATCGACATCGTCGAGAACGCGGTCACGGATCCGGGCGCTGACTTTGCGGCACATTTACGTGCGGGTGTTGCCGACACCGTGATTGAAACTTTGCTAAGCAATCTTGGTGGAGACCTGTCGAATACGTCTGTCAGCTTTGCGGCGGACCCCACGGGTTGGGCAACGTTGCGTGGCACCGAGAGCCTTGAAAGCGCGGCGTTGACCGACGACATGGCCGCCCGCGTCGCGGCCGATCTGGCGGCCGGTTTTGTGGTGGTTGCCCCCACCAGCGGCGACCTGTCAGAGACATACTGGCGCATCGACCCGGATATGGGCACCACGCTGGGGATAGGCTCTATGGGGCGCGGTGCGAACCAGACCGAATATGGGCTCATCCTCAATTTCATCAACGCCGGCCAATATCTGTGGGAACTGCATCCGTTCATGATGTGTATGCTTTTGGCCGATTCAAAGAAGATCTCGTACAATGGCGGCGTTGGCACCTGTATGGCAGCAGCGGCCATGTTCTGGGCCGCGGGACGAACCACCGGTGCCATCATCCCGTCACTGTCTGGATCCCCAATCAAACGCCTTCTACTCTGGTTCGGCGCCCAGATCGTCATCATGTTTGGAGAGAACATTTGGCACCAATCCCAGATCGGTCAGAAATGGGATGAATGGAAAAGGGAAAGGGTCGACGCAGTATTGGGTCGTTGAACTCCCGCCATTTCGCCAGATCCAGGGTATGCGTCGCATATGTTTAGTGAACTTAAGTCAAAAGACGATGTCATCATGGTTTTCACTGACAACCCATGCAAGTCGCCCAAGATATTTTCTTGCGGAATCCTATTAATGCAAGCCGGTATAATATTCTGCCGAACTGAGCGACTGCTTTAAAGAGAAATCGGGCCACATTCGAAGAGAAGCATGTTCTCAGTCACCGGATCGCCACGGCGTCCCCCTAAATCGCTTTGAAGAAACTCTGAATCGGGGATTCCTATTTTGGCTCGGGTGTGATTCATCCTTCCCAGGAGGATCACGCAATGGCTGCACCGCTCTCTCTCGATATTCGTCACCGTTTCGAGAAGTACATTCTCGCCGGTCTCAGCGGCCGCGAAGCTGCGCGGCGTTTGATGCTTCCCCCTGCAACGGGTGCACGTCTGGCCGGCAAGGTGCGGCGTGGTGAGAGCCTCGTGCCGGCGAAGTGCGGCTTACCGGTAGGCTGGGGTGTCATGGGGGCGCACAAAGCGTTCCTGATAGGACTTGTCTAGCAGGACCCTGGCATCACGTTGACCGAATTGCGCGACGCCTTGGCCGAGGCCGGAGGGGTTGAAGTGCACTACTCGACGATCTCATACGCCCTGCGCCGCTTCGGGTTCACCTACAAAAAGACGTTGGCAGCGGATGAGCGACGTAGACCAGATATCGTCAGTGCCCGGCGCGACTGGATAGGCCATCGCCAACCCCGCATGCGTAAGGAAACTCACCGGCTGGTCTTCATCGACGAGGCTGCGGTCAAAACCAACATGACCCGTTTGCGAGGGCGTATCCTGAAGGGCCAGCGCCTGCACAGTTCCGCACCGCTCGGCAAATGGCGCACGCAGACCTTCATCGCCGGGCTGACATCGGATTCCCTGATTGCTCCTTGGATCATTCCAGGCGCCATGAATGGGGAT
>JBCCMP010000197.1:0-9145 GCA_039026295.1 Pseudomonadota bacterium | reverse complement strand
GGCACAGCCGCGCATTACGGTTTCCTCAAGCAAATGTCGCACTTTGGCGTGTCGCTCGACAGCCTCACTGTGGTCGACATGGCCCCGGCTGAAGGCCAGGCGGCACTGGCGCAAGGCTCCGTTGATATGGCATGCGGCTGGGGCGGTGCGCTGCGTCGCATGAAGGAAAGCGGCAACGTACTTCTGACCGGTGCCGAAAAAGAAGAGCTGGGCATTCTCGTCTTTGACGTAACTTCCGCTCCGACCGACTTTGTCGCGGAGAACGAAGACGTCGTGGCACAGTTTCTGGCCGTCACTGCAGAAGCCAACGCGATGTGGGCAGATGAAGCCAACCACGCCAAAATGCTGCCTGTGATCGCCAAGGACGCGGGCATGTCTGAAGACGATACGATGGCCACCATCTCCACCTTCGTCTTCCCCGGCGTTGATGACCAGCTGAGTGAAAAGTGGCTCGGCGGTGGTGCGCAGGAATTCATGAAGGGCGTTGCGGACGTCTTTGTGGAAGCGGGCTCCATCGATGCATCGAAAGCTTCTTATGCTGAGAACGTGAACACGGCTCCGCTGGGCGCGGCTCAGTAAGACCCAAAGAACCCCGTGGGCCTGATGACGGGCCCACGGGTATTTTTGCCAAAGACATCAAGCGGGGCGCGGCATGTCAGAGCTTTTAATCGACAACATATCTATGCGGTTTGACCTGCCAAATGGCGGTCACGTTCAAGCCCTGAAAGATGTGAACCTAACGCTGAAAACCGGCGAACTCATGAGCGTGCTGGGGCCGTCCGGCTGCGGAAAGACGACCCTTCTGCGCATGATCGCAGGCTTTGAAAGCGTCACGTCCGGCGCGATCTTCCTTTATGGGGACGAGATCGAAGCGCTGCCGCCGGACAAACGGCCAGTGAACACCGTGTTCCAGAACTATGCGCTGTTTCCGCATATGACGGTGGCAGAGAACATCGGCTTCGGCCTGAAGATGCTTGGCTGGTCCGGGTCCGACATCAACACCCGCGTGGCCGAGATGATCGGGCTGGTCAAACTTTCCGCGTTCGCGGCCCGCCGTCCGGCGCAGCTATCGGGCGGACAGCAACAGCGGGTGGCGCTGGCCCGGGCGATGGCCCCGCAGCCCAAGGTGCTGCTGCTGGACGAGCCGTTGTCCGCGCTGGATCTCAAGCTGCGCCAGGAAATGCGCGAAGAGCTGAAGTCCCTGCAGCGCGAAACGGGCATCACCTTCATTTTCGTGACCCATGACCAGGAAGAAGCGCTTTCGATGTCCGACCGCATCGCGGTGATGTCCGCGGGGGCCGTCCAGCAGATCGGTACGCCAGAGGACATCTACGAGCACCCGGTGAACCGCTTCGTCGCCGACTTCATAGGCGACATCAATCTTCTGGAAGTCGTCGCAGAGGCGGTGGATGGCCCGGATGTGACCTGCCGTGTCGGCGATGCCCGTATGACCGCGACGGCGGCGCAGCCTGTCAGCGCGGGCCAGAACGGCTGGCTGGCAATCCGTCCCGAACGCGTGGCGCTTCTGGACGCGCCGGACCAAAATTCGTTGCCCGCCACCCTTCAGGGAACCGTCTATCTGGGCACCGATACGCAGGCGCTCGCCGATATCGGGGGTGGCTCGATGCTGCGAACCCGGATGCAGAACAGCCTTGACGGCGCGGCCCGGCCAAAGTCGGGTGCGGCGGTCCATCTCTCCATCGCCCCGGGCGTTGCCCGGTTTCTGGTGGACTAGCGCGCCATGGCTGCAGGCATCGGCGGCAGAACGGTATCCTCGACATTCATGCCTGCCCGGCTCTGGCTGCTGCTGCCGTCCTGGCTGGTAATAGGCTTCTTCCTGCTACTGCCGGTCGCTCTGATGGCCGTTTATTCCTTCCTGACCAAGGAATTTCGCGGCGGCGTCATCTGGGACTTCACGCTGGCCGCCTATGATCAGTTTCTGTTCGATCGCGGCCTTTTCGGCGACGATCCCCCGACCATTCAATGGACCTACATCACCATCTTCGCACGCTCGATCCTGCAGGCGGCTGTTGCGACCGTGCTGTGTCTGCTGATCGGATTTCCAACGGCGTGGTACATCGCGACCCGCCCCGCACACACGCGGTCCATATGGCTCTTTCTGGTAACGGTGCCCTATTGGGTGAACCTTCTGATCCGCACCATGTCGATGAAATTTCTGATCCGGGAAAACGGACCCCTGAACGAGGGGCTGCTGGCGATAGGCATAATCGATACGCCGCTGGAAATCATCAACACCGACCTCGCCGTGCAGCTTGGGCTTTTCTATTCCTACCTGCCCTTCATGGTTCTGCCGATCTATGCGGCGGTGGAGCGGTACAACTTCGCGCTGTCCGAGGCTGCGGCAGACCTTTACGCATCCCGCTGGATCATCCTCAGGCGGATTGTAATTCCGGTGGTGATGCCGGGGATCGTGGCGGGCTGTATTCTGGTGTTCGTCCCCTCTCTCGGGGCGTTCCTGGCCCCTGACCTTCTGGGCGGGGCGAAGAACTTCATGATCGGCTCGTTGATTGAAGAGCAGTTCAAAGGACAGGCCGGGAACTGGCCGTTCGGGGCAGCAGCTTCGATGATCCTGTTGTCCATGGTGCTGATCGTTCTGTTCTTTTACGCCCGAAATCAGGCGAAGGAGCAGGTGTGATGCGCCAGGTGCTGGATCTACGCCGCTACCCGGGCTTCCTGGCCGTCACGCTGGGCTGCCTTTTCATCCTCTACGCGCCCCTGATTGTGGTCGCGGTCTACTCCTTCAATGACAGCGTCTCTGTCACCAGGTTCGCGGGCGTTTCGCTGCGCTGGTACCAAGAGGTCTTTTTCGGGGTGGAGTCTGCGAAGTTTCAGGCGGCCGCGTGGAACTCCTTCACCATCGCCATCATGGCGGCGACAGCGGCGACTATCATTGCCACGGCGGCGGCCATCGGCATGGTTCGGGGCGGCAATTTCCGGGGCAAGGCGGGCAGCTTCGCGCTGCTTTCGATGCCGATCATGGTGCCGGAGATCGTCACCGCGGTGGCCACGCTGATCTTCTTCTCCACCATCGGATTTACACTTGGCTATCTTTCGATCCTGGTTGCTCACATCGTCTTCTGCATCCCGTTCGCCTATCTGCCCATCGCGGCAAGACTTCAGGGGATAGAGGCAAGTTTCGAAGAAGCGGCACAGGACCTCTATGCCAGCCGCTGGCAGGCCTTTCGCCACGTGCTGATGCCGATCATGGCGCCGGGGATCCTATCCGGATTTCTTCTCGCCTTCATCATCAGTCTGGACGATTTCATCATCACCAATTTCGTCAAAGGCGCGGGCGTCGAGACGCTGCCAACGGCGATCTTCGGCGCGGTCAAGCAGGGCATCAAGCCGAACATCATGGCGCTGTCGACTCTGCTCTTGCTGTTTTCCATCCTGATCGTCACCCTGTCTTACATCATCGGGCGGTCGGGACAGGCCAGAACGAAAACCTGATCGACAGAGGAGAGACCACATGAAATTCCTGAAACATCTGGGCGCGGCGACCGCGGCGCTGATGCTGACCACAGGCGCTGCGTCTGCAGACAAACTCTCGATCTACCATTGGTTCGAGTACATCCCGCAGGAGCTGCTGGACAAATTCACCGCCGAGACCGGGATCGAGGTCGTCATGGACACCTACGATTCCAACGAGACGCTGCTGGCCAACCTGAAGGCCGGGAAGCTGGGATCCTACGACGTTGCGGTGCCGGGCGATTACATGGTCTCGATCATGGCGAACGAGGGGATGCTGGACACGATCGCCGACGGCGAGTTGAAGAACATCGGAAATGTCGAGGACCAGTGGCTGAATGTCGACTTCGACAGCGGCCGCAAACACTCGATCCCCTATCAGTGGGGCTCCACCAGCTTCATGGTCAACAGAGATGCCTTCGACGGTGACATCCGCACCACCGACATGATCTTCAACCCGCCGGAGGCGCTGAAGGGCAAGATCAACGTTCTGGACACCGCGGGTGAAACCCTGGTTTTCGCCTCGATCCATCTCGGAATTCCGCAGTGCTCGACCGACCGGGATCAGCTGAAGGCGCTCGACGAGCTGGTGCAGGGTGCCAAGGCGAACTGGGCATCCTTCAACTCGGATGGCGCGAAAGACGTGCTGGTATCGGGCGACGCGGCCGTCGGCATGATCTGGAACGGGTTCGGCCAGAAGGCACGCCTGGAAGGCGCCAATGTCGAATATTCCTACCCGAAACAGGGTTACATTGTCTGGATGGACAACGTCGTCTTGCTGAAGGACGCGCCGAACCGCGGAGCTGCGATCAAGTTCATGGACTTCCTGCTGGAGCCGGAGAACGCCGCCGCCGTCACCAACTTCGCCCGGTACACGGCTGGCGTGAAGGGCGTGGGCCCGCTGCTGGACCCCGAGCTGCAGACCTCACCGGAACAGAACCCGCCCGCCGATGCGCCGGCCGGGACGTTCGTGCAGGTCTGCGACGAGGCGACCCAGAAGGTCTACGATCAGATCTGGACCCGGCTGAAGCAGTAATCGGCATAGAGGGCAACAGAGGGCAGAGCCCGGCCGTGGGTGGGCTCTGCGACTGTGATGGTCTGCACTTTATGGTGACGCCCCCGCTCCGCCTAAGCCACGCGCGAAGGTCCACATAGAGCCCGCCCGGGGAACGCACGGGCTCTGCCCTGCAGCACTGCGTGCCTTGACTCCGGGCTGGGTGCGCAGATTGAAGCTGCCCCTCAAGAAACCAGGACAGATGGAATAGAATGGAGGACGGCCCATGGATCCCATCAAATCCGCAGACCGCCATGTCGTGAACATTTCCGATGGCACCTTCGTCCCGTTCCTCACCGAAGACGGCCGGAATGACGGCGAAGTTCTGCAAGCCAATGGCGGGCGCACCGGCTATGGATTTCACATCTACCGCATGGCCGCGGGACAGACGACCGAGGCGCACACGCATTGCGGCGATGAAGAGTTCTTTCTGATCGAGGGCGACCTGACCGACCACGACGGATACGAATACAAACCCGGCGATCTGGTCTGTTTGCGCTCGGGCACCAGACACAACTCGACCTCTAAAAACGGCTGTACGCTGGTGGTGATGCTCCGGGAAGCGGACGGTCTCTGATGCGCCTCGGCCTCTATCAATGCCGGTCGCCGGAAGGTGATCTGGATGCTGCGCTGGCCGTGCTTGACCGGGCACTGGACCGGGCGAAAGGCGCAGCCGTGGACATGCTGGTTCTGCCAGAGGTGTTCCTGCCGGGCTACAACGCCGAAATCCTCCCCGCGCCCGATGGATTTGCCGCGGCTCTGGCAAAAGTGCCGGAACTTGTGGCCCGGCGCGGGATCGGGCTCACCCTCGGCCTGGCAGAGTACGGCGAGAAGACCTGGAACGCCGCCTCGGTCTATGACCGCAGCGGCGATGTCATCGCGGCCTATCGCAAGGTCCAACTGTGGGGTGCACGCGAAGCCGCGCTTTACGACCCCGGCGATGCCCTGACCCTGTTCGAATTCGAAGGCCGCAAGCTCGGCCTGATCATCTGCTACGATGTCGAGTTTCCGGAACACACGCGCGCCCTTGCGCGAAGCGGGGCCGAAGCGCTTCTGGTCCCGACCGCCAATATGCAGCCCTTCACCAATGTGAACGAAGTCACCGTTCCGGCCCGCGCGCTGGAGAGCGGCTTGACCATTGTCTATGCCAACTACACCGGGACGGAAGGCGACCTGACCTATACAGGAAGATCCCTTATCGCCGGGCCGGATGGCCGCGCCCTGGCGGCGATGGGCGAAGAAACGGGCCTGATCCATGCGGACCTGCCGGCACTTGACGATCCGGGTCTGGAGGCCCCGGCCTCTTCCCAGTTCGCCGATTACCGTGCGATATCGAAGATCCACACCGGCATCGGCCCGTGACGCTGACTGTCGCCATATCCCAGATGAGGTGCACCTGGGACCGCGCGGCAAACATCGCCCGGGCGGAAGCCCTGGTGCGGGAAGCAGCCGGACAGGGCGCCGGGCTGATCCTGCTGCAGGAACTCTTTGAAACACCCTATTTCTGTGCCGATCAGAACCCGGACTATTTCGATCTGGCGCAGCCCTTTAAAGATAACCCTCTGATTGCCCACTTCGCCGCGCTGGCCCAGGAACTGAACGTCGTGCTGCCGATCAGCTTTTTCGAACGGACAGAGCGGCAGTTCTTCAACTCCATTGCCATAGCCGACGGGGACGGATCGGTTCTGGGGCCCTATCGAAAGACCCATATCCCGGATGGCCCCGGCTATCAGGAAAAATTTTACTTCACGCCCGGGGATACCGGCTTCCGGGTATGGGACACGATCGCGGGCCGCATCGGCGTCGGCATCTGCTGGGACCAGTGGTTCCCGGAAGCCGCGCGGTCGATGGCGTTGATGGGGGCGGACGTGCTGCTCTATCCAACGGCGATCGGGTCCGAACCGCAGGATGCTTCGATTAACTCGCTGCCCCATTGGCGGCGCGTGATGCAGGGCCATGCCGGGGCCAACATGTGCCCGTTGGGTGCCAGCAACCGGGTCGGATCGGAGACCGTCGGGGATGGTCTGACATTCTATGGCGGCAGCTTCCTCGCGGACGAGACCGGAGAGATCGTCGCAGAGCTTGGCGACGCGGAAGGCATCGCCGTGGCCACCTATGATCTGGCGGCCATTCGCCGGACCCGCGCCGCGTGGGGTCTGTTCCGCGACCGCAGGCCGGAGACATACCTTCTGGCCGAGTAGGACGCCGCAGCCCGCAAGCAACCGGGCTGGTCGGGGCTGCCCTTCAGGACCCGTCTGACGACGGTACGGAAAGATCGGGTGCCGGGGCAGTCGGCACCGCACCGCCTACCGCGCTTGGTCCGGTCAGAGATTGAGGCTCAAGCGACAGGACCACGACCAACGCCAGGATTGCTACAGCGGTCAGCGTGATCGGCGCAAAACCCAACAGCCTCACGATGCGGGGCCTGGGGCGCCCGGCCCAAGCCGCCACCATTGCAGCCAGCGCGATGACGAAAGCCACCGCCTGCCACAGCAGCAAGGTGTCCAGCCGCTTGAACCCGGTTTCCAGATTGCGCGGCCCATCCAATGCGGTGGAGAGAGCGTAAGACAACGCCACCGCGATAACCCAAAGCAGCAAAAGTCCCAGCGTGATCAAACGCGCAAGCATCAGGCCCCCTCGGCAAACCACCGATGCCAATCCTACAGCAATCGCGGCTGCGCGCCAAAACCCGCGGTTTTCGAGATGGCCAGGTTGCAGCGGTCCTGGGTTATCGGCCCGAAGGGCTTTCCTCCGGGCTCAGCTTGCGCCGTCCCGCGACCTTGAACCGGTCTGCGGTTCCGTATTCCTTCATCGCCACCCCCGCGGCGAAATCGCCGAAAGTGGGGCCGTGCTTGTAAAGGTGGCCCGAGCAGCCGCCCGCGAACAAGACGTTCTCGTGCTCCGGATGCCAGTCGATCACAAAATGCGTGTCCGGGGTGATGATGACCTGATTGAACTTGGAATCGACCACCCGCTCGCCGACCAGTCCCGGCAACCGGTGACGAATGTAGCTGCGGGTCTTGTTCAGGCTTTCCCGCCGGATCAGGCGTTCATCATTGTTGATGTCGATAGGTTCATTGGGGATCACGACAGCGGCCTTCACGCCGGACCCTTCAGAGGACGGCAGGCCGAACGAGCCCTGCCCGTGGTCGATCCAGCAGGGCATCCGTGTGTGGTCGAACATGTCCGAACCATCTGGCGTGGACGTGTAGAGAACGTTGATCCCCATGATAACCGATATCGGCGCGATGGTCCGGGGATACATCTCCGCCATCCAGGGCCCGGTGGCCACGACCAGAATGTCCGCCTCCAGCGGTTTGCCATCCAGCATCAGGCGTTCATGCTCGTCCGTGGTGACGAGACCGCGCTTCATTTCGCCGCCCAGTTCTTCGAACCTCTGCACCGTGGTGATCACACCGCGATGTGCCATGACCATTCCGGCCTCAGGCTCGTACAGCGCATAGGCGATATCGTCAGTCCTGAACTGCGGGAAGTGATGGCGGATGTCGTCCGCGGCAAAACGCAGATAGGGCACCCCGACCTTGTCAAAGGTCGCAGGCGTCGCGTCCTCCCAATGACAATGGCCTTCCGTTGCCAGGATCAGAGCGCCGTTCTCGTAATAGAGCTTCTGCCCTGTCTCCGCCTCCAGTTCCATCCAGCGCAGCCGGGCGTCGCGAAACCACGACGTGTAGAACTCATCACGCCCGGAAATCGATCGCGCAACCCGATTGTAATCGGTCGAGGATGCCCTCGCATGCCCCGGCTCCCAGCGGTCGATCAGTGTCACCGACGCGCCCCGGCGCACCAGCGACAATGCGGTCGAGGCCCCGGCGATTCCCGCGCCGACGACAATGACCTCTGATCTGGGCATGCAGTTTCCTCTTGCGCGCTGTATGTATGCTGGATACTGTATACAGAATACGATTGGACGGCAAGCACCGTTACGACACGCTGAAACGACAGGGATTGCGCCCGGAAACGGTCCCAAGCTGCTTAGGAAAGCCCGGCCAATTGGCCCAACATCCTGGAAACGCCAATTGGACAGGAGGGATCAGGCGATGACGACAACCGATTTAAGCTTGCCAGAGGGCACGCATACGGTCGTGCTGGGGGCCGGTGACCTGAACGGGATCATGCGGGGCAAGCGCATTCCTGCGACGCACTGGGAAACGGTCTGCGAAAACGGCAACGCCCTGTCGATCGCACTCTTCGCCATCGACATGACCAGCGATGTCTGGGACACGCCCTATGTCAACTTCGACAACGGCTATCCCGACTGCCACCTGTTCCCAATCTCCCAGCCTGTGACGATCCCGTGGGAACCGGGCGTTGCCATGTGCATGGCCCGTGCCGAAGGAATGGACCACAAACCCGTGCCGCTGGACCCGCGCAATGCGCTGATCCGGCAGATGGAGCGCGCCGCGGCGATGGGTTTCGAGGTGAATGTCGGGACCGAGGTCGAGTTTTACCTGCTGGATCCGGAAACCCGGAAACCGCGCGACAGCGGCATTGCCGTCTACGGCCTCGGTCCCGACATTCACCTCGAAACCCATCGCCGCGGCGCGCTCCATCTGCCGGATCAGCGCATTGCGCGGGTCCAGC
>JBCCMP010000196.1:0-9163 GCA_039026295.1 Pseudomonadota bacterium | reverse complement strand
GCCTTCTCCGCCGCCTCCTTGAGCCGCTGCAGCGCCATCTTGTCCTTGGTCAGGTCGACACCGTGTTCCTTTTTGAACTCGTCGGCCAGGTAGGTGACGATGCGCATGTCGAAGTCTTCACCGCCGAGGAACGTGTCGCCGTTGGTGGACTTCACCTCGAAGAGGCCGTCGTCGATCTCGAGGATCGTGATGTCGAAATCTTCGCCGCCGAGGAAGGTGTCCCCGTTGGTGGACTTCACCTCGAAAACGCCGTCGCCGATTTCCAGGATCGACACGTCGAAGGTGCCGCCGCCCAGGTCATAGACCGCGATGGTCTTCGTCGTGTCCTTGTCCAGGCCATAGGCCAGCGCAGCCGCCGTCGGCTCGTTGATGATGCGCAGCACTTCCAGGCCGGCGATTTTGCCGGCATCCTTGGTGGCCTGCCGCTGTGCGTCGTTGAAGTAGGCAGGCACCGTGATGACCGCCTGAGTAACGTCCTCGCCCAGATAGGCTTCGGCGGTTTCTTTCATTTTCTGCAGGATGAATGCCGAGACCTGGCTGGGCGAATATTTCTCGCCCTGTGCTTCGACCCAGGCATCGCCGTTCTTGCCTTCGACGATGTTGAAGGGGACCATGCCTTTGTCTTTTTCAACGGTAGGATCGTCGTAACGCCGTCCGATAAGCCGTTTGACCGCGAAAAGCGTATTTTCCGGGTTCGTGACGGCCTGACGTTTGGCGGGCTGGCCAACCAGCCGCTCGCCGTCCTGCGCGAAGGCGACCATCGAAGGCGTGGTGCGCGCGCCTTCGGCGTTCTCCACGACTTTGGGGGTAGCCCCGTCCATGATGGCAACGCACGAGTTCGTGGTGCCGAGGTCGATACCGATGACTTTCGACATATTGTCTTCCTTCTGGCGATGCAGGCATCAGGTCCACGCATGGCCCCTGACGTCCTATCCCATTGATGTGCTGTGCCCCAGACTGTCACGGATCTGTGACGGAGGGCCTCGCGCGGGTATATAGGGACCGTTTCAGGGGCGTGCAATGGCGCAGCCACCTGAATCCAGAGCCATTCCGCGGATTGGTTCCGCTGTGTGGAATCAGCCTGCGCTTCCTATGCCGGTTGCGCCTTTTTTAAGGAAGGGCGCTGAATTGAAGTCGGCTTCGTGCGCCACCATATCTAATTCATGAGGGCGAATATGGCCTGCCAGTTGCCGAAAGCTGGCATATGAACGCACTGCCACCCGGAAGCGGGCGCGCGACTGTCCGCAAGGACGAAGACAACCTCTGGATTGATATCCCGGCAAAGCGAAACTGGATGCTTCTGATCTTCAGAAGCGTCTGGATGTCATCGTGGATCATCGGCGGCGTGCTCCTGATCGTCGGTCTGTTCCTCGACATCGGACGCGGCGATCCGGTTCCACTTTATCTGCTCGTTGCGTTTCTTGCATGGAGCTTCCCCCTTTGGGTGGTCGGTTCGGTATTGGATTGGCAAATCTACGGAACCGAATGCGTTCACTTCAGGCGAGATGAAATGTCCGTCACGATCAGCTCGCTCTTTTGGAGGCGGACCGCATCCTACCCGGTCACAGATGTTTCGCGCATCAGAATTCAAAAACCGAATTCGGATCGGCTGCTGATCGAGTGGATGATCTGGGGCGTTCTGTTCGGCAAAGGCGAGGAAATCGTCAAATTCGATTGCGGGCACCGGACCCATGGTTTCGGGCTCGACCTCGACGAGGCCGAGGCCGCGGTGCTGATCGCTGCGATCGAAACTTTCCTGAGCGACCGTGCATTAGGCAGGGGAACGTGACCACATCTGCTCACGCAAATGCGACCTGCTGATGTTTGCGGTGCCTTCGGACGGCAGTTAGGTTCTGTGTCAGGGAGGACCGTCGACATGCGCTGGATTGCAATCTTCATGCTGACCGGGCTTCTGGGCGCTTGCTCAGGTGGCGGCCCTACTTTGTCGTCAACTGATCCCGTCAGCGTTGAACCGCCATCATCGCCAAACTGGGCGCTGGGTGCACCGCGGGAGGCACAGACTGCAGCTCTGCCCACGCATGACGTGCCGGTCTTTGCGACTGGGCCGTCAGAACTGCTCGCCTATCTGGATGCCATTGCTCTGGCGGATGAGACTGTGATTGCCGTGGACCCGGAATGGACGTCGGAAACGCCGTCGGGCGCCTATGTCCAGCGCTCTGCACTGCTGGGTTTTCCGGATGTGATCTCGGTAAAGACCATCGACCTTGGCGCAGGAGATGCGGGTCAGCGTGCATCGCTTATCATCTACTCCCGTTCGGTATACGGCTACAGCGATCTGGGTGTGAATGCCGAACGGCTCGACAGGTGGATCGCTGAGTTGTCGCGGCGCGCACCGGTTGTTGCCGGGCGCGGCACTGGTGGATGAAGAGCTGAGGCTCATCCCGGTGCTGCTGACAGTTCGCTGACCTCACATCGGCGGCAATCGGAAAGGCCCGTCACCAGTGCTCTGTTCCCGGGCCGCCCTTTACGATGCCGGTCAGGTTCGGTGTGATCCATCCGCCATAAAAGTCGCCCGGTTGCGGCTCGACCTCGACCCCGCCGACACGGCAAAGCTCCATCTTGCTCGCATAGAAGGCCAGATATCCGGCGATGCCAATGAACCCCGCTGTCGGGTTTACATAGGTCCAGGCCGCGCGAGCCGCAGTCTGCCCATTTGCCGCGACATCGAAGTAACGGGCCATGCCTTTCCACTCGCAGAAACTCTGCCCGGGCAGCGCGGAAAGATCCGCGTCCACATCATCCGGCGGAATGTAATAGGTCGGCGCGTGATGCGTCTCGAGAACGCGCATGGCGCGCTCGGTATCGGCAATCAGCTTGCCCCCGAGGAAAATTTCGACCCGATGCGCCATAGGTTCGGCCACGGCCGGGCGCGGATAGGTTTGCACATCTTCAGCGGGGAGCGACGCGGCCGTCATCAAAGGAACCGCGCCAGGACGACTGCCACAGCGACGATATGTGCAAGGGTAATGACCACCGACACCGTATGCAGGATGCCGAAGCGCCGTTTCTGACCGGCATCGGTCGCTGCGTTAATAGCGGGCATCAGGATCTGCCGCGTCGGAACGGTCGTCAGCGCGACTGCTGCCAGAATAATCGCAGCCACCGGGTCGACCATCGCCAGCGGCAGCGCGGCCACGACAGAAGCGGCGATCACGAACAGATAGAAATGAGGGAAAGCGCGGCGGATCGTCGGGCCGGCCACCTCGACCGGCAGCGCCGTGAAGATGAACGCGGCGAAGCCGAACGAATAAAGCACCATGCCGCCGAACAGCAGTGCGGTTGCCAGCAAGGCCATGGTTTCCATTGCTCTGCCTCCTGTTCCGAGCGTCTGATCAGGGGTCCAGACGTTGATTTTTCAGGCGAGGCGACACGTCGCCCGCTCGCGGCACTATGTAGGGCACCGTCTTGCGATAGCGATTGAAACGCTCGCCATACCGGGCGGCAAATCGGCGCTCTTTCAGGCGCGGTGCCAAGAGGCAGTAGGCCGTGTAACTGATCGCCAGTGCCAACTGGTCAGGCGTCCATACCGGCACAGTCCACAATGTCAGCGCGAACGAGACATAGATCGGCTGGCGGATCACCCGGAACAGCCCCTCTGTCGGCATATCGGGGAAGATTGGCCGAACGCGCGCCATCAGCGACATCCAGCCCAGCGCTCCTGACTGCACTTCCGCGCCTGCATCGAAACTCGCCTTGGCCAGCAGCAGCCAGGAAGCGGCATAGGCGGCACAGATGACCCAGAACAGCAGACCCTCTGCCTGCCACCAAATGATGCCCGATGGCGTCCAGAATGCGAACAGAAGGAACAACTGCACCGAAGCGATGATGGCGAATGTGGTCGTTGACAGGGTCGCGCCGTGGGGCCCCGGGATCAGGCGCGCCAGTAGCCGTCCGCCCGGCCCGGTCAACAGGAGAGAGTGCGCAAGCGGGAACTGGATGATCAACAGCGCATTGACGAAGCCCGCCCAGGGCCATGGGACGGTACCGAAGCTCTCGCTCATCCCGAAAAACATGGCGGCCATCATGGCGAGCACCGCGCCGGTGAAAATCAGGTGGCAGGTGACGCCCATCCCGATGGCCAGGGCAATGCGACCTGCCCCTCGCGGCGGCGAGAAAACCCCGGCGACCAGCGCCCAAAGCCGGGCGATGCGTGGGTCCGTCCAAGTCATGAATGGCCCAGAATGTCATTGGCGATGGCGGTCCCGCTGTCCCATGCCGCTTCAACCCGGGGTCCCAGACACCAGTCACCGCCAAGCCAAAGCGAACCGTTTTCATCCTTCAAGAAAGGCGCGCCAAGGGGCGTTGCCACATGGGCGTAGCGCCAGCGATGCGCCGCTGCAAATAGGGCGGACGCAGGATCTGCACCTATCCGGTCACACAGCATTGGCAACATCAGCGCGGCAATATCATCGCGCTCAAGCTCCAGATGTTTCTCGCTCCAGGCAACCCCCGCCTGCGCAATCCAGCAGCCGGGACCGGGCCTGCCCGGTTTGTCGCTGTTGCAGGCAATCCATGAGAGATCATCAGACGCATCGCGCCGCTGAGCGAACGGCACGGGCGCTGCGTCGCCGAATGCTGCCATCAGGGTCAGGCACGGCGCCATTTTCACGTGGCCAAGTCGGGCAGAAAGCGGATGGGCCGGACCCAGCAGTTTTGCCGCCTGGGGCGCGGGCACCGTCATGACCACGCGGTCGGCCGTCCTCTCCGCCGTTTCGGTGTTGACGGCCCAGTGGTCATTGACCGGCGACAGGGTCCTGACCTCTTCCATTTGGTGAATGTCGAGCCCCTTCGCGAGATACTTGGCCATGGCGCTCATCCCGGGAACACCGACAAAGTGTTCTTCTCCGGAACCGCCTTCCCATAGATCGACCGCACCGGCATCCCGTGCAGCTTCAAGCACCGTCTTGAAATCCACGCCATTTGGAGAAGCATATTGAGCCCCGTGATCGAACTGCCAGCCATCCGCGGTGCGCCGTGTGGCCAAACGCCCGCCGATGCCTCTGCCTTTGTCCAGTATCTCAACCGTCTCTCCGGCGTCTGCCAGACGCCGCGCGCATGCCAGACCGGCCATGCCCGCGCCGATGATCACTGTTCTGGGCGCTGTCATGCGATCTCCATGCGGTCCAGAATGTCAGGGATCTGTTTCTTGACCTTGAAAAAGCCCGCCGATGCATGGCGCCAGATCAATTCGTCCCACGGTCGACGCCATTCGGTCAGTGCAATTCCGGCAGCCTGTAAGGTCAGTTCCGCCTGGTCGAACCAGTCGCGCAACGGTCCCTGCGGGATGTATGCGGTCGCAATCTGCCGTGCACCCTGCCTTTGCGCCCACGCGGCAAGATCTGAGGGTTTGCCCGCAGACAGTGTCTCTGCTGTCAGATCCAGCCGCGCCGCCGCGTCGGCCAATGCCTCTGTTTCGAAGCGCTCTACGCCGGTTGCGGTCGGCAGATCCGATCTGAGGCGGCTTGCCGCCAGTGTCGCGGTCGCGCACAGGTCAAGATCAGCGGGATTGAACGCATCGAGGCAGCAATCCTCTTCCGTGATCAGCAGCGCGGTCGGCACGCCTGGCTCAGGCGCGTGAACATCGCGGAGAGGAGAGACCGGCGGCAGCCCCTCCGGCTCGGTCGCCTGCAACGGCTCGATGTCGTCCGCAAGGTCCGTATCGCGCGGCGTGAACCGCTGATTGGTGAACTTGGCAATGTTCCAGGCCTTTGCCTCGTAGGCCTTGCCGCGGGTGTGCAGACCAGCAACCCAGCGCCAGCCCAGCGTATTCGATGCCGGATCACCGTCCAGAAGATGGCGCAGGAAGAAGTCTGCCCCCAGACGCCAAGGAAGCCCGAGCGTGAAGATCCAGATCGAGGCAAACCACATCCGGGCGTGGTTGTGCAAATATCCGGTCTCGACCAGTTCCTGGACCCATGCATCGAAGCAGTCGAGCCCGGTTGCGCCATCCTCTGCCGCGGCAACCCGTTTGCAAAGACGGCGGTCCGCCTCGAGAGCTGCGCGGTCCGCAACCACACCGTTGCGATATCCCGTCCAGATGCCGGGCCGCCGTTCCAGCCAGCCTTTGAAATAGCCGCGCCAGACGACCTCTTGAATGAACTTTTCCGCGCCGTCCGGTCCGTGGTGGCTTACCGCTGCGCGCACCAACTCTTCTTCGGTCACGATCCGGCGCCGGACGTAGGGCGACAGGACAGAGACGGCGTTGTGTCGGCCCGGCCCATGGTCATAATTTCGGCCTGACGCGTATCGTCGCCCCATCCTGGGGGCGAAGGCTTCGAGTTTTTCAATCGCAGCGGCGCGCATGAGCAACAGATCTTTCATTCAATCCGAACATACCTGCCGGACATACCTGCCGGACATACCTGCGAAGAATACGGCAACGCCGATCAGGTGGATGACGCACGCGTCAGAACGTCACTGCGAACCGGCGAATAACCCGCATTGGCGCGTCGAGCTTATTTGACTGAAAGGCCCGCGCACTATCTTTCGCCGGGCGACAAGGGCCGTGTGAATGACATCCTTCCAGAACACCTCGAAAGCAGTAACTGTCCCGTCCGGGCGCATCTCGCGGCTGGCACGGCTTGGATCTATGGCGACCGGCGTCGCTGGAAACATGGCGCTGTCGGGCCTCAGGCAGGTGGCGCGGGGCGAACGCCCGGGTTTTCAGGACCTGTTGCTGACGCCCGGCAATGTCCACCGCATCGCCAACGAGCTGGCGCGGATGCGCGGGGCTGCCATGAAAATCGGCCAGTTGCTGTCCATGGATACCGGCGATGTCCTGCCGCCCGAGCTTTCCGCAATCATGGCGCGCCTGCGGGCGAACGCCGACTACATGCCGCCAAGGCAACTGAAAACCGTCCTCACCCAGGCGTGGGGGGACGGCTGGCTGCGCAAGTTCAAGAGTTTCGATGTTCACCCGATTGCCGCCGCTTCGATCGGTCAGGTGCACCGTGCCATGGCCCATGACGGCCGGGACATGGCGATCAAGGTGCAATACCCGGGCGTTGCACGCAGTATCGACAGCGACGTTGCGAACGTCGGGTCGCTGATCAAGATGACGGGTCTGGTGCCAAAGGGGTTTGACCTTGCGCCCTATCTGACCGAGGCGCGGCGCCAACTTCACGAAGAGACTGACTATGTCCGTGAAGGTCAGTGCCTGCTGGAGTTTCGCAGATTGCTTGCGGGCAGCGATGCCTTCGAACTGCCAGAGCTTTACGAGGATCACACGACGCAGAACATCCTGGCGATGTCATACGTCCCGTCGGTGCCGATCGAAGACGCTGTTTCCCTGGATCAGGCGCGCCGCAACGAGATCACAGCCCACATGATTGATCTTCTGCTGCGCGAGCTGTTCGATTTCGGCCTGATGCAAACCGATCCGAACTACGCCAACTACCGGTTTGACCCGGAAACCGGCAAGATCGTCCTGCTTGATTTCGGCGCGACACGGGCATTTTCGGACGAAGTCGCCGAACAATACAGGCGACTGATGCGCGCCGGGATCGATGGCGACCGGCCCGGCCTGCACGCGGCGGCGCAGGATATCGGGTTCTTTGCGGAAGCGACTGCCCGTCGGCATCAGGACGCGATCGTCGACATGATCGCACTGATCTTTGAAGAGGTTCTGGCCGAGGACGAGTTCGACTTTGCCAGTCCGTCACTGAACCAGAAAATGAACAAGGCAGGGATCGCATTGTCGGAGGATGGGTTCATCCCCCCGCTCGTGCCGATGGATGTGCTTTACCTTCAGCGCAAATTCGGCGGCACCTTTCTCCTCGCGGGCCAGCTCGGGGCCCGGCTGCCGATGCGGAGCGTGCTGGAGCATTGGATACAAGACAGGGCTGGTTGTGCAGCGCGGACGACAGAGAAATCCCGCTGTTAGTTCCGCAATCGCCGGATCAATTTACCGCGCGATCCTGCGATTCGCGTCGCACTTGAAACGGGTCGCGCCAGATCATTCACAGACGTTCCGCGTGCCACGAAAGATGGTCGGCGATAAAGGTCGAGACGAAATAATACGAGTGATCATAACCCGCCTGCATCCGAAACTCCCCCGGCGTCCGTGTTTCGGCCATGGCCGCTGAAAGGGCTTCAGGGCGCAGCAGGTCCAGAAACTGATCGGACGCCCCCTGGTCAACCAGGATGTCGCTCGCCCAGCCTCTTGAATGCAGCAGCATCGTTGCGTCATGCTCTGCCCAGGTGTCCTCGTCATCGCCCAGATAGGCGCCAAGCTGCTTGCTGCCCCATTCGGTCGTCGCCGGATGAGAGATCGGCGCGAACGCGGACACAGATTTGAACAGGTCGGGGTTTCGCATCGCGATGGTCAGAGCGCCGTGACCGCCCATCGAGTGACCGGTGATACCGTGCCGCTCCGGATCTATAGCGAACGCTTCGCAAACGACCGCTCGAAGCTCCTGGACGATGTAGGAATACATCTGGAAGTGCGGCGCCCAAGGCTGTTCGGTTGCATCGACATAAAACCCGGCACCCTTGCCCAGATCATAGCCATCATCATCGGCGACCATGTCTCCCCGCGGAGAGGTATCGGGAAAGATCAGTGCCAGCCCATGCTCGGCCGCGAACGCCTGCGCGCCCGCTTTCGTCATGGCATTCTCGTGCGTGCAGGTCAGGCCCGACAGATACCAGAGGCACGGCACCTTCTCGCTCTCGGCTCGGGGCGGCATGTAGACCGCGAATGTCATGTCGCAGTTCGTCGCCGCCGCCGCATGCGTGTACACACCCTGAACGCCGCCGAAGGCGCGGTTCTCTGACAGGATTTCCATAGAGCGTCCCCCAAGAAGTCGAAAGCCGCCCTGAAGCGGTCGGCGAGACACTAGTAATCGCTCATCGATTCGACCAGCCCGGCACCAGACTTGAAGCTGGTTTGTCACGCGTAGAGGCTCTGTCAGATTGCTTGGCTGGGACGGGAGGACTCGAACCTCCAACCTACGGTACCAAAAACCGGTGCTCTACCAATTGAGCTACGTCCCAAAGCGCGGCGGACCATAGTCGCGGCACAACTCTCGAGCAAGCTAAAAGCCCGTACCGGCGCACTGAAACCGGCTTGCACGACAATCCGCGTCTCTGTATACGCGCGGGTCTGGAAACGGAGTGTAGCTAAGCTCTTGTAATCATTGGTCGG
>JBCCMP010000195.1:0-9241 GCA_039026295.1 Pseudomonadota bacterium | reverse complement strand
CTTTCACGGCGGTCGGCTGGCAGCGATGCCGCCGAAGCTGGTAAACGAAGACGGCGACCTGACGGTCCTTCGCCCCCTTGCACACGTGACCGAGGCAGATTGCGACCGCTTCGCCCGCGCCATGGGCTTTCCGATCATCCCCTGCGATCTGTGCGGCAGCCAGGAAGGTCTGCAGCGCGCACAGGTCAAGGCGATGCTGGATCAGTGGGAGGCCAACAGCCCGGGCCGCCGGGCCGTCATGTTCAAGGCCCTGCGGAATGTGCGGCCCAGCCATCTTGTGGATGGAGGCCTGTTTGACTTCATGGCCCTGCGGCCAGAGGGCCCGGTCGAAACTGCACAATCGTGATCTGCCCGGTCTAGGCCTTTCCGGGCCTCGTTGCGATCCGGTGCCCGGTCGATCTCACACTCTCTGGAACCACCAGCTTGTTTGAAGCGGACGCGTCTGTTGGCTGGCAGGTGCAATCCAAATTTCCCTCGGCGCGGCGACCTTCGCACTGGCGCATCGCGTTGCGCATCAGTTCGCCCGGCGTGAAGTTCCGATCGCTTTGGTCGGCGGTCCAGCTTCCGCCTAAAGTTCTGATCAGGATTGGATCCGACGGCGCCTCGGGCCATTTGACGCAAATGGCCAATGCCTTGCTCCGAACCTGCAGCTTGTAATCACTCACCCGGTTCATAACCCAGCTGTGGACATTTTTTGAAACCGCCTGCGCAGTAGGCGTTTACTGCGGAGCATCCGCACAGGCTGCCAAAGTCAAAACCGATAGAAAACAAATGGAACGAAGCATTTTAGCGACCCTTCTGAACAACTTCACTACCCGGGAATACAGAGTTGAACGCCGTCAATCTGCAAGTCAATTGAATTTAGTCCAACGTAACTGAACGTAATCGTTTTTGGGATTTTGTCCGGCAGTATTGGAGATGCGTCAAGGACGCCGGGACAAATGTCCGGGACGGCTCACATGATCACTTTCCCAGACCTGAGCGCCCCGATCCTTTCATCGGAATATCCCAACTCTGCGAGGATCTCGTCGGACTGTTCGCCCACCCGTGGCGGCGCGCGGTCCAGGGACGGCCCGCCATGGGCAAAGGAAAATCCCGCGACCGGCAAGGACCGCGGGCCGCTGACATCCGATGCACCGGGCACAGGTTGTATACCTGCCCGCGCCTTTATCTGAGCCTCGGCCAACGCCTCGTCCAGATGCCGCACGCGCGCCGCCGGGACATGGACTGCGTTCAATCGGTGTTCCCATTCGACCGCCGGACGTGCCAGAAAATGCTTCTGCAAAAGAGCCGCATCTTTTTCGATGGCCGCGGCAATCTCGGCCCGCGGCGTTGCGCGCACCTCAGTTGCACGGGCAGGTTCGGAGAGATGGTCCAGCAAGCGCGCCAATTGGTCATTGGTGTAACAGCCGACCATCAACAGGCCATCCGCTGTCTCGAACGTCCTGTATCCGGCGTATTTCGCATGGGCGTTGCCGTGCGGTTCGGGCCGTTTTCCGTCTGTCAGGCAATCAGTGACCATTGCGCTCATCAGCATCATGGCCGAGTCCAGCATCGAGACGTCGATCACCTGCCCCTTGCCCGTCCGTTCCCGTTGCAGGACGGCAGCCACAACCGCCAGCGCCGCCTGGGCACCGGTTCCGTAATCGACCATCGGCGGGCCGACCCGTTGCGGGCCATCGGGGTGCGACACGTTCCCGGCCATGATGCCGGAATAGGCCTGTACGACGATATCATACGCCGTATCCGCCGCCTTCGGTCCGGTGCGCCCGAACCCGGTCAGCTGGCAGTAGATCAGACGTGGATTGATGGCATGGCAATCCTCTGCCCCGAACCCGAGGCGCGCCAGAACATCCCCGGCGTAGTTCTGCACCAGAACATCGGCCCCATTGACCAGATCGCGCATCACCTGCTTGCCGGCTTCGGTGGTCAGGTCCAGTGCCAGTGCGCGCTTGCCGCCGTTCTGCGCCAGGAAATAGGTCCCGTAATGCGCGGCGTTCAACTCGGGCACGACACCTTCGACCCGGGTCATGTCCGGCCGGTCGGGCGCTTCGATCTTGATCACGTCTGCGCCCAGAACCGCCAGTTGGAACGTGCAGAACGGCCCGGCCAGCACATGGGTCAGGTCGAGCACCCGAACGCCCTCAAGCGGTTTCATCAGCGCCACTCCTTCCGCCGTGAAGCGTAGAAGCGGCGCACCGCTGCCATCTTTTCCTCCCGCGGCGCATCATGTCGCCGCCCGCACGTTCCGAGCACGCGATTTACTGAAGGATCGACAGGCCCGAGGCGACGACCCGCTGCACCTTGATCTGTTCCCGATCTATGCAGGCACCGATGCGCGGGGCCATTTCGTCCGTCCAGAACGGGTCCTGATAGACGGCCTCATACAGGCGCTCGCGATCAGCTTCTGACTCGAATCGGCGCAGCCAGATGAACACGCTGTCGTCGTCTTCGCCCGAGAAAACGCCTGTGATCACCATTCCCTTTCCGACCTGAAACGGTATGATTTCCTCGTCGAACATCTTCAGCCATTCGGCCATCTTGCCCGGCCGGACGACGTATTGGCGCACTTCGTAGAATGCCATGGCGGATCCTCCCTCTGGTAACCGTCTCGCTCCCGCGCATAGCTCAGCGCATGGGCCCTGTGCAACCAGAGCGGCGTCGCGACAGCAAAACCCCTTGACCTTCGCCCTTGAAACCACTTGAACCCCGACCATGTGAGCTATTCGCGCCGGGTGGCGCCAACGAGCCTGGAGCGGCGCATGGGCGGTGACGACCAAACGAAAAATTTGATCCTTGCGGCCGTGCTGTCGATGCTGGTCGTGTTCGGCTGGTACACAATCTTCCCGCCCGCCCCGCCGCCAGAGGAACAGCCCTCGGTCGTGACGGAGGATGGGCAGGTTCCGCTGCCCGCCGTAGGCGAAGATGACAGCCCGGTGCAGACCGGCGTTTTGAGCCGTGAAGAAGCGATTGCCGAGACCAACAGGATCGAGATCCGCTCGGATGTCCTGATCGGGTCCCTCCAACTTGCGGGCGGACGGATCGATGATCTGTCACTCACAAAGTACAATGTGCGCCTGAATGACGAGGGCGAGAAGGTCCACCTGCTGTACCCGCAAGCGACGGTGGAACCTTATTTCGTCGAATATGGCTGGCGCCGGACCGCCGACAGCCCGGAGACACCGCTGCCCGGAGCGGAAACGGTCTGGACGCTGGAGGAGGGCAGCGCCCTGACGCCCCAAACCCCAGTCACGCTGAAATGGGACAACGGAGCGGGACTGATCTTTCGCCGCACCGTGACGCTGGACGAGAACTACATGTTCAACATCCGCCAGACGGTGGAGAACACCACGGATCAGGAGTTCGAGCTTTACAGCTTCGGGCGCATCGCGCGGACCGAGGGGCTGTCTTCGACCGCGCTCTGGATCCTGCACGAGGGGCCCATCTCGGTCGTGGACGGCGAGTTGCAGGAGATCGACTATGACGATCTGCTGGAGATCGCGCCTGATCCGAATACGCGCGTGCGCCGCCAGCATCTGGCGGTCAACGACAATGGATGGATCGGCTTTACCGACAAATACTGGATGGCCAGCCTGGTCGGAAAGGCGGGCACGGGTTTCGATGGTTACTATCAGGTGGTCGATCGCGGACCGCGCCCGATTTTTCAGGCGTTAATGCTGTCGCGCGTCATCACCGTCGCGCCAGCCGGCAGCGGAGAGATCGAAACCAATCTCTTCGCGGGCGCGAAAGAGTACTACACGCTGACGGACTATGAAGAGAACCTTGGCATCGTCGATTTCCACAAGGCGATCGACTGGGGCTGGTTCTACTTTCTGACCAAGCCGATCTTCCAATTGCTTGCCTGGGTCCAGGGTTATGTCGGCAATATGGGCTTCGCCATCATCGCCCTGACGCTGATCATCAAGACAATCCTCTTCCCGCTGGCGTGGAAGTCATATGTCTCGATGTCCAAGATGAAAAAGCTTCAGCCCGAGATGGAGAAGATCAAGGAGCGCGTCGGCGACGACCGCCAGAAGCTCCAGCAGGAAATGATGGCGCTTTACAAGAAGGAAAAGGTCAACCCCGCCTCGGGCTGCCTGCCGATCCTGTTGCAGATCCCGATCTTCTTCAGCCTCTACAAGGTGCTGTTCGTCACCATCGAAATGCGTCACGCACCCTTTGTGGGCTGGATTCAGGATCTGTCGGCACCAGACCCGACCTCTTTCATGAACCTCTTCGGTGCCCTGCCCTGGGACACACCGGGGCCGGAGAGCATCTTCGTTATCTTCTCCATCGGCGTCTATCCGATCCTGATGGGCATCACCATGTGGCTGCAGCAAAAACTGAACCCGGCCCCCACCGATCCGACGCAGGCGATGATCTTTGCGTGGATGCCGTGGGTCTTCATGTTCATGCTGGGCACCTTCGCCGCAGGGCTGGTGATCTACTGGGTGGCGAACAACACCATCACCTTCATCCAGCAGTACCTGATCATGCGAAGTCAGGGCGTGAAACCGGATATCTTCGGGAACATCAGGGCGAGCTTCAAACGAAAGACCGGCGAACAAAAATCCTGATCGCCGAAATCACAAATCAAAGCCCGCGCCCCGAACAGCGCGGGCTTCGTGATTCAGGCACGTCCTGTTACGATCGTTGCTAACGATACGACAGACAGGACGGCGTCATGACCACTCTTGCCCACATTTTCCGTCACCCCGTCAAAGGGCTGGGCGCGGAAGAACTCAATCAGGCTGATCTCAAGAAGGGCAACGCCATGCCGTTTGACCGCCGCTGGGCCGTGGCCCATGGCGATGCGGACGGGATCACATCCTGGGCACCGCCGAAAAACTTCGTGAACCAGACCCATTGCCCGCGCTTTGCGCAGATCAAGACCGCCTTTACCGAGCGCAACCACATGCTTTCGCTTTCGCACCCGGACCGGCCGGACATCGACATCCAGATCGGGTCGGTCGAGGGCGACGATGCGTTGTCCGAGTGGATCGAACCTCTCTGCGCCGGGACGATGCGGACACCACCGTTCATGGTCTACACGATCCCGGATGTGGCCTTCACGGACTTCGAGGACACGCATATCTCCATTGCCTCGGAATCGTCCCGGCGGGCTTTGTCAGAAAAGGCCGGCGTTGACCTGCAGCACATCCGTTTCCGGATGAACCTTTGGCTGGACGGTCTGCCGCCCTACACCGAGCTTGAGATGGTCGGTCAGGAGATCGAGATCGGCGAGACCCGGTTGAAAATCACCGGGCGCGATACGCGATGCAACGCGACCGCCGCGAACCCGAACACCGGGCATCGCGATATCAATGTGCCGAAGCTGTTGCATGAAGAGTTTGGCCACATGGATTTTGGCGTCTATGCGCAGGTGATGCGGTCCGGCCGGATACGACCGGGCGACGAGGTCAGCGTTCTCTGACCGGGCCTAACGCTGCATGTCGCCGAGGTAATCGCGGTTGAACTCGACATAGCCGTTTGACGTCGACTTAAGGTGCGCACGCACCAGAAGGTGCAGCTCTGGCAGACGGTGGAACGGCACAGTCGGCCACGCGTGGTGTTCTGCGTGGAAGGGCATATTCCAGGCAAAGAACCGGACAAGGCGATTGGTGAAGGTTGTCCGGGTGTTTTGAAACATGTCGGCGACATGCGGACAGCGACCATGCTCTGCCAGCAGGTAAAGCCGCAGGAAAGGTTGACCCAGCAACAGCGGCACGATCCACAGCCAAAGCGCCAGTGTGGACCCGGCCCATAAGCTTGCGGCAGCGATCCCGGCGTAGAGCACAATCATCAGAACGGCTTCGCGTTGCACGGCGGTTTGCTTGCCCTTGGGAATGTAGGGATCACGGCAGCCACCGGCCGCGTTGCGCAAAATCGTCCGGACCTGACTGATCCAGACCCGGGCACCGCTTACGTGCCAGACCCAGTCGCGCAGGGTCTCGGGCTTCGCACCCTCGAGTTCCGGGTCCTTGTCCGGATCGTGGGTGTGCCGGTGGTGGGCCATGTGGAAGAAACGGAACCACACCGGCGGCAGCAGGATGACTGCCCCGCAGAAGGCGCTGACCCATCGGTTCAGCCACGGCGACCGAAACGGTGTCAGATGACAGGTCTCGTGTTGCAGCGTGAAGAGGAAGATCACCGCAATCCCCAATGGAACCATCAGCACCGGCCAGCCCGGGACTTCTGTCGCCACCAGCCCTCCCAGGCAGGCAATTACCGCAAGGTGCCCGGCAAGATGCGACAGCCCGGCGCGATCCGACGTCTCGGTCAGCCTCAAGCGATCTTCCTTGCGCAGCGATTTCAAAAAGGTGCGATGATCCATGAGGCATATCATAGACCTCAGGTTTGCCTGGTTAAACCAGGAAACCTGCACGGGGTGACGAAGGGCACTATCGGCGTTCGCGGTCCACGGACCCCATCGCCAGGTCAACGCACGGTGATCAGAGCACACGGCTCGCCTAAACAGCCGATATCGCAGCAAACGAACTTCAGTGCAGCGGCTGATCACCGAAACTGGGGCGCAGATCCGGCCAGACGTCGATTGTGTTCGCTCCAAGCCAGCTCCACAGGATCAGAACAGGTTCATCCTGCGTCTCCATGGCATGCCATTCCCAGGGTTCGTGAACGATCACGTCATCCGGACCGGCCATCCGCCAGCCTTTTGACGCAGACCAGTACCGCGCGCGGCCCGCGATCGGCAGATACAACTCCTCCGGCCCGTGCGCATGATCGAAATAACGAACACGGGGCCCGACCACGAAGATGCCGGCCATGACATCCCGTGCACCAAAAGGCCCCTTGCCACCAAAGACGAAAGTGGCGGCAGCGCGTTCAGCGAAGCCATCGCCTGCGGCGGGATCGCCATCATAGGCAGTGCCCCATGACAGATCCGGCAACGCCGCCTGAACCATCCGCACCAGCGGATCGCTGCGCACAGACCCGGCACCCATCGTGTACTGGCACGCAATTCTGGTTGCTTGATCGTCGTGTGGAACTGCTTTGGGCGTGCCCATAAGAAATGTCTCACGCAGCGGTGCCAGGAACTTCTCTGCCTGAGGGCGCATGGCCAGGTAGTCCAGCATCGCCGTCCCAAGGTGCCGCACGCTCTCCATCAAGACGCCCCTTCCCTTCACGATCTGCGAAGGGGAAGCACCTCTCTTGGGGCAAATCTTGTTCAGCGACGACCGGAGGTGTCGCTTTGACATCGGTTGCGCGAAGAAGCTTTCAATCGGTGTAGCCGTATCGCTTCAGCAGCGGTGCAAACCGTTCTTGCGCGGCGGATTGCTGATCTGCGGAGAGCTCGGTGCGCCAGCGACCGTGGGCACCCGACTGGATATGCCGGTCATTGATCAAAGTCGTTCCATCCTCGACAAGCGTCCGGTGCCGGTTTTCCCGCGTCTTCAGATTGTCGCCCTCGCCGGACTGCACCTTCTCCATCACCGCCTTGTGCCGATCGACCGAGGTTTCTGCGTCGATTGCGGCCACGCGCTCCAGCGTCAGCCAAACACCCAGATGACTGGCGATCTGAAAGATCATCGCCCTTTTGCCGCCGACCAGCAATTCATAGGGCACAACCATCAGATCGATCTCGCGCGTCATGCGACCGAACCCGGTGAAATACCGCTCTGTCGCCTCCAGAGCGATGTCAAAGTCCAGGTCGTGCAGTTTCATCAGCGAGACCGCCACATCCCTTGGGTCGCGATAGTTCCCGAAAGCAACCAGATGGCGAGAGGCCTGCAGCATTGCCGATGTTTCGTCATCCCAACTGTGCGTGTGCACCAGGAAGTTACGCAGGCGATCAACCCCCTCGGTCTGGATGCGCCTGATCAGGTGCGGCAATTCATTTGCATGCGGGTTGAGCTGTTGAGAAACCGCCCCCTGCGCCGACAGAACCGCGCGAACGATCGCGTTGACCAGAACAGTTCCCGACCGGGGCACGCCTGCATTCAGGATGATCATCGTCGCACCCTAGACCCGGATCTGTACCAAGTCGAACTTGGCCATCCAAAGCACGCACGCCATGACCAGATCCTGCCGCAGCTTGGTCTTCTGGATCAGCGTGTCCAGACGGATTGGTCCATCCGTATTGATCGTCTCGCAAACCGCTGCGATCTGATTGGCACCCGCGACCATGCGTTTCAATTGCTCTGCACCCGTAAGGTGCACCATCCTGGCAACATCATCGGTGGTGACAGCTTTTTCTACCGATAGGATCGCGGTCACCGGCAGGCGATCCGTCGGATACTTTTGATACAGCACAAAAGGATCGATGGAGGCCGGGTTGGCTGGCTCTCCTGTTTCACGCGGCGACGAGGGCTGACCACGCAGCCGACGCGCCGTCAGATCCGACCAGAGCGCCTGATACTGCGGAATGATCGCCGCCCAGTCATACATCGCCT
The DNA here is from genome assembly GCA_039026295.1 of Pseudomonadota bacterium. Taxonomy (GTDB): domain Bacteria; phylum Pseudomonadota; class Alphaproteobacteria; order Rhodobacterales; family Rhodobacteraceae; genus Thermohalobaculum. The sequence continues at coordinate 830 of JBCCMP010000195.1, read as the reverse complement.
GTGCCCGTTCCGCTGCGGCCTTACCCATCCGCGCCCGTTTTTCGGGGTCGTTGATCAGCGCAACGAAAGCCGAGGCTAACTCTGGCACGTCTACCTGCGTGCGCTGATGTAACAGCCCCAGATACTGAAAGTAGTTGTCCATGCCGTCTTCAAACCGGTGGGCAGATTCGGTTCCCATGCCGGGGGCGCTCATCAGCGTGCGCACTCGGTATCCGGTCTCTCCATCGACAACCGTGTCCTTGAACCCGTTCCAGTCCGAACAGACGACCGGCAAACCGGCGGCCATCGCCTCGATCGGGGCCAGACCGAAAGTCTCCTGGATATTGTCGACCGGCAGGGCGAAGATATCGGCGGCCGACCAGATCGAATATCTGAGATCGGGATCCTTCCCATCCGGAAAGATCACATCGACATCAGGTGCCAGTTCTGCGGCCGCTTCGCGGTGCAGCTTTTCGGTGTTCTCGTCACCGAACCAGCCCACCATCAGCAGATGAAGCTTGCGCTCTGTTTCCATTGCCGCCCGCTGCAAAGCGAGGAAAAGCGGTGCCGGGTGCATCTTTTCAAAGACCGACAACCGGCCCATCGTCATTATCGCAATGTCGTCGTCAGCAAACCCGTACTGCTGCCGCCATTGAGTCCGCGCCGCCGGGTCGTGGGCAAAACGCGCGCTATCGGTGCCCAAAGGAATGATCGGCAATTGCGGCATCGGCACGCGGCGCGCTGCGAAGCGGCGGGTCAGGTAGGTGGCCGCGACGTCCAGTTCATGCGCCACGACGCTCTGCACAGCCTTGGACGTGCAGATCACCGCATCCCATTCCTCAACCGGTGAG
>JBCCMP010000194.1:0-9250 GCA_039026295.1 Pseudomonadota bacterium | reverse complement strand
GTTGTGCTGTTCATGAAAGGCACGGCAAGCATGCCGCAATGCGGATTTTCAAGCCGCGTGGCCGCTATTCTGAATTACATGGGCGTGGAATTCGCTGACTTCAACATCCTACAGTCGGACGAGCACCGGCAGGGCGTAAAGGAATTTTCGGACTGGCCGACCACTCCGCAGTTGTACGTGAAGCAGGAATTCGTCGGCGGCTGCGACATCATCACCGAGATGACGATGTCGGGCGAACTGGACACGCTGCTTGAGGACAAGGGCATCGCCTATGACAAAGATGCAGCGAACCGGATCCGCGAAACCAACAGCTGAAGCGGCACCTGGGTCTGCCCCAAGACCCTCACCCAAAGCAAAGAAGACCACGTTCGCGACCGGCGATCTTGTATTGGTTGTCGGCCTCGGGAACCCGGGCGCGTCCTACGCGCGGAACCGGCACAATATCGGTTTCATGGCATTGGACGAGGCATCCGGCCGCAACGGCTTCGGTGCCTGGCGGTCGAAGTTCCAGTCTGAAATGGCCGAGGGCAGGATCGCCGGCAAACGCGTCGTCCTGCTGAAGCCGCAGACCTACATGAATGAAAGCGGCCGCGCGGTCGGGGAGGCTTGCCGTTTTCTGAAGGTCCGGCCGGAGGATGTCATCGTGGTCCATGACGAACTGGACCTTGCGCCCGGCAAGTGCCGCGTGAAGACCGGCGGCGGCCATGCCGGTCACAACGGGTTGCGGTCGATCCATGCCCATATTGGCGCTGACTATGCTCGTGTGCGCCTTGGGATCGGTCACCCCGGCGAAAAGAACAAGGTCTCTGGCTATGTTCTGCACGATTTCGCCAAGGCGGAAGAGGCGTGGCTGGGTCCGCTGTTGACCGGGTTCTCCGACGGCTTCGCCAAGCTTGTCCAGGGCGATGACGCCGGGTTCCAGAATGCCGTTGCAATCGAGGTGCAGCCACAGCGAAAGACGACGCAGGATCGCCTTGAGAAGGGAACCGGCAAGCCAGCGCCCTATGCAGCACGGGCAGCATCGAGGAAGAAAAAAGAAGCCGCCAAACGCGTCGAGAAGGTGCTGGAGGAGGCCAAGCCAGACAATCCGCTGGCACGCCTGCTGGCGAAGTTTTCCCGCTGATCCAGACATTTCAGACCGCGGTCAGAATGCCGTCTTGGGCTGGCATTAACAGATCACTGATCAGCGCGGAATGGTCATCGATGCCCTGAGACCGCCGAGGCGCTCGCTCTTCCCCAAGGACAGTTCACCGCCATGGCTACGTGCGATATCCAGCGCGATGGACAGCCCCAGCCCTGTGCCTGAGGCTGCATCCTGATTGCGTGCTTCGTCCAGCCTTGTGAACGGACGCAGGACCTCTTCGTATTTGTCCTCGGGGATACCGACCCCTGTGTCCTCGACCACAAACTCTGCCATTCGGCGTGACAGGCGCACCTCGATTTCCACACGGCCACCGTAATTGATGCCGTTCTCCACGAGATTTGAGAGCGCGCGCTTGAGCGCGCTGCGCCGCATGTCCAGTTCGGGTTTTTCCGGGGTTCTGATCTCGGCATAGACAGAAACCTCGCCGCCGCGCCGACGCGCATCTGCGGCCACTTCTTCAGCCAGTTCGACGGCGGAGGCCGGGGCTGATGCCTCCCCGCCCTCGCCCTTGGCGAAGGCAAGAAAACCCGACAGCATGTGCTCCATCTCGGCCACGTCGCGGGCCAGTTCTGCGGTCTCGGGCGTTTCATCTGCGACTGCGAGTGCGAGCTTCATCCGGGTCAGCGGGGTCTTCAGATCGTGGCTCACACCGGACAACATCATCGTACGTTGGTCTACATGTCTTTCGATCCGTGTTCGCATGTCCAAAAAGGCGCGGCCAGCGCGGCGCACTTCATCGGCCCCCGAGGGGTTAAAACCAGTGGTTCGCCCGCGCCCGAACGCCGATGCAGCGATCGCCAGTTCGCGGATCGGGCGGACCTGATTGCGCAGAAAAACGATCGCAATCCCTGTCAGCAGAACCGAAGATGCGGCCATCCAGACCAGCAACAGATGAGGATTGGCGGCGTTCATCCGTCGCCTGGGGATCAACGCGCGAACCACCCCTCTTGCCGTCCCGATCCGCACGTCCACATGCTTTGGATAGCTCAGCAGATCGAGCGCGATGACCTTGTGCACGTCGTCCTTCAGCGTCTCGGCGATTATCCCGCCGGTGACATCGTAGACCGCACGCACGGCCGAAGGCTCGACGTTTTCGCCCTCCGCAAAGCCGAACTCGATGTCCAGCGGGCTGGACATCTCCCCCAGCCGTTCACGAGCGGCCGGAACGTCCTCGGCCCGTTCGACCTGCCTGATCGCGAAATTGAGCTCGCGCGCAATCGATCCGGCCATCTGCGCCGTCACGCCGTCATAGTGACGCTGGATGAAGACCAGCGCGACGATCACCTGCAACAGCAGGATCGGCAGCACCAGAATCATCAGTGCCCGGCCGAATAGGCTTTTCGGCAGGTAGCGCTTGAGATGGACATCCAGAGCTTGCATGAACACAGCCATACGGTCCGGCCGCAGGGCTGGCAAGTTAAGGGAGAACGCGATGGCGGACCCGTTCAACAAAGATCCGACGGTGACCTATGGCGTGGCAGAAAAGATCGCACCAGGGGTGCGGAGGATTACCTGCGAGAACCCGTCACCCTACACGTTCACGGGCACCCAGACCTATCTGGTGGGCGAGACGGATCTGGCGCTGATCGATCCGGGCCCGGCCCGTCGGGGTCACATGGCTGCGATCATGGCCGCAATCGGGCCTGGCCAGCAGATCAGCCACATCTTCGTGACGCACAGCCATGCAGATCACAGTCCGGGCGCGGCTGTCATTGCTGCCGAGACCGGATCAGCGATTTACGCATTCGGACCGCACGGCGCAGGTATCTCGCCGACGATGCAGCGTCTGATTGATCAGGGCGCAGAGATCGGGGGCGGAGAAGGTGGAGATCCGTCCTTTGCCCCGGATGTGCACCTGGCAGACGGCGCGGTTACCACAGGCCCCGACTGGGCGTTGGAAGCGGTCTATACCCCCGGCCATCTTTCGAACCATCTGTCGTTCGGACTTCAGGGTACAGGTATCACCTTTACCGGTGACATGATCATGGGCTTCGCGACAACACTTGTCTCGCCGCCAGACGGTGACATGGCCGCCTTCATGACGTCGCTGGATGTGTTGGCGGCGCGGAGCACGGACAGGCTCTATCTACCGGGCCATGGACACCCGGTCGAAAATCCATTGGCAATGGTTGCCTATCAGCGCGGTCATCGGGAGCAGCGCTTTCATCAGATCCTCGAGGCGCTGGACGAAAGCGCGAAAGATGCCGCGACCCTGACGCGTGCAATCTACACAGATGTCGATCCAGCCCTTCTTGGCGCAGCACAGCGCAATGTGCTGGCAAGCCTGATCGGGTTGACCGACCAAGGTCGCGTTGCCTGCCAGGGTCCAATTTCGGTGGATGCCGTTTTTGAGCCAGCAGGCTCCTAAAGGCCCGCCTTGTTCGTTTGGTCAGTCGTCATGTCAGGTTCGACCAACTCGCCGGGATAGTCAGGCATCGCCTCCGGACGGGCATTGGCAAATGCGGGCATCGGCGCGCATCGCTCATATACGCCACCGATCAGCGGATAGGTGCTCATATCGACATTGAAGCGACTGATTCCTTTGTGAACCTGGGGCACCAGATGCAGATCGGCCCAGCCGGGCGCGTCACCAAAGCAGAACGGCCAGTCCGTCTCGCGCTGCATCAGCAACGCTTCGAGGGCTGAGAAGCCCGTTGCGAACCAATGCAGCTGCCATTTCCTGATGTGACCGGCATCCAGGCCCAGCCCGGTGTGGAGGAACCGACGGACGCGAATGACATCGATCGCGTGCATCTCTGACACGATGTGCTGCGCAAAGCCCCGGGCACGAGCGCGGAGGACCGGATCGGGCGGCAATAGCGGCGGGTCGGGATAAAGCTCTTCCAGATACTCCAGAATGGCCGAGGATTGCGGGACGATTTGCCCATCGACCTCGAGCGCGGGCATCAGGCGCTGTGGATTGATCTTCTGGTAGGCATCCCAACCGATGCTGCTGACCGAGACATAGTCATACTCGATGCCTTTCAGCGCCATCGCGATCCGCACGCGTTCGCCCGCGGAATTGATGTAGTTGGAGTAGAGTTTCAGACGCATTCGTAGCCCTCCCGTCCCTCGGCGTACCGACCACGGCGCCGACGGGCAAGCTTGCGCGTCGGTGACAACCATCGCAGCATTGGGAAAACAGATGACGGAGATATCATGTTCGAACCCCTGAAGGGCGTGCGGGTCGTCGATCTCAGCCAGGTGCTGGCGGGGCCTTTCGCAACCTACCAAATGGCGTTGCTTGGGGCTGAGGTTCTGAAGATTGAACGGCCCGGCGAAGGGGACTGGACCCGCGCCGGGATGGGCGCGCCCGGCACGGCACCGGGAAGTGTCAGCATGAACTACATCGCGCACAATGCCGGGAAAAAGTCGCTTGCGATCGATCTGAAAGTCCCGGGAGGGCTGCAGGCTGTACATACCCTGATCCGATCCGCAGATGTGATGGTTGAGAACTTTAAGCCGGGGGTCGCAGAACGGCTGGGGCTCGGTTTTGAAGCCGTCAAGGCATTGCGGCCCGACATCGTCTACTGCTCGATCTCTGCGTTCGGGCAAACCGGCTCGCTCAGTGCCCGGCCCGCCTATGACCACGTTATTCAGGGGATGTGCGGCATCATGCTGACGACCGGCACGCCGGAGGCAGGACCGACCAAGGTCGGAGCGCCCTATATCGACTACGCCACCGGGATGAATGCGGCCATGGCGGTTATGGCAGGCCTGTTGGAGGTCCGCCGCACGGGCGAGGCGCAACGACTTGACGTTGCAATGCTGGACACAGCCCTGTCGCTGATGACCACCTTGATGTGTGTTCAACAGACAAATGGCACTGTCCCGGCGCAGTCAGGTAACGAGGCTTGGTCTGGCAGCCCGACCTCTGGCGCGTTTCAGACGGCCGACGGTGTGTTGATGCTCGCCGCGAATAACGATGCGCAAAGGCAACGACTGTTTCCCGCGATCGGGCGTGCCGACGTGCTCGATGACCCCCGGTTCAGCACCGCTATCGCAATGGCAGAAAACGCGCCTGCCTTGCGCGAGCTTCTGACGACAACCTTTGCGGCGGCCCCTGCGCTGCACTGGGAGGACTTGCTGAACCGCGTCGCTGTCCCAGCGGCCATGGTCCGGCGGTTGGACGAGGCGATGGCTGAACCTCACACTGCCGAACGCGCGCTGACCACGCCGCTGAACGTGCAGGGGGCTCAAGCACATGCGCCAAATCTGGTCTTTGTCGCCGACGGTGATCGGCCAAAACCGAGAGAACACGACATGTCCCTTGGTTCCGACACCGAAACCGTGCTGGCCGAGGCGGGAGTGGACATTCAGGCCTTGCGTGGGGCAGGTGCCATACCGTGAGCGACAGGCGCGAACGGATTCTCCGAACCATCGCCAGAAAAGCCTAGGCGCGGTCGATACCGTGCGCTAGCTAGGCGCGCAGTCTGACAGGGGCGCTGAGTTTCTGGGCACACTCTCACTGGGGCGCAACGAAAATGCGTTACATCTCCACCCGCGGGCAGGCGCCCGTGCTCTCGTTCGAAGAAGTCATGCTGACGGGGCTTGCCCGCGATGGCGGGCTCTATGTTCCAGAATCTGTGCCGACGCTGACGGCAGAGGACTTCGAAACCCTGCGCATGGCCTCGTATGAAGAGGCGGCGTTCATTGTAATGAAGCCTTTCGTCGGGGACTGCTTCACCGATGCCGAATTCCGCGAGATCATTGCCGCGTCCTATGGCGGGTTCGAGCACCCTGCCCGATGCCCGCTGGTCCAGCTTGGTCCGAATGACTGGCTGCTTGAATTGCACCGTGGTCCCACGCTGGCGTTCAAGGACGTCGCGCTGCAACTGATCGGGCACATGTTCGACAAGGTTCTGTCGCGTCGGGGCGAGCGCGTCTGCATTGTCGGCGCGACCTCTGGCGACACAGGTTCGGCGGCGATGGAAGCGTTTCGCGGCTCCAGTGCCGTGGACGTTTTCTTCCTGCACCCGGCAGGCCGAATTTCAGAAGTTCAGCGCCGCCAGATGACCACACCGGTCGAGCCCAATGTCCACGCGATCGCGCTCGAAGGCACCTTCGACGACTGTCAGGCGCGCGTGAAAGACATGTTCAACGATTTCACATTCCGCGACGAGATCGGGCTGGCAGCTGCAAATTCGATCAATTGGGCGCGGGTGCTGGCACAGGTGGTCTACTTCGTCACCTCGGCCGTCGCTTTGGGCGCGCCCGGCCGGGCCGTCAGCTTCTCTGTTCCGACGGGAAATTTCGGAGATATCTATGCGGGTCAAATCGCCCGACGCATGGGTGTGCCGATCGAAAAGCTGATCATTGCAACGAACGAGAACGACATCCTGCACCGGACGCTTCAGACGGGCGCATACGAAAAAGCCGGGGTTCACCCGACGATTTCGCCATCGATGGATATTCAGGTCAGCTCGAACTTCGAACGCCTGCTTTTCGAGCTTTATGACGAGGACGGAGGCGCGGTCGCGCAACTGATGGCGGAGCTGAACGACGCTGCGAGGTTCACTCTGTCTCAAGGCGCACTGGAGAAGTTGCGCGAGGGCTTCGGCTCTGGCCGCGCTGGCAAGGACGAGGCCATGGCCGAGATCCGGCATTGGTTCGACAGTGCAGGCATGGTTCTGGATCCCCACACGGCGATTGGCATCGCTGCTGCACGGGACGTACGCGGTGATCCGGCCACTCCGATGATCTGCCTTGCCACGGCCCATGCCGCCAAGTTCCCGGATGCGGTCGAGGACGCCTGCGGCATCCGGCCCGCCTTGCCGCAGCGCATGGGCGACCTTTATGACAGAGAAGAACGTCTCACCCGGCTGCCCAACAATCTTGCAGCGCTGGAAGAGCATATCCGAAAGGAACGCCGCAAATGAGCGTGACAGTAGGCACTCTGCCGAACGGCTTTCGCATTGCCACCGAGCGGATGGAGGGCCTGGCCTCGGCGACCCTTGGCATCTGGGTGGATGCCGGTGCCCGGCACGAGACGGCAGAGCAAAACGGCATTGCGCATTTTCTCGAGCACATGGCTTTCAAGGGCACGTCGCGGCGAACGGCGCTGCAGATCGCCGAAGAGATCGAGGATGTCGGCGGCTATCTGAATGCCTACACCAGCCGAGAGCGTACGGCTTACTATGCCCGCGTCCTGTCGGATCATGTGCCGCTGGCGCTGGACATCATTGCGGACATCCTGCGGGACCCGTCACTCGCAGACAGCGAAATCGAGTTAGAGCGCAGTGTCATCCTTCAGGAGATTGGCCAGTCGCGCGATACCCCGGATGACATCATCTTTGACTGGCTGCAGGAGACCGCATTCCCGGACCAGCCAATGGGGCGCGCCATCCTGGGCCCCCCGGAACGGGTGAAGGTCTTTGGTCGCCCGGATCTCAACAGCTTTATCGGTGCCCATTACAGCCCGGAGCGAATGATCCTGTCAGCGGCGGGTGATGTGCACCACGACCAGATCATGAAGCTGGCCGAAAGTCTTTTCGGCGACATGGCCCCTGCGCCGCGCCCGGACCCCACGTTGGCAGCGTACGCCGGAGGGGAACGGCGCGAGGTCAAGGATCTGGAGCAAGCGCATTTCGCTCTGGCGCTCGAAGCGCCCGGATATCGTGATCCCGATTTCCACGCTGCGCAGATCGTCGCGACGGCGCTTGGCGGTGGCCTCGCCTCGCGCCTGTTCCAGGAGGCGAGGGAAAAGCGCGGCCTCTGCTATTCCATTTTCGCGCAGGCGGCCGGGTGGGCCGAAACCGGCATGATGACCATCTATGCCGGAACCGGCGGGGAAGAGATCGCCGGATTGACGGACCTTACCGCGGACGAACTTGCGCGTGCGGCGCGGGATCTGTCCGATGCCGAGATCGCCCGGGCCCGCGCCCAATCGAAGGCCGGAATCGTGATGGGCCTGGAAAGCCCCTCGGCCCGCGCCGAACGCATGGCGGCCCTGTTGTCGATCTGGGGAGAGGTCCCTCCCCTTTCCGACACGATAGCCAAGATCGACGCCGTGGATGCATCGCGCGCCCGCGAAGTGCTCGGCCGGATCATAAAAGCCAAGCCGACACTGGCTCTCTACGGTCCTGTCGAGGGAGCACGATCGGCGGACGATCTTGCCGGGCGACTGGCCGCCTGAGGTTGATGTTCGGTCGCCGCGCCAATGCCAGGGTCAAGATCGAGACCGAACGCCTTATCCTCAGGCCCCCCGTCGCTCGCGATTTCGACGCCTGGTCAACCCTGCGCCGCGACAGCCGGTCCTTTCTGACCCCATGGGAGCCGACCTGGTCGCGTGACCATCTGACTTTGCGGGCCTTTCGCAATCGCGTGGTCTGGGCCGATCGGATGATCCGTCAGGGAGATGCTTTACCTTTATTGCTGACCCTGAAGGATAGCGGAGAGATCGTTGGCGGCATCACCCTTTCAAATGTCCGTCGCACACCGGCGCAATCGGCCACGCTGGGATACTGGACCGGTGCCGTCCATGCGCGGCAGGGTTTCATGGCCGAGACCATCATCAAACTGCGCGACTACGCATTCGCACAGATGGACCTGTCGCGGATTGAAGCCGCGTGCCTGCCGGAGAATGCACCCTCTCGCAAGTTGTTGGAAAAGTGTCTCTTCAAGTACGAGGGCGTCGCGCAGGCCTATCTTCAGATCAACGGCCGCTGGCGAAACCATGTTCTCTATGCAGCGCTGCGCGAGGACCGGCGTGGCCGTGTCGACGAAGCCGAGGAATGAGACCGGCCGGGATCTATGCGTAGCCGCCGGTGCTCAAGACAGCGGGATCCACGCCGATTTTCTCAAGTGCCCGATCCCATTTCGCGTCATTGTCAGCGCCGAACAAGAGTTCGGCATCCGCGGCGCATGTCAGCCATCCATTGTCCTGAAGTTCCGATTCCAGCTGCCCGCCGCCCCAGCCCGCATAACCAAGCGTCACGATCGCCCGATCCGGTCCCTGTCCCATGGCGATGGCCTGTAAGATGTCCAGTGTAGCGGTCATCGACGTGTCATTGTCGACGTACATGGTCGCTTCGCCGGAATCATAGTCTGACGAATGCAGGACAAAACCGCGACCGGTATCGACGGGGCCGCCATAGTGAACCGGAC
>JBCCMP010000193.1:0-9296 GCA_039026295.1 Pseudomonadota bacterium | reverse complement strand
GAAGGCCATCACGCCGGGGATGTGGTGGCGATGCTGCGGGGTATGGATGATGGCATCGATCAACGGCAGTTTCATGTGATCGATGCGCATGGCGGCGCGGCGGCGCACACTGGTGACAACTGCGTTGACTGGTGCGGTCATGCCTGTGCGCCCGGTGTCTCTGTCGCCGGCAACATGCTGGCCGGACAGGCTGTGGTCGAGGACACCCTGGCGGCCTGGCAGGCCCGGGACGATTTGCCGATTGTCGACCGTCTGATCGCGGCGATGCAGGCGGGCGAGGACGCAGGCGGCGACAAGCGGGGCCGCCAATCCATCGCCCTGCGCGTTCAGGGGCCCGAGGTTTTTCCCCGCCTGGACCTGCGCGTCGATGATCACGAGGACCCGATCCGGGAACTCGAACGCCTTTATCGCGTCGCTCAGCAGCGGTTCATCCCGTTTTCAACTGGAATGCCGCGCGCTGGTCGGCCCTATGGCATCCTTGATCGCGCGATAACCGAAAAGATCATTGAACGGGATGCCGGAACACCATTGATCGCAGACCCGCACATCCCGGAGGGCTGAAAGCAGCGCGCGCGCCGTCAACGTGGTCCTGGATCGCGTGCGTGCAGCGAACCGTCGATGGCGACCTAAACCATCTTTGCGGCCTTTGCGGACGCCTTCTCGGAATATGCTTTGGCACACAGCTCGGCTGACCATAACCTCGCATCAACCAGTCACTACGGGGAGAGTTGCATGAGAGCCGTTGTCCTGGAAAAGCCGGACGGCCGCCCGGAGTCGGTGGTTGTCCGCGAGGTTCCTTCTCCAACCCCCGGGCCGGGCGAGGTTCTGGTGAAGATTCAGTTCGCCGGTCTCAACTATGCCGACCTGATGATGCGAAGCGGGATCTATCCGCATCCGAAAGGCTACCCGCTGGTCGCCGGGCTCGAGATGGCAGGCACAGTGGAAAGCGTCGGCGATAAAGTCGACACATTATGGGTCGGTGAGCGGGTCGCGGCTTTCAGTGAAGACGCTGGTGCCTTTGCCGAAGCCTGTGCGGTGCCCGAAGAACGGCTCGTGCGGATACCCGATGGTGTCAGCCTGGACACAGGAGCTGCATTCTACGTGCAAGGACTGACCGCCTGGAATCTTCTGCACGGGGTCAGCGAAACCAAAGCGGGCGACGCGATCCTTATCCACGCCATTGGCGGCGGTGTCGGGCTGTATCTGACCCAGATCGCGAAGGCGGCGGGCGCAAGGGTCATCGGAACCGTCGGAACTGCCGGGAAGGACGCCCGTGCGCTGGATTACGGCGCAGACATCGTCGTCAATCGCGGCGAGAAAGACTTTGTCGAGATCGCCTTGCAGGCCACCGATGGGTGTGGCGTCGACAAGGTTGTCGACTCGACCGGTGCCTCGATCCTTGATCGCAGCTTCGATGCAATCCGCCCCCTTGGGCACGTGGTGAGTTATGGCGAGGCGGAAGGCAAACCTTATCCGAACCTCTGGGAGAAACTGGTGGTAAAATCGCTCACCTTCACACGCATGCATCTGGGTCATCTCGACTACAGGTCAGCGACCTGGGCCAAGGGCGTCAGAGAGGTGATGAGCGGCATCGAAAGCGGGTCGATACGGGTGCCGGTCGAAGGGATCTACCAGTTGAACCAGGTAAACGAGATGTTTGACGCCCTCGCGTCCCGGAAGACCGCAGGAAAGCTGCTTTTGCAGATCTGACCCGCCGGAAACCTCGGTCATCATGACGGCTCCGCTCGAAAGACGCCAGTCGGCGTCATCACTGGAAATGTTGCACTGCAACGAGAATACTGCCTAAGCTTGCCCCGGGGGCGGGGTCACCGCCGACAAATGAACATGGTGGGAGCGGGACATGCGGCTGATCGGCGTCGATGTGGGGGGAACCTTCACGGACATTGTGCTCCACGACACCGACAGCGGTGCAACGCACATAAACAAGGTTCCCACGACGCCAGAAAATCCCGCGCTCGGCGTTCTTGGCGGGCTCACGGCTCTCTGCGACCGGTTCGGCGTGGACCGGGACAGCATCGATCACGTCTACCATGGCACCACCACGGCCACGAACGCGATCCTCGAGCATGACGGCGCCGAATGCGGCATGATCACGAACGAGGGGTATCGCGACATCCTGCATATCGGGCGGCACCAGCGTCCGCAGCATTTCTCGATTCAGCAAGAGATCCCCTGGCAGGATCGTCCTCTGGTCAAACGGCGTTATCGCAAGACCGTACCCCACCGGATCGTGCCTCCCTCGGGCGAGGTGCTGGTGCCGCTGGACGAGGATGCCGTGCGGTCTGCGGCGCGTGAGCTCAGGGACGCCGGCGTCGTCTCGATCGCAGTCTGCTTCCTGTTCGCATTCCTTGACCCCTCTCACGAAGACCGCGCAAAGGCATTGATCCTCGAGGAACATCCCGAAGCGTTCGTGACAACCTCGTCCGCCGTCTCCCCTCAGTTCCGCGAATTTGAAAGGTTCACGACCTCAGCAATAAATGCGTTCGTGGGCCCGAAAGTGCGCGACTATGTCTCCTCGCTGGAAGGCGAGTTGACCGCGGCCGGGCTGAAGGCCGATCTGCACATCATGGCCTCGAACGGCGGCGTTGCCACAGCGGCAATGGTATCGGAACGCCCCGTGGTGACGTTACTGTCCGGCCCGGCGGCGGGCGTTCTGGGCGGTGCGTGGACCGGTGGGCTGTCCGGGCGAACCTCTCTGATCACCTTCGATGTGGGCGGGACCTCGGCTGACATCGGCATCGTCTCGAAGGGCGAGTTCGCCGAAGCGACGCCTCGTGATACGTGGATCGCCGGATTTCCCCTTATGGTCCCTATGATCGATATCCACACCATCGGTGCGGGCGGCGGATCGATTGCGCATCGCGACAAGGGCGGGGCGTTCAAGGTCGGACCCAGATCTGCCGGGGCGCGGCCCGGTCCGGCGGCCTATGGCCATGGCGGTCAAAAGGCGACGGTAACCGACGCGAATGTCGTGCTTGGCCGTCTGGACCCGGACAAATTCCTGGGCGGAGAAATGGGTCTGGACGTGGCCGCGTCAGAGGCCGCTGTTGACGAGCTGGCAGCAACCCTTGGCATGGACCGGCTGACCGCGGCCGAAGGGGTTATCACCATCATCAATGCCAACATGGCGAACGCGATCCGGTCGCGGACGGTGCAGAAAGGTTTGGACCCGCGCGACTTCGCGTTGGTCGCCTTCGGCGGGGGCGGCCCGCTACAGGCCGCCGATGTGGCCGCTCAGTTGTCCATCCCGGAAGTGATCGTGCCCTCGCATCCGGGGATCACGTCTGCCATGGGTCTTTTGACGACTGATCTGCAATACGACGCGATCCGCACGGCGTTCATGTTCTCGACTGCCATGGACCATCCCCGGATCGAAGAGCGCTTCACCGATATGGAGGCGGCCTTGCTGGACCAATACGCTGCTGACGGTGTCGGCGCGGGACGGGTCAGCTTCAGGCGCACCGCAGACATCCGGTACGTGGGTCAGGGGTATGAACTGCGGATCGGCGTGCCGGACGGTGCCTTCGATGCGGATTCTGAAGCCAAGGTCTGGGCCGAGTTCGAACGACGGCACAAAGCCGAGTACGGCCGATCTTTCCCGGACAGCCCGATGGAGATCGTCAATGTGCGCGTCACAGGCATCGGCAAGACTGAAAAGATAACGTCACAGACCGCCCCCAGCGGCGGCTCTTTGGATGCGGCACGGCTTGCCACCCGCCCGTCAGTCTTCCGTGTCGGCTCGGAATTGCAGACGATAGAAACAGTCTTCTACCGCCGGGACGCATTGCCCCTGGAGCAGGATATTCCGGGACCGGCCGTGATCCTGCAGCAGGACAGCACGACAGTCGTCCGCCCCGGTGACAGCTTCGTCGCCGATACGGCCGGGAACATCATCATCACAATAGGGGGACTTTCATGACACACGGTATCGATCAGGTCACCGCAAGTGTCATCCAGGGCGCACTGCAGAACATCGCGATCGAGATGGGCTACAAGCTGATGCGGATGTCCTATTCCTCGATCATTCGAGAGTCCGAGGATTTCGGAACAGCACTGACTGATCACGTCGGCAACCAATTGGCGGAGTCCGTTCAATCCACCCCGCTGCAATCCGGCCCGATTCCGGGCTACGTGAAGAACGTGATCGACGTCTTCGCAGAGCGTGGCGATACCTTCCGGCAGGGCGACGCTATCATGCATAACGACCCGTATGGTGGGGCGTCACACGGCCCGGACATTGCTCTGATCATGCCGGTCTTTCACGGGGACCAACTGGTGGGTTTTGCAGGCACCACCGCGCACCATTTGGACGTGGGCGCGCTGTCCCCGGGGTCGTGCGGGATTGTCGATGCGATGGACGTCTATGCCGAAGGCCTGCAGTTCAAGGCCATCAAGGTGGTCGATGCAGGCATCCGGAATGAAGCGGTCTGGCAGATCCTGCGCGACAACGTTCGTGCACCCGCGCTCGTCGTGGGCGATCTGGATGCGCAGGTCGCCGCGTGCGAGATCGGGGCCGAGCGCTTTCGGGACCTGATCGCCCGCTATGACGTCGCGACCATTCAGGCAGCGTCCAAGGCCTTGATGGACTACTCCGAACGTCTGATGCGTCAGGCGATCACGGACGTGCCCGACGGGGTTTATTCGGCCGTCACCCATATCGACGGCTTTCTCGACGATCCCGACCGCTGCGATCTGCCGATCAAGGTCACCATCACCATCAAAGGCGATGCGATGACCGTTGATCTTACCGGCACCGCGCCGCAGGTCGATGACAGGCCGATCAACATGCCGCTGGTTGGAACAGTGGATATCTCGATCTGGCTGACGGTGCGCTCGGTGCTGCTGGACAGCGATATCTATGGCGAGATTCCGCAGAACTCAGGCTTGACCCGCCCGATCGAAATCATCGCGCCGCGGGGATGTCTGGCCAATCCGGTCTTCCCCGCTCCGGTCATTGCGCGCTTCACCCCGGGCAATCAACTGGCAGACACAGTGATGAAAGCCTTGGCTGAAGCTGTCCCCGAACAGGTTTCGGCCGGGATCGGAAACCTGAAGGTCATCGCCTTTTCCGGCCTCCGCGAGGAAACCCACTGGGTGCACATGGAGATTTTCGAAGGCTCTTACGGCGGCCGTTTCGCCAAGGATGGAATGGACGCGGTCGACACGCTCTATGCCAATACCCGCAACAACCCCATCGAGGACATTGAAAGCCATTTGCCGATGCGCGTGACACGGTACGAGCTGCGCGAGGACACCTGCGGCGCGGGCCGCACGCGCGGCGGCGTCGGCGCGATCCGGGCCTTCCAGTTTCTCGAGCCCGGCGGGTTCTCTGTCGAAGGCGAGGGGCATCGCTTCCCGCCCTGGGGCTTTCGGGGCGGTGCCAAGGGACGACCGGCCGAGCTCCACCTGCTGCACCCGGACGGAAGCGGCGAGTCTCTGGTGTCGAAAGTGCCCTACCGTCCAACCGCTGCCGGGGACACGTTTCTCGCGGTTGGACCGTCGGCTGGCGGATACGGCCCGGCCTTCGAACGTGACCCTGCCGCGGTTCTGGAAGACGTACTTGATGGTATAGTCTCGGTCGAGAGTGCCGAACATCAATACGGCGTTGTGATCCGGGACGGGATTGTCGATGGCGCCGCAACCGCCGCGAAGAGAGGGGGCTGAGATGCCGCGCGAATTCGTCGTCGCCAGCGCCCAGATGGGCCCGATCGCCAGAGACGAGCCGCGCCAATCCTGCGTTGCCCGCATGGTCGCAATGCTGCGCGAGGCGCACGGGCGCGGGGCCAAACTGGTGGTGTTCCCGGAACTTGCCCTGACGACTTTCTTCCCCCGCTGGATGATCGACGATCCGGACGAGTTGGACGCATGGTACGAAGACGCCGTGCCGGGACCGGCCACCCAGCCTCTTTTCGATACTGCGGCGCAGCTTGGGGTGGGTTTCTATCTGGGATATGCCGAACGCACCGAAGACAACGGCAAGATCCGGCACTTCAACACGGCGATTCTGACCGGACCGGACGGCAGCATCCTTGGCAAATACCGAAAGGTACACCTCCCGGGCCATGACGCGCCGCAACCGGGACGCGTGCACCAGCATCTGGAAAAACGTTACTTCGAGCCGGGAAATCTCGGCTTCCCGGTTTTCGAAGGCTTCGGCGGGCGGATGGGCATGATGATCTGCAACGATCGCCGCTGGCCCGAAGCGTACCGGGTCATGGGGCTGCAGGGCGTTGATCTGATCGCCCTGGGCTACAACACCCCGATCGATCATACAGGCCACGGCGACATCGACGGCCTGACCCAGTTCCACAACCACCTCTCGATGCAGGCCGGGGCCTATCAGAACGCCACCTGGGTTGTGGGAACCGCAAAATGCGGGCGCGAGGAAGGCTCGATGATGGTCGGGCAATCGGTGATCGTTGCACCGTCAGGCGAGATCGTCTCGATGGCGCGCACGCTGGAGGATGAAGTTATCACCGCGAACGTGGACCTGGACATGGGCACACGGTACCGAGAGACGATCTTCGACTTCGCCCGGCATCGCGAACCGGACAGCTACGGCCTGATCGTCGAGCGCAAGGGCGCGGGCGACCCGATCCCGCAGACATGAAAAACATCTGATGCGGGCACCCAACGGCGGGGAACGGCCAGACGATCCTCTGCTGCACCAAGGCATTTTCTCGGCGGACATGCGTCCGAAGGACAGTTCACGCCTGCCCTGCGACCAAAGCTTTGCCGGGCATGGCTACAGCGTTCCGTCCGCGAGCAGCATCCCGCCGACTTTCCCCGTTGGATCTGGTGCTTCTGTTCCACTTTGCGCCGCATCCTAAGGGCCCCTCCCATGGGACACATCCCAAGCGACGCAGAGCACCGCTCACAGGGCAATTCCGGACCAAGGATCTCCGCCGTTCCATGGAAAGCAAAACAAGGGCTGCAGGTAGCGCTGATCGCATCGCAACGCATGTCCGCAAAAGGGAAATTCCGGCGACAACGCCGCGCGAAATGACAGCGGCCGATGCTCAGCTCAAGTCGCGATCCTGCCGCTGTGCGCTCGTATCAAGCCGCCGCGTCGCGCGGCTGCCGGGGACCAGGATTTCCTCTGACCGGAAGTAGGCCCGCATCTCGGCCTTCACCAGACCCAGGTCACGGCGAATGGCAGCGACCGTCTTGTCGAAAAGCGGGGGCTCCTCAAACGGTGTCAGATGGAGGTCGGTGTTCGGGATCATGTCCTCGGCAAATCCCACGCCCAACCGGTAGGACGCGATGTGTGCCGGCAGGAAGCGCCACGCCTCCGGATACTCAGTCGTGGAGATGCGAATGAAGCGCTCGACCACCTCTTCGGTGATGTCACTGGCAGCGCCCATCGTCGCGCCGATGATGAACGCTTCGTCCTGCACATGCAGTCCCCGCCCGAAAATCACGTGCAGGCAATCGTGCCGGTCCAGGCTGATGGCGCCCGGAAGTTTCTCCGGGCTCTCCGGGTTCTCGTACCGCCGGACGATCTCCGGCACATCATCGGGGTCCGACCGCGGCATGGTCGCCAGAACCTCGCGCACGGTCATTTCGTCGGTATCAAGGCCGGGCGACCACTCGTTCCACTTCAGCAGCTTCCGGCCCATTGCCTAGTCCTCGAACTTGGTGATCGGCTGGAACACGGTCTGTTCCGCTGCGGCCTCCCGCAGGGCGCTGGCCAGCTGATCCACACTGTCGATACTGACATAGCTGGTATAGCCGGGAACGTTCAGCGCGTGGCCCTCTCCAATGCCCAGCCCGATCGTCGCGAGTTCGATCGGGGTGGTCGAGACAATCTCGGCCACACGGTCCTGCAACATGAACTCATCGGTCGCTGCGCCGTCAGTGGTCACCAGAATGCGGAAAATGCCGAACCCGCGGCTTTGCCGCGCCTCTGCGCCCAGTATCGCAAGCGCATCGCCAAGGCGGGCGCCCAGCGGCGTTCCGCCCTCTGCAATGATCGGGTCCAGCCGTGCCGGCAGACTGACGGCCGCGTCGGACGCCGCCGAGACCGGCGTGACCATTCCTGCATTCAAGGCGATGACGCCGACCCGGCTTTCCGGGGTCATCTGACCGACAGCTTCGACAACCGCATCCTTCGCCGCGCCCATCTGCCCGCCCATAGACCCGCTGTCATCCAGGATGATTACGGTGGTCACCAGCTTCGGGTCGGGCTTGGCCTGTGCCGCACCCTCGTCCTGCACGCCCGAGGGCCAGGAAGAGATCGCATCCCAGTTCGGCACCAGCCGCGCCGGATCGATCGAGGCAACCGGATCGGGCGACGACGTGTTAAAGTTGTCCCAGATCGCCAGCGCGGACACGATGCCGATACCGGCAATCGCGAAAGAAATGTTCCTGATCATGACGCGCCCCTCAATCCAGCGGGGCGAACGTCGTCGCCTCGGCCTGCGTTGTCAGGATGCGAAAGACCACGCGCATGTTCTGGCGCCACTCTTCCGCCGACTGGGGCGGATTGAACGCGGGCTGGTCAATGCCGACACCGTCCAGCGTGAACTGATCCGTGTTGATGCTCAGGCTCTGCCCACCCGCATAGTCCGACAGCGCGGCCAGCACCGACTGAGCCCGGCTGAAGGACAGGTTCTTGGCCGAGGTGCGGATCGCCCGCAGTTCCTTTGCCTTCGCACCGTCCTTTTCGCGGCGGAGGTAGTGCAACGGATCCGCGTGACCTTCGACCGTGATGATCGCGCCGCCATAGGTCGCGGCCAGGCGGACGATCTCTTCGAAATCATCGGCGTAAAGCGCGGCGGGGAAGTCGGTCGTGTCCGGCTCGAAATAGACCTTGAAGTCGATCTTGGTGTTCGCATCCAACTGGCCCGTGCGCCGCAGTCGCGTCACTGCCGCCGCTGCCGCCTCGGGGTCAAATGCAGCCACCGCACGGTCCGAGACATCTTTCAGCCCTTCTGCCAGCGCTGCATAATCCCACTCGGCATCTGCCAGCTTATAGGGCCGCTCGATCATGCCGGCACCGATCAATGCACCAGACACTTCCTCCATCAAAACGCCGAACCGGCGCGGGTCCTTTGCATCCGCAAAGTGCTTGGCATTGCCGGACCAGCCGTCGGTGATTGCATCACGCCACAGGAACACGCCTTCCTCGGCCGGCAGACCGCCAAGCAGCACGTCGGCCATGGTCTGCGCCAGCTTCTGCTGGTCGGGCGAGCCATCCTCCGCCATGAAGCGGCGCACCTCTTCCTCGGCCGCAAACAGCGCCGCGACGATCGACCGGACCTTGTCCTCGTCAG
>JBCCMP010000192.1:0-9325 GCA_039026295.1 Pseudomonadota bacterium | reverse complement strand
GTCCATTCCAAGCGCCGGTACCCGTTCTGGAAGGCCCATTGGATGTGCAGGAAGATCGCTTCGGTTGCTGCCGGGGTTCGTTGCAACGCAGGCGAAAACATGATCGATCCGACCTCGATGGACCCTGCCGCAGGCATCATCGACATGAAGGCGCCATTGCCGACGGCCTTTCTGGTCACCTGATCGACATAGGCAAAGTACATCTGATCGGCTGAATGTTCGGCGCTCAGCAACCAGTCCTGGAAGGCGTCTCTTTCAAAGAACGGCCCGACAAGGCGATGCGTCCAGTCCGCGCCGGTCCTGTCCGCCGAGAACGCCGCCCAGAGATCGTCGCAATGGTCTGCGGCGGTCTGAGGCTCGAGCCGGATATGCTTGCCGCGCAGAACTGCCCGAGGCGGCAGCGGGCACGGGTGCCAGTCGGGTATCGGCGCGCCTATTGGATCGCCAAGGTCGGTCAGATGAGGCATGTCGCATGTCTTTCATCCGTGCAGGACAAAAGCACATTTACCGGGCAGTATCGCTTTGCAAACGTCCAGAGTTTTTCGAACGTAGGGCCAGCAGGCCGCTATTCTGCGGCTTGCACCACCGCTGGTTTGGCCGGTCGGCGCGGATCATCGAATATCAGATCGCCCGCCTCGCGCTTGGCGAAGGCATTCACGGTATCGTCTTGCCGTACCGCGGCAAGGCCGGTTTCGCGGCTCTGCATCTTGCTCCAGAGCCAGGCGAAGAAGCGGCCGACCCAGACCCTCGCAGCAAGGGCTGCCGGGGTGACCATCAGCGTCAGGATCGTCGCGATGCCAAGCCCGAAGACAATGGCGGTGGCCAGTTGCACCCACCAGAGGGCGGTCGGTGCGCCTGTGGCAACCGTACCGGTCGCGAAATCCAGCGAGGTCGCGAACATCATCGGCGTCAGCCCGGCAATGGTCGTGATCGTCGTCAACAGCACCGGCCGGATCCGCGCTTCTGCGGTGCGCACGATTGCCTCCAGCGGTGACATGCGCTTTGCCAGATCCTGAAATGTGTCGATCAGCACGATGTTGTTGTTCACGACGATCCCTGCCAGTGCGACGATCCCGGTGCCCGTCATGATGATCGAGAATTTCTGATCCATCACCAGCATCCCGATCAGAACGCCGCAGACGGACATTACGACCGCCGAGAGCACGAGGATCGAATTGTAGACCGAGTTGAACTGCGCCAGCAGGATGATGAACATCAGACCGAGCGCCCCCGCGAAGGCAACGGACAGGAAGGCCATGGACTCTTCCTGCTCTTCCCTGTCGCCGCCGAACTTGGCGTCAATGCTGGCCGGGAAGGGGTTTTCCTCTGCGATCCACTTCTGCAGGTCGGCGATCAACGTGACGTCGCTGACATTGTCAGGGGCGTCGGTCGCGACATCGGCGCGAACAACAAAGTAACGCTCGGAGTCGAGCCTGTAGATAGACGCAAGCTCGCGGACCGGTGTCCGTTCGATGAAGTTCGACAGCGGCACCTGGCCTTGCGGCGTGGCCACCTTCAACTGGTCCAGTGTCGAAAGGCGTCGGTATTCCTCTGGAAACCGCATGCGGATTTCCAGCTCTTCGTCACTGTCGTCCGGGCGGTAGTTTCCAAGGATCGCGCCGCGTGTGACCAGCTGTACGAGAGGACCGACCGTTGCCACGTCCGCGCCGTAGCGGCCTGCCGTGACCCGATCGACCGAGATCTCCCATTCGATCCCGGGCAGCGGGCGCGTGTCGTCGATATCCGCGAGCCACTCTGTGTTGTCGAATTTGGCTCGCGCGATGCGCGTTGCCTCGTGCAGATCGGACCAGTTGGGCGAACGCAACTCCAGTTGCAGCGGCTTACCCTGTTGCGGTCCCTCTGTCTCAAGGGCGACTTCAATCGCAATGCCGGGCAGATCGGCCACCGCTGCTTTTACATTTGCGATGATTTCGTCGCCGGGGATGACTTCCTTGTTCGGCCCGCGGGCGTTCCAGGGTTCCAGTTCGATCTGGACCTGACCGACGGAATCGGGCGGGCCCTCCTGACCGGACTGACTGATCAGGCCGCCCGAGCCTGAGAACGCGAAGATCGATTGCACGCCCTCGACGGTGGCGACCCGTTCTTCCACGGCCCGTACCATCCGGTCCGCTTCATGGAGCGAGATGTTCCCCCGCGCCCGCACATAGACATTCGCGCGCTCGGGCTCGGTCTTCACAAAGAACTCGACGCCCTTTGAATTCTCGCCGAACGCCCCGAAGATCAGGAACATGGCGAGAAACGCTGCCCCGATCGCCACGAACGGCCCCACCGGATTCATGGTGATCATGGCAACGATGCGCCCGAAAGCCGTGCGTTTGTAAGGTGGCTCGACCTTTGGCTCTGCCGGTTTTCCAAAGGCAAACAACCGACTGATCGAGCGACTGACACGGCCAGTGACGCCGCCGAGGACCGGCAGGAAGATCAGAGCGACAATCAGCGACGCGGACAGGACAAAGATCAGCGTGATGGGCAACTGGCCCATGAATTCGCCGGGCATGCCGGGCCACAGCAGCATGGGCAGGAACGCGCAGAGCGTCGTGGCTGTCGAGGCTGTGATCGGCCAGAACATGCGTTTTGCCGCCGCCGCATATGCGCGCATCGGGCCTTCGCCCCTCTGAATCTGTTTGTCCGCGTATTCGACGACGACGATGGCCCAGTCGACCAGCATGCCGACGGCCAGGATCAGCCCGAACATCACCATGTTGTTGATCGGCATGCCAAAGGCAGACATCAGCGCGAAGGACAAAAGGAACGAGGACGGGATCGCGATTCCGACCAGCAGCGACGACCTGAAGCCGAGCGTCGCCAGCACCACCATCATCACCAGAATGACCGCCGTCGCGACAGAACCTTCCAGTTGGCTGACCATGTCGCGCACGCGGGTCGACTCGTCCATGGAAATGTCGACCTGAACCGCCTGGCGCAGGGTGTCCGGCCATTTCTCCATCTCGGCCGCAACGATGGCCCGCGAATTGGCCACGGTCTCGATAATGTTCTCGCCAATGCGCTTGGAGATCTGCAGCGAGATGGAGCCTTTGCCGTTATAGCGGGCCTCGCCCTCGGCATCCTCGAACGTGCGGCGTACTTCGGTCACATCGCCAAGCCGGATCACCCGGTCGCCGTTGACCTTGACCGGAAGATTATAGACGTCGCGGGCATCCTTAAACGACCCGGGAACCGAGACAGAGAACGCGGCCGTTTCGCTTTCGATATCACCGGCTGCAACCAGCTGATTGTTCCGGTCGATGACGGTCAGCAACTCCTGCGCGGTGACGTTGTAGGATTCCAGCTTCAGAGGGTCGATCAGCACCTCGAGCATTTCTTCGCGGTGCCCGGTCAGTTTGGCTTCCAGGACCTGCGGGCTCGCCTCGATCGACCGTTGCAGATCCTTGGCGAGGTTCAGCAACGTCCGCTCTGGCACGCCGCCGGAAAGCGAGACGACCAGTATCGGGAACTCTGAAAGATTTATCTCATTGATGGTCGGCTCTTCGGCGTCGCTGGGAAATTCGGCCTGCGCCTGACTGACGCGTTCGCGCACATCGGCCAGTGTTGCCTGCTTGTCCCAGTCGAACTCGAACTCGATCAACAGCCCGGCATGGCTTTGCGACGCGATGCCGGTCATGGATTTCAGATGGTCGATGCCGCGCAGCTCCGCCTCGAGCGGTTTGACCATCAGGCGTTCGCTGTCCAGCGCCGATACACCCGGCAGCGATACCGAGATATAGAGCACCGGCACGTCGATGTTCGGCGAGCCTTCCTTGGGCAGCGACATGTAGGATGCAAGCCCGGCTGCGACAGAGATAAAGACGAACGCCACGACCATGCGGGCATGTTCGGTGCACCATTGGACGATACCGGTCATTCGGTGGCCGCCCAGCCGCCAGTGCTTCCTTCGACCGCCCGTCCGTCCAGTACGAATTCCTGACCGACCACGATAACCCTGACTGCTTCGGGCAGCCCGCTGACCCAGAAGCCGTCCGCCTCGTCGCGCAGGATGTCCACAAGGACAAAACGAGCCGTTCCATTCTCGTCAATCCTGACGCCAAGCTCGCCCGCATCGTTCAGCGTCAATGCCGATTGCGGGATGAAGTGCGCCGTCTCTGACGGAAGCGCGATCAGCAATTCCGCGGTCATCCCGTCGCGGATCAGGCCCTCTGTATTGGGCAGCGTGACCTCGACCGCATAGGTCCGCGTCTGGCTGTCCGCCATGCGGGAGATGAACGAAATTTCGCCTGTCGCCGTGACCCCGTTGATAAGTCTGGCCATTGCGGGCTGGCCGATGGACAGAAGATCGACTTCCTGTTCGGCAACGAACCCTTCGATCTTCACCTGCCCCAGATCGATCACGTTTGCGCAGGCGGCGCCGTTCATCAGCAGTGTTCCAAACTCGGCAGTGTCGGTTTCCAGAACCCCGTCGAACGGTGCGACGATCTTCAGCCGGTCGATATCCCAAAGAACCCGGTCCAGCCGGGCCTGTGCCGCGCGGCGCTGCGCTTCCCGCGCCTTGCGCGTCGTCTCGGCACCATAGCCTTTCTGGCTGAGGCGGGACGCGGCGTTGGCCTCGGCCTCTGCCTCCACCAGTGAGGCCTCTGCTTCGGCCAGTTCTGCAGCGCGGATGCCGGGATCAAGCTCGCAGAGAACCTGTCCTTTGGTGACCTTTGCCCCGCGGCGCAATGGCTCCGAAATCACCCGGCCGCTGGTCTCGGCTGCGACAGTCACATCGCGGTTTGCTGCAGTCCGTCCCCGCAGAACCAGTGCTCCGCGGGTCTGCTGCGCTTCGCTTTCCAGAACGATCACGGGGACAGGCGCTTCTGCTTTTGCCGGTTCCTCTGATGCGGTTTCTTCCGATATCGCTGCTTCAGCGACAGGCGCGAAATCGTGCCGCGCGACAAACCAGTAATACAGCACCCCTGCAATCAGCAGCACCAAGACAATAGATGTTATGCGCATCGTGGTCCTTCCGGCCCTCGTGGTCTGTCAACGTACGCGCCAAACTGTACCGTATAGTTGACAACATAGGTTGATATCACAACGCAGAAAAGACGTCAGGCCGTCGATCTTGGAAATGCCGCTTTGCACGCCGCGAATGGACGGTTTCGGCCTTTTGGGCCGGCAGGGCACGTGCTAGGTGGCGAAACGTTGCAAAATGGAGACAGAATGAGCGCGGCACCGGCGATCCCCGAGGCGGAGCATTTCCCGACGATCCAAAGTCTCTCGTTTTGGCGGGGGAGGCCTGAAATAGCGCCGCTCCATGGCGGACTGAGCAATCAAAGCTACACGGCACAGGATGAAACCGGCCGCTATGTCGTCCGGTTCGGGGTGGATTTTCCGTTCCATCACGTCAGCCGTGACCGGGAAGTCATCGCGACGCAGGCCGCCCACGCAGCGGGTTTCGCGCCGGAACTGGTCTATCACGCACCTGGCATCATGGTGTCGCGCTTCATCGCCGGGAAAACCTACACCGCAGAGGACGTGCAGCAGAACATCGGAAAGGTCGTTGGGCTTGTTCGACGGTTCCACCGGGACATGGCAACGCATATCCACGGATCAGGATTTGCCTTCTGGGTCTTTCACGTCATCCGCGACTACGCGCGCACGCTGGCCAAAGGCGATCACCGGATGCGGGACCGGCTCGGCGAATTCACGGAAATCGGAAATGCGCTCGAGGCTGTTCAGATCCCGCTGCCCGTTACCATCGGGCACCACGACATCCTGCCTGCCAATCTGATCGATGATGGTCAGAAGCTGTGGCTTATCGATTTCGAATATGCAGGCTTCGGCACGGGCATGTTCGATTTGGCGAACATGACCTCGAACGCCGATTTCACACCCGAACAGGCAGATGAGGCGCTGGCGCTTTATTTTGATCACACGCCGGACGATGGAACGATCCGCGCACACCGGGCGATGGAGTGTGCCTCGCTGTTGCGAGAGGCGATGTGGTCGATGGTGTCAGAGCTTTTCATGACCACGCCGGGCATCGATTATGTGGCCTATTCGGGCGAGATCCTTGCGAAGACCGAGGCGGCACTCGACGTTTATCAGACCCGGTTTGGCAAGCTGATCTGAACAGCGAACGTCTTTGATCAGATCGGCGATGGTCCTTCCGCGGCGTTGAAAGCCCATGGACGCCCCGCATCCGCCCCGTGCATAAGCTGATCGGCGTGGTCGCGTGTCCTACGCGGCGGGCAGGGAGGTCAGATGAAACATCCGGATCAGGCGGATTATGTGGTCGGCGTGGTCGGCTGCGGTGCCATGGGACAGGGAATTGCCCAGGTCTCGGCCCAGGGCGGGATGCGCACCCTGTTGTTCGATGCCCGCGAGGGCGGGGCGAATGCGGCAAAGGATGCGATCGCGGTCCGGATCAATCGGCTGGTGGAAAAGGGCCGAATTGGCGAGGCAGATGCCGATGCTGCGATTGCACGCCTCGAACCCGTGGGCGGAATCGGTGGTCTGGCCGATGCCGACTGTGTGGTCGAGGCGGTGTTCGAGGACCTCGATGTCAAACACAGCATTTTTAAGGAACTCGAAGGTGTGGTCCGCCCCGACTGCATCCTGTCATCGAATACGTCTTCGATCCCGCTTGCCTCGATTGCCCGCGTGTGCGGGCAGCGCAGCCGTGTCGCCGGGCTGCACTTCTTCAATCCCGTCCCGCTGATGAAACTGGTCGAGGTGATCCGGGCGGCGGAAACCTCGGACGAAACGGTTGCCAACCTGATGGCGCTCGGTCGCCGCATGACCCGGACACCGGTCGAAGTGAAGGACGCCCCAGGGTTCCTGGTGAACATGGGCGGCCGCGCCTACACGACCGAGGCGCTGCGCATCGTGCACGATGGCGTTGCCACGCCTGCCCAGGTCGATGCGATCATGCGCGACTGCTGGGGGTTCCGCATGGGGCCGTTCGAGCTGATGGATTTAACCGGCATCGACGTGAACTACCCGGTCAGTCAGATCATCTATGACGGCTACAATCAGGACCCGCGGCTGAAGACGTCGGCCAATCACAAGGCGATGTTCGACGCCGGGCTCTTCGGCCGAAAAACGGGGCAGGGCTGGTTCTCCTACGAGAACGGCAAACCTCTCGACCGGCCAAACGCAGATTTCGTGACGGATGCCGCGCCCGCGGAACGCGTCGCCATCGTTCCAAGCGAGGCCTATCTGAAGCTGATGCAGGACAGTTTCGACGGCGAGCACGAAGAACTGAGCGAGCTGGATTTTGCCGATGACCTCAACCCCGAGATCCTGAGCAAAGAGATCGAGCGGATCAAAGCCGGATGCGCCGAGCTGGGCCTGACCGTCGTCCCCGACGACGGGAAATGCCCGATCATCGCCTCACCCAACGGATTGGATGCCACAACGGTTGCAACCGAGTCGCAGTCCTGGACCCTCCTCGGCAAAATCGATCCCGCCCGGTTGGTCTGCGTCGACCTCTCAGGCGACATCAGCAAAAGGGTGACGGTCATGACCGCCCCCGGCGCTGACGCATCTGTGCGGGACTGCGTCGCGGCGGCCATTGCGGCCTCCGGCAGGAAGGCGACCGTAATCTCCGACAGTCCAGGCTTCGTGGGGCCAAGGATGGTCGCGATGGTGGGTAATCTTGGATGCTACATGGCCGAGATCGGCCTTGCCTCTCCCGAGGACATCGATACCGCAATGCAGCTCGGTCTGAACTATCCGCTCGGCTCGATGGCGTTTGCGCAGGCCATGGGGCCGGATGTCTGCATGTCGATCCTGTCCGGATTGCACGAGATTACCGGTGATGACCGATACCGTCCGACCACGTGGCTGAAACGCCGGGCGGCGCTCGGCCTTTCGCTCTACACGCCGAACTGAGGACAACCGATGCGTTGGAAGAATCGCCCTGACGGCTCCAACTGGGGTGATTTTGGCCTAGACGACGAAATCGGCCGCCTCAACTGGCTTGGGCGCGATCAGGTTTTGAAGGGCATCGCCGAGGTGCAGGAAGGCCGGACGTTCTGTCTGTCGCTGCCGCTGGATCTGCCGGGGGGGAACGCCTTGCATCCGGCCCGGCACCCGCCGCAGCGCTACGCGACCTCGTCGGACGGTCTGGATCGTTTCCTTTTGCCCCTTGAACAGATCGGCCCCGACTATACCGACGTCGTAAATGATGACCGGGTAATGCTGACCATGCAGTACTCGACCCAATGGGACGCGCTTGCCCATGTGGGCGGTCTGTTCGATGCCGATGGCGACGGCCTGCCGGAGCCTGTTTTCTACAATGGCTGGCGCGGCGGCGAGGATCTGGTTGCGGCGCCCTGCGACGAATGCGGGGACATGACCGCGACCGAGGCAAAGAAACTCGGGATCCAGACCATGGCCGAAACCTGCGTGCAGGGGCGCGCCGTGATGATCGACCTGCACCGCGCCTTCGGCGATGCGCATCTCGATGTCGATTTCGCCATGCTGTCCGAGGCGATGAAGTCTCAGAACGTCGCCGTGGAGAAAGGCGACATGGTCATGTTCCACACCGGCTGGACAGGCAAAATCCTCTCCGCTGGCGGCAGCCCGACGCATGACATGCTGCACGGCAGTTGCACGGCGCTTGAAGGCCGTGATCCGGCGCTTCAGGAATGGATCCGCGATAGCGGTCTGGTTGCCTTGATCGCTGACAATTACGCCGTGGAACGCGCACCCAGCAGGACGGGCGACGGCAAACGGGCGATGTTGCCGATCCACGAGCTCTGTCTTTTCAAGCTGGGTATTCCGCTGGCCGAGATCTGGTGGCTTGGCGATCTTGCCGCCTTCTTTGCCGAAACCGGGCGCAATCGCTGCCTGCTGACGGCACCGCCACTGCGCCTGCCCGGGGCCGTGGGTTCCCCGGTAACGCCGGTGGCAACAGTTTGAAGGGACGGGCGAGCGCCCGAGGGGAGAGAGAATGACAACGCTTGACCACCTGCTGACCCCCCGATCGGTCGCCGTGATCGGGGCCTCGGACGACCCCACCCGCATCGGCGGGCGGCCGCTGAACTACTTTCTGAACCACGGCTTTCAGGGCGAAATATATCCGGTAAACCCTAAGCGGGAGGTGGTGCAGGGCACCCGCGCCTATCCCACGCTGACCGACATTCCGGGCGAGGTCGATTTCGCGCTGGTCGCCGTACCCGCCCCACTGGTCAATGATGTGATCCGCGAGGCGGTCGCGAAGAAGGTCAAAACGGTCATGATCTTCTCGTCCGGTTTCGCCGAGACGAACGATCAGGGCGCGGCCTGGCAGGCAGAAATGCCGGAGATCATCGAAGGCAGCCAGACGCGGATCATCGGGCCAAACTGCCTGGGCGTCTAC
>JBCCMP010000191.1:0-9339 GCA_039026295.1 Pseudomonadota bacterium | reverse complement strand
GCGATATATGCCGCAGCACTTCCACGCCCTCGCGTCCTGCCTGATCCACCGCGGATGCAGCAAACACAGCCGACAGGCGACGAACGCGCACGATTTCATCCGTCGTCCGGCTACTCCGCGCTCTTACCTGCATGGCCATGAATGAAAAGATCTCGGAACACTCGGTCAGGTTGGTGGAGATTGGCTGTCCGGCCCGAGCGCGAGCGGTGCTGCCAAGCAAAACCGCCAACGCCAGGGCCAGTGGCCGCATCAACTCCGCTCGAGGCACATCGCGACGCCCATGCCGCCGCCGATGCAGAGTGTCGCCAGGGCTTTCTTTGCATCGCGGCGCTGCATTTCGAACAGCAGGGTGTTCAGGATTCGGCAACCCGAGGCTCCGATTGGGTGGCCGATGGCAATAGCGCCGCCATTCACGTTCACGATCTCTGGGTCCCAGCCCATATCCTTGTTGACGGCGCAGGCCTGCGCGGCGAAGGCCTCGTTCGCCTCGACCAGATCCAGGTCACCGACCGACCAGCCTGCCTTTTCCAGTGCCTTGCGTGAGGCCGGGATCGGGCCGGTGCCCATGATCGCCGGATCGACACCTGCGGTTGCGTAGCTGACAATCCGCGCCATCGGCGTGATGCCGCGCTTCTCCGCTTCTTCTGCCGACATCAAAACTGTAACGGCCGCGCCGTCGTTGATCCCGGACGCGTTTGCCGCGGTGACCGAGCCTTCCTTGTCGAAGGCGGGACGCAGTTTCTGCATGCTCTCGATCGTCGCGCCGTGGCGGATGTATTCGTCACTGTCGACCACAATGTCGCCCTTGCGCGTCTTGATCGTGAAGGGCGTGATTTCATCGGCGAACTTGCCGGCCTTCTGCGCTGCCTCGGCCTTGTTCTGGCTTGCGAGCGCGAACGCATCCTGCTCGTCACGGCCTAGCTGCCACTGCTTGGCAACATTCTCGGCGGTCTTGCCCATGTGGTACCCGTTGAAGGCATCCCAAAGGCCGTCCTTGATCATCGAGTCAACGAACTTCGTGTCGCCCATCTTGGTGCCGGACCGCATGTGAGAGACGTGCGGCGACAGGCTCATGCTTTCCTGGCCACCGGCAACCACGACATCTGCATCACCCAATTGGATGTGCTGCGCCCCGATGGCAACCGCGCGCAGGCCTGAACCGCAGACCTGATTGATGTTCCAGGCTGCAGCCTCGATGGGAAGCCCTGCGTTGATATGCGCCTGACGCGCCGGGTTCTGCCCCTGGCCCGCAGCCAGCACCTGGCCAAGGATGGTCTCTGATACGTCCTCTGCCGCGACACCTGCGCGGTTCAGCGCCGCCTTGATCGCAGTCGAGCCCAGATCATGCGCCGGCGTGTTGGCAAAAGACCCATTGAAGCTGCCGACAGCCGTTCGGGCTGCAGAGGCGATGACCACATTCGTCATTTCAGTGTCCTTCCATCCCTTGTTTCAGGTCGTCGTTCCCGACCTTGATTCGCTTGTTGCATGGCAGCGTTGGTCGCTGCAATGCGGCAAAATTGTTGCACTGCACAATAAACCGGCTTTCACCGGCACTGCAGCATTTGCTGCGTTGCAGCTTTCGCAGCGCAACAAAAAAGTTGCGCAAATCTCATCATGAATGCAATGTTCGGTCGCAGGGAAGAATGGGAGACGTCCTGTGGCAAAAACAAAGGGCGCGGCGGCAAGCAAAGACGCGGAACCGGCCAGCAAGATCGTCATCAAGAAATACGCCAACCGCCGACTCTATAACACGGCGAAGTCAAGCTATGTGACCCTTGACGATTTGTCGAAGATGGTGCGCGATAACGAGGACTTTGCCGTCTTCGATGCGAAGACGGGTGAGGACATCACCCGCTCGGTCCTGACGCAGATCATTGTCGAAGAGGAAGCCAAGGACCAGAACATGCTGCCGACCAACTTTCTGCGAGAGTTGATCCGGCTGTATGGCGACCCCTTACAGGGCGTTGTGCCGGGCTATCTTGATGCCGCGATGGATGCCTTTGCCAGGAACCAGGATCAGATGCGCAGCGCCTTCACCGCTGGCACGCCGATGGCGGGTTTCGAACAGATGACCCGCGCCAACATGGAATTCTTCGAGCAGTCGATGCGGATGTTCAACCCGTTCCAACCCGGACAAAGCGCCGCGAGGACCGCGGCAGAGCCAGAGCCGGAAACGAAGGAAGATGCGGGCAGCGATCTGGAAGCGATGCAAGAGCAATTGAAAGCCATGCAGTCGCAGATCGAGGCGCTCAAACGCAGCACCTGATCGGCGCGGGAGTGACGCTCACGCCTGCGCGGCAGCGGCTGGCATAGGCGTAGATGTGGGCTGAAGCTGAAGGCTGGGAGAGCCGAAGCGAAAGCCCTGGAAATAGTCGATGTCCAGATCACAGAGGCAGCGCGCCTCTTGATGTGTTTCGACACCCTCCGCCACCGACATCATTTCAAAATGACGCGCTACACCGATCAGGGTCTGCATCAGAAAGCGATTGTCCGGATTGGTGTCGATCCCACAGACGATCCGGCGATCGATTTTCAGAATGTCGAACCTGAGATCGCGCAGTGACACCAACGCCGTATGGCCTGCACCGAAATCGTCGATCGCGAAGGCAACGCCAAAGCTGCGCAGGCGATCCATGAATGTTCGGGTCCGCGTCACATCAAGCATCGCCGCGGATTCAGTGATTTCCACAATCAGACGCTCGATCAGCGTCGGGTCGCTATGTGCAGCATTCTCCAGCAGGGCCAGCCAGCGCCGGTCCTGAATGGTCGACGGGAAAATGTTGACCGACAGACGCACGGCAGGATGGCGGATCAGCGTCTCCAGACACATCTTCAGGACCTGACGATCGATGATCGGCGCGAGACCCAGCTGCTCAATCGCTGGCATGAAGGCCCCCGCATTCAGCAGAGCACCATCTGCCTGCCGCAGCCGGACAAGACATTCATGGAAGCTGATCATGTCCGTGCCGCCGGACCGCACCACGGGCTGGAAGGCCAGGGTCAGGCTGTCCGTCCCGACCGCCCCGAGTGCGGCAGAAGACGTCTCCATCAGCCGTTGCCGGAAAGCCAGCAACGCACTGTCATCGCGGGCAACGCGATAGCTGCCGACGCCTGCCCGGGTCGCCCGCAACAGCGCGTGCAATGCAGGTGGATCGAGATCTGCCATTGCGGCATCACCATCAGAACAGGCGCATCCCGCCGATACCGTGACCGCGAGCGGGCCCATCGGGGTGCGCATCGCATGTTCCGCCAGCGCCGCCTGCACGGTCTGCACCAATGCAGCGGCGGCCGCCTCTGTTGATTGCGGCAGATCAAACAGAAATCTGCGGTTGCCCGTGCGCCGCATGCTGGCGCCCATGGGCAGCAGCTGCTGCAGTCGTTCGGCGACCTGCTCCTCAATGCCGTCAGCAAGCGCGCTTCCGAACAGTTCCTCGATTGCGGCCAGGTTGTCGATCCCGAAGGCGACAACAGCACCGGGAGACCCCGCGGCCGCGTCACTGTCCGGGGATGTCGGCGCGGCGCGGCCATCACGCCCGAGGAAACGCTCTGTCACTGGCAAGACCATAGCTATGGAATTCAACGGACGTTTGTTCTATTTATGTTCTAAACATCCCGTTAATCGGAGACACAACATGGCTGCCGCTGTCCCTGATCCTGTCCCTGCCCCAACGCGCTGCTCATGGCCCGGTGACGATCCGCTCTACGTCGCCTATCACGACTGCGAATGGGGGCGGCCGGAAACCGATTCGCGCGCGCTTTGGGAGAAGCTGATCCTCGACGGGTTTCAGGCCGGGCTCGCCTGGATCACGATCCTGCGCAAACGGGATGGCTTCCGGGCAGCCTTCGACGACTTCGATCCCGAGAAGGTCGCGCGCTACACGGAAAAAGACATCGAACGCCTGCTCGCCGATCCGGGCATCGTCCGCCACCGCGGCAAGATCGAGGCGACCATCTCGAATGCGCGGGTCTATCTCGACATTGAGGAAGAGCAGGGTTTCGATCGCTTCCTCTGGCAGTTCTATGACTTCGCGCCCCTGCAGAACCGGTTCGAGACGATGGCAGATGTCCCCGCCCAGACCGCGATCAGCAAAGAGATGTCGAAGGCGCTGAAGGCGCGGGGCTTCAAGTTCTGCGGCCCGACGATCGTCTATGCCGCCATGCAGGCCTGCGGTCTGGTGAACGATCACATGGTTGGCTGCGCGCAACACGCCGAATGCGCCGCCGAGGGTGCAAATGTGAGTTTCTAGGCGATCAGCTCGGTCTCAAAAGTGCCGGGCAGCGAGACTTCCAACAGTTCAAAATCAGCCGAAGCTTCCGAAAGCTGCACGGCCATCCCCGGGGGAATAACCCAGGCATCGCCCGGCGTCAGGCGACGGGTGGCCTGACCGTCTGCCGACAGATCCACGGCACCCTCCATCACGAAACCAAACAGGATATCGCAGTCATGGCGCCACGCGATGTCGACAGGTCCTGTTGCCCGCGCAATCTGGACGCCCGCCACACCGCCCGTGCCCACCGCAATGCCGGTATCTCGATGCTCGAATCCCGGCAGTCGCCAGGGTGCCCAGACCGCCGCCCCGGCACGGTGGTGGACGAACTGCTGACCATGAAACAGCCGATCGGGGTCCGGCGGACCGTTCGGCAGCTCCATGTCGTGATCAATGGTCGTGATGTGTTCGGCCGGGACACCGATCTCGACGACCTCGACATTGTCCGACGCGACCAGCACCCGGTGCCGGATCTCTGGCGGCTGGATCACGCAGTCCCCGGCGTAGAGGCGGAAGGGTGGCCCGTAATCCTCGTAGACCAGATCGACCCAGCCCCGATAGCAGAAGATCAGCTGAAACCCGACAGTGTGATAATGGACCATGTCCGGCACCGGCCCGCCATCGGGAATGCGGATATGGCTGGCAATGATCGATCCGCCCAGGCGGTCCGGGATCAGGTCGCGGTAATGCATCCCGGCACGCCCGATCACCCAGGGTGCCTGATCCTGAAGGCGGCGCACGACGAACTGGTGCGCTGTGGGCGGCACCTCCAGCGGCTCGTGATCGGGCAGGATCTCGATGCGTGTGCCATTCGGGGCGGTGAGGCTGGTTTCTCCCCCCGCAACGGCGGCGGGATCAGGCGCCAGCACATGCAGCACACCCGCCGGACCGTCATGATCGCGATCCAGCCGGATTGTCATCCTGTGACCGGACATCACCGCCACCGCGGGGTCATCGGCCGGAAAAATCTGATCCAATCGAAAACCGAGGCGGCGCGTGAAAAAGCCCATGTCCTCGGTCAGGTCCTGCGAGGGCAGAACTAGCCGCAAGCTTGTCGTCAAAGATCCATCAGCCATGCGACCGTTCTGGCCCAGCGAGGCCGGTCAGGCAACCCGCGAAGAGCGCGCGGTGGTCGGTGAATCCGCGCAACATCTGGACGCAGGAATAACCCGCCGGTATGCGGTCACGGAGCGGGTGATCCACGAGAACCCGAAAGCGGAGGTACCGCCATGTCGTCGCGCGCGCGGATCCTGAACGAACGCCCCCTGCCCGCCTTGCTGCGCCTCGCCGCGCCAAATGTCGTCGCGGGTCTGATCCAGTCGCTGATGATCGTCGCAGAGGCCTGGTTTGCAGGTGGTCTGGGCCCGGACGCGCTGGCTGGGGTCGCGCTCGTCTTTCCACTTTTCATGCTGTCGATGATGCTGTCGGCAGGCGCATTCGGCGGCGCGGTCAGCGGTGCCATGGCCCGCGCGGTCGGTGCCGGAGACATGGTGCGCGCGAATGCCGTCCTGCGGCTGGCCGTGGTGATCGGGCTGGCAGCCGGAGGCCTGAAAGCGCTGGCACTGGTGGTCTTTGGCGCGGGAATCTTCCGGGTCATGGGCGGCGAGGGCCCGGTGCTGAACGCAGCGCTGGAGTATGGCGCCGTCATCTTTCCGGCATTGATGCTGATCTGGGTGACCAACATGCTGTCCGGCGCCCTGCGCGGATCGGGTGACATGATCAGACCCGCCTGGGGCGTCGCGCTGGTCGTGCTGGTCCATTTCGCCCTTTTGGCGGGACAGCGAGCCATGGGATATCCACTTGGCCTTTCAGGTGCGGCCTGGGCCTCAATCGGTGCCTACATGGCTGGGTTTCTGTTCATCTGCTTCGTGCTGACACGCCAAAACCGAGAGGTGCGCTTGTCGCTCGGCGGCTGGACACGCCTGCCGGGCGGACTGCGATTGCTGGGGCAAGGACTGCTCGCCGGGTCCCAGTCCCTCATGACGATCGGCTATTCGCTGATCGTCACCGGCGTTTTTGCCAGTCTGGGCCGTGACTGGCTGGCCGGATACGGGATCGGTGCCCGGCTGGAGCTTTTGTTGATCCCGGTCGTCTTCGGCATCGGCGGTGCCGCGATGGTGGGCTGCGGGACGCTGGCCGGCGCAGGGCGTCGCGCTGACGCGATCCGCATGGGATGGATTGCAACCGGTCTGGCCGGAGGCATTCTTACCCTGATCGGGGCAGTCTTGGCGCTGGCACCTTGGCTATGGACGGGATTGTTTACTGACGAGCCCGCGATCGCAGCGGCGGGGGCCGCCTATCTTGGCTGGGTGGGACCGGTTTACGGATTCTTCGGGATCGGGCTCTGCCTCTATTTCGCAAGCCAGGGGCTCGACACGCTGCGACTGCCCGTGGCGGGCGCATTGCTTCGACTGGTAATCGTCTGCGTCGGTCTCTGGGCGTTGGCACAAACGGGCACTTTGGGGCCTGAGACGGCGCTGGCGGTCGTGGCGGCATCGATGGTCGCCTATGGCGGCACCGTCGCACTGGCGCTTTGGTTGGGCCCCTGGTCGTCGAGGGACAAGGTCACAGTGCCGGGCTAAAACTGCGCCAGCATCTTAAGCTACGCCGCTGGCCAGACCTTCGCGCCGTCGGACCAGACGGCTTTCACGGCACGATCATCGGCCAGGATGATCTGGGCGAACAGTGTTTCCTCGATGGACTCCGCACGCTGGATACGCCGATGCAGCAACGGGGTCGAGGCGACGTCCAGAACTGTAAAGTCAGCCTCCATCCCTGGCGCTAGATTGCCGATCTTGTCAGGCAGTCCCAGTGCGTCCGCGGCCCCGGCCGTCGCGAGCCACCACAATTGCGCGGGCGTCAGGATCTGCCCCCGCCGTGCGGCAACCTCGTAGGCGGACTTCATGGTGTCGAACATGGAATAGGACGTGCCACCGCCCGTGTCTGTGGACAGGCCGACGCGGATGCCTTGGGCCA
This sequence comes from Pseudomonadota bacterium, assembly GCA_039026295.1. Lineage (GTDB taxonomy): Bacteria > Pseudomonadota > Alphaproteobacteria > Rhodobacterales > Rhodobacteraceae > Thermohalobaculum. The sequence continues at coordinate 2,095 of JBCCMP010000191.1, read as the reverse complement.
ACGATCCACCGACATCACACTCCCCCGACCCGAGAAACTGGTTCGAGGTCGGACAGTGTGCGATGGCCGCGCCATGTTCGGCCAAGGCCGCGCGCTCCCGCTCGGTCAGGTGGATTGCATGACCAAAGACAGATCGCGGGCCGACCAGACCGTACCGTTCATAAACGGCCAGGTAATCCGTCTCCTCCGGGAAGAGTTCCGCGACCCAGGCAAGCTCCCGGTGCTGCTCTGACAGGTGAGTCTGGATCAGGCAATCGGGATGCGCCGCGGCCAATGCGCCCGTGGCTTCCAGTTGGGCGGGCGTCGAGGTCGGTGCAAAGCGCGGGGTGATGGCGTAACTCGCCCTGCCGCTCCCATGCCAGCGAGCAATGAGGGCGGCACTGTCATCATGGCCCGATTGTGCGGTGTCGCGCAGGTTGTCCGGCGCATTGCGGTCCATCATCACCTTGCCGCCGACGGCGCGCAAACCGCGTCGGGCAGCCTCGGCGAAATACGCATCGACCGATGCCGGGTGTATTGTGCAAAAGCTGGCGCCCGTCGTGATGCCGTGGCGCAGCTGTTCATCGAAATAGCTTTGGGCGGCGGTCGCGGCATAGTCGGGATCTCCGAACCGCGCTTCCTCCGGGAAGGTGTAGCGGTTCAGCCAGTCGATGAGATCCGCCCCCCAGGATGCGATCACACCGATCTGCGGATAGTGCAGATGCGCATCGACAAAGCCGGGCGCGATCAGGCCGCCCGCATCCGCCACTGCGCTGTCCGGGAACGACGCGGCAATCGTTTCGGCAGAGCCCACCGCCTGGATAATGCCATTGGCCAACGCCAGGGCACCGTCTTCCTCGTAAACGAGTGCGCCGCCGGAAAAGGGGGAACCGTCGAACCGGATCATCGGGCCCCTCAAAACCTGCGTCATAGCAGAACCTGCGTCATCGCCGGTCGTCTTTGGAGCGGATCAGCAGGTCAGCCGCAACGGACGCGGCAATCGCCGACGGGCGCTTGTCTTTCAAACCGGGCAAACCTATCGGGCAGATCAGGCGGCAGATGTCCGCGTCGCCGAAGCCCCGTTCTGCCAGACGCCGCGCGAACGTCGCCCGCTTCGTCGCCGACCCGATCAGTCCGCAATAACGCGCCGGACCGGACAGAACGGCAGAAACGATCTCCAGATCCACGGCATGCGAATGGGTCATTATCAGGTGCATCGCATCGGGCGGGGCCTGATTTGCCTCTGCCTCAGGCAATGGTGAGATGACAGTGTGGTGGGCGGGCCAGTCCCGCGGATCTTCGTGCCCGGCACCGACAAGCGTGACATGGAAAAGCGGCCGAAGGGCTCTGGCCACCGCGAGGCCAACATGCCCGGCGCCGTAGATGATGACAGGTTGGCGATCCGGTGATGCGATCGCTTCGGGATCTTCGCCCGGTTCGATGCGGCGCAACCGGATCTGGAGGCGCCCGCCGCAGCATTGGTCGAGGTCGGGCCCCAAAGGGAAGCTCAATAGACGTTCACGCTCTGCGCCTGATAGCATCTGACGTGCCGCATTGATCGTCTGATGCTCTGCCGCTCCACCACCTACCGTACCACGACTGCTGGAGGTGGAGATCACCATGGACGCTCCTGCATCCGCCGGGGTCGAGCCAACCGCATTCACCACCGTGGCAATTACCGCAGCCCCTTCAGCCACCTCAGCATCAATATCAGCCTGTTCGATCATTCGCACCCGACCGACGCGAGCGCCTGCAAGACTCGTTCCGGCGTGGCCGGAGCATCCAGGTCCGGGAAGCGTCCATCCCCCGCCGCCGCAACAGCCGCCGAGATCGCATGAAGGGCCGATATCGCCAGCATCAGCGGTGGCTCGCCCACCGCTTTCGAGCGGCGGATCGTCTTTTCGCGATTGCGGCCTTTCGACCAGAGACCGATGTTCATGACCGGCGGGCGATCCGAAGCGGTTGGTATCTTATAGGTCGAAGGCGCGTGGGTGCGCAGCCGCCCGGCTTCATCCCAGACCAGATCCTCCATCATCAGCCAGCCTGCACCCTGAATAAAACCACCTTCGACCTGGCCGAGATCGATGGCCGGGTTCAGCGACTTCCCGACATCATG
>JBCCMP010000190.1:0-9349 GCA_039026295.1 Pseudomonadota bacterium | reverse complement strand
CGATAGAGGAAATCGGCCCGGATGTGCACGCCGCGCAGCAGGGCATAGCCCGCCGCGCCCATGAAAAGCACGCCGCCCAGCATCCGGCTGACATCATAAACCCACAGGGTCGGGCCAAGTCCCAGCTCCCGCGCCAGCTCCGCCTGATCGTTCGCCACAAGCATTCCGAACGCGGTACGTGAGACGACCTCGTAAACAGCGGCAAAAATCAAAGGGATCAGAAGCAGACAGAAGATCCGCCCGGCCCACAGGTTCATCACGTCGATGAACGCTGTGATCGGCCGCTGCCAGGGGGTCATGTCCTCGGGCGTCTCGCCCGGTTGTTCGGCCCGCCGCTCGGCGATCAGCTCGTCGGTGATCTCCAGTTCATCTGGATCGACGTCGGTATTGCTCATGCGAAGATCTCCGCTTCAGAGGGCGCGCGTGGCAGCAGCAGGGCCTGGATCAGGCCAAGGATTGTGAAGGCGATCAGGGCATAGGCCGCGAGGGTCGCGACGAAGTTCCAGAACGCATAGACCTGCGGATAGTCGAGGTAGAAGACGGGCATGCCCATCCGGCCCAAAAGGACATAGGCCCCGATCAGGCAGAAAAGGGACGCGAGTGTTCCGAAGGCCAGAACGATTGCCACCCCCCGGTATCCAGCCGTCGGATCGACAGGATGGCGCAGTGCGATCGCCAGCGGCAGGCCGATATTGATGCAGAGCGCCCCGGTGGCAATCTCGCCGGCGCGCACGAAATAAGTGTCCAGGAAGCCCCCGGATGTGGTGCCAACGCTGACCGCGATCCACGCCGCAACTGCAGTGATGCTCATACCGCCTATTATGCCCGCGATCAGCCAGATCAGGACGACCCTACGCGCATTGCGCACGGCAAGTCCGCAGAACATCGAAAAGAACACCGATGCGGCCATCGGGACCGCCGTCATGATCTGCACGGGCAATATGTGCGTGCCGCGCAGCAGCACGGGCAGCGGCGATGCCAAAAGCCCCAGCAATATCGCTGCTCCGGCAACCGGCCAGGCGAGGGCCACATCGACGACCCGTGCCGCAAGTGCGCCCAGCACACCTCCTGCTGCAACAACGGCGCTGACCGATGTCACGACATAGGCAACGTTGAACTGATACCCATCCGGCGCACCGTCCTGAACGAAGATGTCAACACCGGGTGACATAAGCTCGAACCGGATGATCGCGAAAGAGACGGCCGCGATGACGGCGGTGAAGATCGCCATCGGCAACAGCGGCGCGGCGCTCACCCGGTCACCTCATGCCCCTGATCCCGCCACGCGTCCGCGGCACCATCGGGATCCTTGACCAGAATGTAGTCGGTGTCGAAGGTCGAGATGACGAAGATACCGATCTCCCGCTCGGCCAGCGCTTTGGACAGGCCCGCCACTATTCCGACTTCGTCAAAGGCAAAGGGGCCGTGAAGCTTGAAAGCCGTCCAGCCGGTGTCCACCGTGTCCATCCCGGTGATGTCCGCCTCGGGCGCCACAACCGACAGCTCATCTGCCGTGCGCGCAACGGTCCGAAACCCTGGCCCGTCCAGAATGCCCGTCGGCACCGGCGCATCAGCGGCGGCGCGGCAGACGGCATACGGGTCTGAAAGCCGGGTCAGGTGCATTTGATCGGGCCGCGATGCGGCTCCCCCCTCGAAACCCTTTTTGCAAGGGCATTATGGTGCCGCTATGCGGCTTTTTGTGTTGGGCCGGGGGCCGAAGCCCCCAACCCGAGCCCTCGTTGCGACGAGGGTGTCAGGCAAGCTTTTCGCTTACTTGTTCAGCAGGCTGTCGGCGAAGGCCTTGCCCAGCGATGCGTTGGATGCCTGAGCGCCGGCCCAGAACGGAACGGCGATCTCGGCGAAGTCTTTCTGGGACTGCCAGACTTCGGCGAAGAAGGCGTTCTCGGCCGCGTTCTTCTCCAGCGACGCCCGGGCGGCGTTCATGTAGGCCGGGAAGTAGTCTGCCGGGGTGTCATGCAGGATGACGCCGTGGTTTTCCGTCAGGTCCTTCAGGGCCTTGCCGTTTTCGTAGATCCGGTAGGACATGGCCTTCGACAGCGATGCGTTCGCCGCGACTTCCAGGGCCTTCTTCTCCAGATCGGTCAGGCCTTCATAAACATCCTTGTTGAGGTACATGTCGGCGTTGACGACCACCTGGTGCAGACCCTGCAGGTAGTAGTGCTTCAGGACCTTCTGGAAGCCGAAGACCGAGTCAGGCTTCGGGCAGCACCACTCGGCCGCGTCGATGGTGCCTTTCTCCAGCGCTGGCAGGATGTCACCGCCGCCCATGGCGACCGAGGCAACACCGATGTCCTTATAGGTCTGGCCCGGGATGCCCGGAGGCGTCCGGAAGCGGTACTTGCGGAAGTCGTCCATCGAGGTGATCGGCTCTTTGAACCAGCCAAGCGCCTCGGGGCCCACCGGCTGCAGCATGAAGCCTTTGACGTTCATGCCCATTTCGTCCCAGAGCTTGTCGTAAAGCTCCTTGCCGCCGCCATACTGGAACCAGCTTACGAAGGCGATGTTGTCGATGCCGACACCGGCGCCCGCCACGGGCGATCCGAACAGCATCGCGGCCGGGTGCTTACCGGACCAGTAGTGGGTCCAGGCAAAGCCGCCCTCGATCAGGCCGCTGTCGACCGCGTCCAGGGTTTCCTTCACACCGACGACCGCGCCTGCGGGCAGGACCTCGATCTTCAGCGAGCCGTTGGTCAAAGCCGCCACATCCGCTGCGAACTCGTTCAGCATGAACACTTCGTCGGCCTTGGCCGGGATCACCGACTGCACGCGGATCACGGTTTCGGCGAACGAAACCGATGCTGTCATCGCGACAGCCGTGGCGGCAGCCAATAGAGTTGTCTTCAGGGTCATCAGGTTCCTCCCTTTCCCTGGGTTGCCTTCGTTGATTTAGCTTTGAAGCGCACCGCGAAGGCATGCTGCGCGCCCCATGTCTCTTGCCGTGCCCCGGTTGATCCCCGATCCATCGTCGAAGGAACGATGCCGGGGTGGTTTTATGTTCAAGGGTCACGGCCAACACCGGCACTCCAGAACATGTGGCGGCGGAAGTAAATCAAAAAGACTGGCCGGGCCTGCCTTTAGGTTGCAATTGGGGTGTTTGCGGCCGATTGGCCGGTTATCTCCTGTGGAATTGGCCCCATCGTGTTCCGGGCCGAGGTTGCCGGTGCGGTTTCCCCTGTTGAGGGGCGGCGGGTGAAAAGCTAGGGTCGCGCCAAATCCAAGCCATTTTGCGGGAGGGGCCGATGGCCGACCTTTTCACCCTGGAAAATCTTCTGAACCTGTCCGTCCTGATCTTCCTGCAGGCGGTGCTGGGGTTCGATAATCTTCTCTACATTTCCATCGAGTCCAAGCGCGCGCCGGAACGGCATCAGGCCGCCGTGCGGAAGTGGGGCATCATCATCGCCATCGCGCTGCGCATCGTTCTCTTGTTCACGATGATCCAGCTTCTGGCGTCCCTGACCGAGCCGTTCTTCAAGATCGACCTGCCCGGCGTGATCCTGGGTGAGTTCAACTTTGCCTCGATCGTCTTCCTCTTCGGCGGTGCCTTCCTGATGTATACGGCGGTAAAGGAAATCAGCCACCTTCTGGCCGTCGAGCATCTGGAGCACGGACCGGAAGAGCGATCTTCCAAATCGGCTGCGTCCGTCGTCGCGATGATCGTGATGATGAACCTGATCTTCTCGTTCGACTCCATCCTGTCAGCCATCGCCATCACCGATGTCTTCGTCATCCTGGCCATCGCCATCCTGCTCTCCGGCCTCGGGATGCTGTTGCTGGCGGACAGGGTCAGCGAGTTCTTGGAGAGGAACCGCAAGTACGAGGTGCTGGGCCTCTTCATCCTGCTGATCGTCGCGGTCGTCCTGCTCGGCGAAGGTGGCCACGTCGCCCACCTGACACTCTTCGATTACAAGGTCGAGGCGATGTCGAAGACGACCTTCTACTTCTCGATTGTGGTATTGGTCGCCGTGGACATCCTGCAATCTGGGTACCAGAAAAAGCTCGAAAAAACGCGCAAACAGCAGGGTGGGGGGCACTGACGGGTCGGCGCTTGGTTCGGGCAGGTCCGGAATGACCAGACCTTAGGAACTGCGCCGGACCGAAGTGCGGCCTGCGCACGGCCAGGCGGGCGTTCCTTAAGGAGCGCGGCGCGTGATTTTCGTCATGGCACCTATCTTCAGGACGTGGTGCTTGAGGCTGGCGGCGCGAAGCAGCGTTGGCTGCGCGAGACGGAACTGCCATCTATGGCTCGTACCGAATGTCCTGAACTTCGCGAAACCCGGCCTTCCCGTCGCTCTCCAGTCTCTCCGAAACCCGCCGTGGCCTGTAGAAGCCGATCGTCGTCTATCTTGGGCGATCCAAAGACATATGCCTCAAGAAGCCAGGCCCAGCAAAATTTCAAATAGGTTGGCCGCTCGGACCGGATGCTCGACTGCCTTGGCTTGGTCGAGATTTACCGTGCCATCGCCCGCGATGATAAGACCAACCATGCCATTCTCATAGTGAGGCGTACACTTGTAGCCATAGACACCCTCATGCGTGATCGTCACTGTGAAAGTCTCGTCGATGCCGCTTATCCAGGGCTGGGCGCCGTCAGGGATCATTCCTTCAATGGACTCGGTGTTGTGATGACCGCTGATGTTCTCAAATCGAACCTGATCGCCAATCGCGACTTTCAATAAGTCTGGGGAGTAGAGCTTAGCGCCAGGCTCGGTGATCATCTGAACCACATGGGTCTTGGCCGTCGCGCGGGATGGGAGGCCAAGGGCCAAAGAGGCCCCAAAAACGCCAACGCCGGATAAGAGTGTCCGCCTGAGCATCGCAAATGTCCTGTTAATGAGATCGGCTGCCGCCCAGACGGGCAGGACTGGCTCCTGAACGACACTTTAGAGCGGATTGGAATCAGGGGCCACATTTAAAGTTCCTACCAATGCACCCTCGGTTCCACTGCAACCGCTTCAACTGAAAGCATCAAGAGCACAGTTTGAGGGTTCGTGAGTCATTGGTCCCGGGCGGTATCCCGATGCATCAGGCACGTCCGAAAACGAGGCTTGAACCGCCGTCCCGGGGGTTAGAGATGATTGTCGGTTTTGCTGGGTCTCGTGGCTTCAGCCCGTGGTCACCTTGTGGCGCTTCCCTGATGTTCGTCCAACACAGAGCATCGGTGAACCAGGGCTCAACGCGGGCGTTCTCTCAAATCAAGGCCGAACGACTTCAACTGATAAGCAGCGGCTAAATACCTCGCCTCGTTTTCTGGTTGAGAGTTGTTCGGCGGAGACAAAGGTCTCTCAAGCTGCTGACTTCTCCAAGAACCGTCGTCACTCTTTCCAGTCATGAATGACCTGCGCCAGCCGCTATCTGAACGCCGGCTCGTCGAAACCCCTGAGCTTGCGCGAGTGTAACTGATCCGTGCCCTGCTCTCGCAGCAGGCGCATCGTCTCCAGCCCGACCTGCAGATGCTGGTCGATGCGCTCGCGGTAGAAGGCGTTGGCCATCGACGACAACTTCAGTTCGCCGTGGATAGGTTTGTCCGACACGCACAGCAGCGTCCCATAGGGCACGCGGAAGCGGAACCCGTTGGCGGCGATCGTAGCGCTCTCCATGTCGACCGCGATGGCCCGGCTCATGTTCAGATCACCGAACATGTCGCCGAACCGAAGTTCCCAGTTCCGGTTGTCCGTGGTCAGCACCGTGCCTGTCCGCACCCGGCGCTTCATCTCGCGCCCGCGCAGCCCTGTCACCCGGGCGATGGCTTCCTGCAGCCCGGTCTGCACCTCGGCAATCGGCGGAATCGGGACCCATGCGGGCAGGTCATCATCCAGAACATGGTCCGCCCGAACATAACCGTGGGCAAGCACATAGTCGCCGAGCAGCTGGCTGCGCCGCAAACCCGCGCAGTGGCCCAGCATCAGCCAGCAATGGGGCCGCAGCACCGCCAGATGGTCCGTCATCGTCTTTGCATTGGACGGCCCAACGCCGATGTTGATCAGGGTCACGCCCTGTCCGTCGGGCCGCGTCAGATGATAGGCGGGCATCTGTGGCGTCTTCGGCGTGCCGGATCCCGGCACACCCGGCAGATGGACGATATCGCCCGGTTCGACAAAGCTCTCGAACCCGTCCGTGCCGATCTGCTCCAGGGCGTATGCTTGGAAGGCGTCCACATAGCGCTGGTAATTCGTCAGCAGAATGAAGCTCTGGAAATGCTGCTCCGACGTGCCGGTGTAGTGCCGCAGCCGCGCCAGCGAATAATCCACCCGCTCCGCCGGGAACAGCGACAGCGGACGCTCCGCCGCCGATGGTGACCCGTGCCTGCCATTTGGAATGCGGTCATCCGTGGCCGCCAGATCCGGCAGCGTGAACACGTCCTGAAGCGCACGGACGCCGCTTTCATCCAGATTGGCGGTGCTCTGCTCCAGAACGAAGGGCAACGGGATCTGCCGCGCGGATTCCCCCACGGTGACCGGCTGGCCGTGACGCTCCATCACCAAAGCCAGCTGCTCACGGTAGTACGCGGCGAACAGGTCCGGGCGCGTCAGGGTCGTCGTGTATTCACCGGGCTCCAGCAGCACGCCGAAGGACGGGCGCGCATCGACATTCAGATCACCATGCTCTGCTGAAATGGACACCGCCGGGTAGGGCGCGTGAACCGGCGGCAGCGCATCACCGGCTGCCAGCGCGTCGAACGCCGTCCGCAAGGTGGCCGCACTGTGGTTGTAGATCTCGGTGATGCGCGCCAGGGCGGCGTCGGGATCGTCGAACGATGCGGGCGCGAAGTCCCGCCCGTGAACGATGTTGTGAGAGATGTCCGGGTCCATCGCCGTATATCGGATGGACCGGGGACCGGCGCAAGTGCCTACTCCGGCAAGCCGACGATCTGATACACCGCCCGCGTCTCGGGCGGCAGCGGGTACTCGCCCAACTCCTCCGAGATGATCTGGTAGATCAGGCCGCTGTCGTAGATCGTGCTCAGCGCCCGGTCGACCGCCAGCCTAAGCCGGGTCTCTCCCCGCTTCATGACCAGCGCATAGGGCTCAAAGCTCAGCACCTCTTCCATCACGGCGATCTGGTTGCCAAGGCCCTGCGCCTCGATCTGAAACAGCAGGATCGCCTGATCGCCGAAATAGACGTCCAGTTCCTCCGCGGCCAGCGCCGCCAGCCCCGCGCTGTGCGCCGCGAACTCCCGGGTGTCGACCCTCAGGTTGTTGCGGTCGATCAGATCCTGCACCACCGCCTCGGTCGTGGTTCCGCCCAGGTAGCCGAATGTTCCCTCGCCGGTGTCAAAGACCGTCTCATAGGTGTTGGCACGCACCGCCGCGCCGGCCCCGTCGACAAAGTAGAGGATCGAGAAATCCAGCGCCTCGCGCCGTCCCAGCGTCGCCGAGGCCGGGCCGCAATGGATGTCCGTCCGCCCCTCGGTCAGCGCGGGAAACCGCTGCCGTGCATCGACCCGCACGAACTCCAGACCCAGCCGTTCCTGTCCGGCCTTCGGCGCAATCAACGCCGCCACCTCGCGGCAAAGGCGCACCGCCAGCCCTGCGGGCGCGCCGTTCTCATCGGTGTACGAAAACGGCGGCGCCTGATCGCGCACGCCCAGCCGCACGATCCCCCGTTCGCCGATCGCGCTCAGCACATCGGCCAGAGCCACGGCAGGGATCACGGCAGGGACCAGTCCCGCCAGCATTGCCAGAACAAACCGCATCATCTCTCCCCCAAGACCTGCGCCACCTGCTGCGCTCCCCTGCGCCGACAGATCACATCGCGTTCCCACATCGTGTTCCCGGTGTTCCCACGTCCCTCGCCCGTTGTCATGGCCACCGCCCGTGATAAAAGGCGCGCAAATCGCCAGAGGACCCCACCATGACCGAGCTTTCCTACCGCGAACCAGACCCCAAGGTGATCGCCGGGGTCAAGGACGATTGGGAAATCGTCATCGGGATGGAAGTGCATGCCCAGGTGGCGTCCAAGGCGAAACTCTTCTCCGGCGCTTCCACAGAATTCGGGGCCGAACCCAACACCCACGTAAGCCTCGTGGACGCCGCCATGCCCGGCATGCTCCCCGTCATCAATCGCTTCTGCGTGGAACAGGCGGTCAAAACCGGCCTCGGCCTGAAGGCGGAAATTAACCTCCGCTCGGTGTTCGACCGCAAGAACTACTTCTACCCCGACCTGCCGCAGGGCTATCAGATCAGCCAGTTCAAGCACCCTGTTGTGGGCGAGGGCGAGGTGATCGTCGACATGGAACCCGGCGTCGCTCGGAAAGTCCGCATCGAACGCATCCACCTGGAACAGGACGCGGGCAAATCCGTCCACGACATGGACCCGACCATGTCCTTCGTTGATCTCAACCGCACCGGCGTCGCGCTGATGGAGATCGTCTCCCGCCCCGACATCCGCGGGCCGGAGGAAGCCGCCGAATACGTCCGCAAGCTGCGCCAGATCCTGCGCTATCTCGGCACCTGCGACGGCAACATGCAGGAAGGGTCCATGCGCGCCGACGTCAACGTCTCCGTCTGCCCGCGCGGCCAGTACGAGAAATACCGCCAAACCGGCGATTTCGCCCACCTCGGCACCCGGTGCGAGATCAAGAACATGAACTCCATGCGGTTCATCCAGCAGGCCATCGACTACGAGGCCCGCCGCCAGATCGGAATCCTGGAAGACGGCGGCAGCGTCGATCAGGAAACCCGCCTCTACGACCCGAACAAGGGCGAAACCCGGTCCATGCGATCCAAGGAAGAGGCGCACGATTACCGCTATTTCCCCGACCCGGATCTGCTCCCGCTGGAGATCGAGCAGGCCACCGTCGACGCCATCGCGGGCGCCCTCCCGGAACTGCCGGACGCTAAGAAGGCGCGGTTCGTGGGTAACTACGGCGTCACCGAATACGACGCCGGCGTCCTGACCGCCGATGTCGCCGACGCCGCCTTCTTCGAACAGGTAGCCGAAGGGCGCGACGGCAAGACCGCCGCCAACTGGGTCATCAACGAGCTGTTCGGCCGCCTGAACAAAGACGGCAGGGGGGTCGACGACAGCCCGATCAACCCCAAACAGATCGGCGGCATCATCGACCTGATCGCCAAGGGCGACATCTCCGGCAAGATCGGCAAGGACCTGTTCGAAATCGTCTGGGCCGAAGGCGGCAACCCCGCCGAAATCGTCGAAGCCCGCGGCATGAAGCAGGTCACCGACACCGGCGCCATCGAAGCCGTTGTCGACGAAGTCATCGCCGCCAACCCCGACAAGGTGGAACAGGCGAAATCAAAGCCGACCCTGGCGGGCTGGTTCGTCGGTCAGGTGATGAAGGCATCGAAGGGAAAGGCGAACCCCCAGGCGG
>JBCCMP010000189.1:0-9376 GCA_039026295.1 Pseudomonadota bacterium | reverse complement strand
CGCCGCAGCGGTCTCATGAAGGCCGGCGCCCATGGCAGCCGCGACCTTTGCCACCGCGCTTTCGGCAGCCGTGCCGTCCAGAGAGAGTGCCGCCAACGGCAGCCGCTTCAGAACGGCAAGCGCGTCCATGACCGTTGCCGCCTCACCGCCCTGACAGGCCGGGCGCGCGTGGGCGGGGCCGACCCGGACCATGCCCGGAAACGGGGCCGATGCAACGGCGTTCAACCCGGACCCGATGTCCCTGAGATCGACCGAGGGCAGCGGCACAGTGCCGTCGCCGTCTCCGACAGCGGTCGCATCCGCAATCCGTGCCCGGCCCTGCCGGATCAGCGCCCCGGTGGCCGCAGTGCTGCCGATGTTCAGCGACACGGCTTTCTGATGTCCTGCCGCAGCAGCAGCTTTGGCGGCCGCGGCAACGGCGCTCGCGGCCCCCGCCGCCGGAAGACGCGCAGGCTGCTGCACCGCGGCAGCGCGATCAAGGCAGTCGCCGGTGGACTGCACGACACGCAGCGACGGGCTCATCTGTGCGCCGGACAACCCGGCCTCCACAGCCGAAAGACAGGCATCCACGGACGCGGAGGTCCCTGCCGCCAGCAGCACCGCGCGAGCGCGCGCCGCCTCCCCACCGCCATGGGCAACCCGGTGAGAGAGAGCCACGCGCAGCGACGCATCGCAGGCCAGGGCGATCTCTTCAAGCCGCACCTCATGGGCCGGATTGCGCGGCGCGTGCATCAGGCAGATCGCCAGCGCGTTGATGCCCTGCCCAAGAAGCTGGCGGATGCTGCGCTCTGCCGCCTCCTCGTCCAACTCGTGGCTGACATTGCCGTTGGCCAGACACCGCTCCGGCACGCCGCGCGCCAGGGCAGCATCGGCGCCCGCCCTATGGGGCAGGCTCTGTTCGAAACCTTGCGTGACCAACAGGCCCGTGCGGGCGGGGTTGTCGAAGACCTCCGGCGGCAGCGAGACGGCAGCGTGATCAATGTCACCGGCCGATATTCCGGCCATGCGAACCAATGCCTCCAATCCCTGCGTCAGGGCTGAACCGGGGTCGGCAGGGTCCATCGCGATCTTCAAGATATCCGATGCGCCGGTCTGTTCGTCGTACAACAGAACGTCGGTTCGGGTCGCCCTCATGTCGATGCCCAGACGGCGCGGCATTGCCCTTCCTCTCCCCCCGCGAGAGCGCCGCGAAGACGCCTCAGGGACATCTCATCAGACCCCAACACCGGGTCAGGGTCAATGACCTATGAGCACGCGCCGCGCCGCTTCCGGGCATCCTTCCGCCGGCCCCGCCAATCGTTTGACAGCCCACGCGAATAGGCTACGATCATCGCGCTTTCCGGCAAGCGGGGGACGACATGAGCGATACCATCACAGTCAGCCAACGGCCCCGCTTCTGGATCACGGTGATCGCCATCGTCATCGGGCTGATCTTCCTCTACTTCTACGCGCCGTTCGAGACCTTCCTGGTCGAGGCGATCCCGAATGCCCGCTTCAGCAACGTGATTTTCTGGTTCGCGTCGACGGTCGGGATCATCACCTATGTCGTGGCGCACTGGAGCTCGTTCCGTCAGAAACTGTCGGCCGATGTGACCTCTCTGGATGTCGGTGCGCTGGTCTTCGATACGCTGCAGACCTCGATCCTGATCGCGGTGATCTTCCTGGCAGGCGCGACCCTTCAATCGGTTGCGATCCTGGCGCTGCACCTGATGGGCGACGGGCCGCTGATCGGCTCCGGCCTTGGCGCGACGCTGATCTCGATCGTGCTGCTGCTGATCCTGACGCTGCTCTTCTATCTGCTGCACCATCTTGTGCGGGCATTCCGCGATGGCTGGAGCACCCGGCGCACGCGGCCCTATCCGATCCGGCGGACGTCAGGCACCTGACAGTTCGTCTGCCGGGTTCGCCAGACCGTTGAACGCGGCCAGCGACGCTTCGATCTGCGCCCGGTCGATATCCCGCACGATGAAGACAAGGCGAGAGCGGCGGTCGCCATCGGGCCAGGCCTCCAGATGGACCGGCGGGTGCACCACGTGCTGGACGCCGTTGATCAGCACCGGCGTCGCGACGCCGGTCACGTTCAACAGACCCTTGATCCGCAGCACCCGGTCGCCATGGCGGTTCAGCAGCATGGTCATCCAGACCCCGAACGCCGTCCAGTCCAGCGGCCGGTCATAGGTCAGCGCAAATGACGTCACGCCGCCCGTGTGGTGGTGGTGGCCGGGGTCGTCCGCCTGCATCCAGCGATCGACCTCCCGTGCCTTGCCCGCCGCATCGTGCAGGTCGCGGGTGATCAGATCCTCGGGGGACAGCGTGGCCCGGTTTTCCATGACCGGCGCCGACAGGTTGATCTCTGCCAGGCGGCCGCGCAGGGGGGCCGGTCCCTCCTCCAGCAGGTCGGTCTTGGTCAGGACGATCCGGTCCGCCACCGCCACCTGTTTGACCGATTCCTCGAACCGCCTAAGCTGGTCCAGCCCGTTCACCGCGTCGACCACGGTCACGACATTGCCCAGCCGGAAATGGTGCTGCAGCACCGGCTCGGCCAGCACCGTATAGGCAATGGGAACCGGGTCGGCCAGACCGGAGGTCTCCACCACGACCCGCGTGAAGGGCGGAACCTCGCCGCGCTGGCGCTGATCGAAGAGGCCGCGCATCGCCTCTTGCAGATCGCCGCGAATGGCACAGCAGACGCAGCCATTGTCCATCAGCAGGGTCGGCTGCGTCGAGGATTGCAGCAAGTGGTGGTCCAGCCCCACCTCGCCGAACTCGTTCACCAGAACGGCGGTGTCCTTCAGGTCGGCAGAGCGGAGCAGCCGCTGCAGCAGCGTGGTCTTCCCGGACCCCAGGAACCCGGTGATCACGTTGACGGGGATCTGGCTCGCGTAGGCCAAGATATCAGACGGCTGGCTGGGTCGGATGGAAGCTCCCAAGCCCCTGCGCCGCGACGTCCCGCAGCAGGGCGATGAAGCCTCCGACCTGATGCTCCGCCGTGGCCCAGCCCTTTTCCGCCGTGGCCTCTGCCGCATCGCCGACGACGCCGGATGCGCTGAGATCAGAGGCCACCCAGCCGTAAGACACCGGCCCGATCGGCGCGATGGCCGTTGTCTCCGCGCTCGACCGGAAATTCTCCGCCTGCGTCATGTCCACCGTTTCCGGCCGGAACGCCAGCATCAGCGAGGTTTCCACGTCGCCGCCATGGATGCCGAAGCTGTTTTCATGGTCCGAGTACATGCCATCGGGCCGCCCGAACGCGCCCCACTGGCATTTCACGGCGAACATCCCGGCCCTGACCCGCAGCTCGCGCGACAGGATCGAGATAAGGTCCAGATTGCCGCCATGGCTGTTGACGATCACGACCTTGCGCACCCCGGCGCGCGCGATGGAAAGGCCGATCTCGACCCAGGCCTTCAGCGCCGTCTCCGCCGACAGGGTCAGGGTGCCCGGCGCGTGGATGTGTTCGTTCGACTTGCCGACCGCCTGGATCGGCAGGATGCGGATGTCCAGATCCTCCGGGCACCTCGTGCGTAACAGATCCAGCATCCCCGCGTTGATCATCGTATCGACGCCGACCGGCAGGTGCGGGCCGTGCTGTTCCACGGCGGCGGTCGGCAGTATCGCGATCGTCTTCATCGGGTCGATGTCGACATACTCGGTGGTCCGGTAATCAGCCCAGTCGAGCCGGCGGATCAAGACGCCGCCTCCGGCACATAGGTCGCATCAAGGCGGCTGCGCAGATAATCCGCCCCGGTAACGGCGGGGTACTTTTCGGCACCGGTGCCCGGCAGCGCAGCGATCACCGCGGCCGGGTCGGGGTCCATGAAAAACGCGATCGACCGGCGGCGGCGCTTTGGGGCGGCCACCCGGTGCGGGGTCGAGACGTAGACGTCGTTCGACCAGCGCATCAGGCAGTCGCCGATATTCATCACGAACGCTCCGGCCACGTGCGGCACGTCGATCCAGTCGCCGCCACGGGGCTGCACCTGAAGGCCGGGCTCGCCATCGGTCATTAGCAGGGTGATCGAGCCATAATCGGTATGGGCGCCCGCCCCGATTCCCTCGCCGCTGGACGGTGGATAGCTGAGCAGCCTGAGCGTCGCCATGGGCGCACGGAAAGATCCCGCGAAGTGGTTCTCGGCCAGACCCAGATCGGCCGCGAACGCCCGATGCAGGTGACGGCCCAGATCCAGCACCGCCTGAAAATAGGCCAGCGTCATCTCGCGGAACGTCGGCGCGCCCTCGGGCCAGACATTCACGCCGCGAAACGGCTCTCCCGCCACGACGCGGGGGTCATCGGCGGCCAGATCCAGCCCGATATTGAACGCCTCTTTCTGATCGACCCCCGCGGTGGGATCCAGATTCTCGGTCCCCAGCGCGGCCCAGCCCCGGTTGTGCGGGCTCTGGCGGATATCCAGCGCCGTCTTCTCGGCCGCCGGGCGGGCAAAGAAGCTGTCGGCCTGGGAAAACACACCGTCGATCAGGTCCGGCGCGATCCCGTGCCCGGTCAGCAGAACAAACCCTGTCTCGCGGCACGCCGCGCCGAAGGCCTGCACGAAATCGGGATCGCCACCGTTCAGAAAACGGCTGGCGTCCAGCAGAGGTATTGCGGTCATGCCAACAACCTTTCCATCCGGTGGCCCACCTGATCCAGATGCCGTGCGCGGCTCTCCGGCGTTGACTGGTCCATGTTGTAATGGGCCAGATAACACGATCGAAGACGCTTCGCGCACAGCAGGCGAACGCCGCGCAGCAGGGTGTGCCGTCCCGGCTGGCCGACCCAGAAGCTGAGCAACCGGCTGGCCCCGCAGGTCGTGAAGACGCCAAACCGTTTGATATGGGTCAGGCCCGGCTTGATATCGCCGTCCGCGGGCAGCGAAAACGCAACCTCTGGTGCGAAGACCCGGTCAAGCCAGCCCTTCAGGATCGCGGGCAGGCCGTACCACCAGGTTGGATAGACAAAGATCAGCGTATCGGCCCAGAGCAGCGCATTGGTGTGATCGCGCACCTTCGCGATGTTGCCGGGATGATCCAGATATCCGGTCCATTCTTCGGGATCCAGGACCGGGTCGAACCGTTCGGCGTACAGGTCGATCAAGCGGATTTCGGCCCCGGCGCGGCCCAGATGGTCCTGCACCACGCCGCGCACGGCCGCGGTGAAACTGGCCTCGCTGGGATGACAATAGACCAGCAGCGCCTTCATCAGAACGCGGCCATTTCCGTCTCGACCCGCTCCATGAACGCGCTGCGATCGCCGTCGGTCGCCCGGTTCATGTCGTAGAGCGCGAGGTACTTCACCAGCGCGTGCGGATGGCAGACATAGCGCAGATGGCGATTGACGATGTGCCGGGGCGGATCCCCGGCCAGAAAGGCCCGCACCCGGGTGCCGCCATAGGTCGTCACCGCCGCCACGCGCCGGATGTTCTGCAGGTTCGGGCGCACCTTCCCGTCAACGATGTTGAACGAGACGCCCGGCAGAAAGACCCGGTCAAAGAACCCTTTCAGGATCGCGGGATAACCGAAGTTCCAGACCGGAAAGACCATGACCAGCGCCTTTGCGGCGCGGACCCGCTCGACATACTCGCGGACCGGCTCGATGTTCCCCGGCTCTTCGTGATAGTCGCGCCGTTCCGCCTCGCCCAGAACCGGGTTGAACCCTTCGGCATTCAAATCGCAATCGTCGATGTCCCAGCGTTTGGACAGCGTATCGACCACGGTCCTGTGCAGCGATGCCGAGAAACTCTCGGGGCACGGATGCGCGAACAGGACCATGGCGCGGGGCATCGGCTACTCCGCGGCTTGCAGTTTCGGATAGGCGTACATGCGCGAATAATCCCAGTCGGGGTCATCCCAGGCGATCATCTTGCCGGGGTTCAGCAGGCCCTTCGGATCGGCCTCTTTCTTGAAGGCAAGCTGGCGGTCATCGACCGTCTGTCGGCCGCCTTCCTCCAGCGTGTAGCGGTGCGGGTTGAAGATCATGCAGCCCATCTCTTCGTGCAGGCGCACGATCTCGTCCAGCCGCTCTTCGGTGGTGAATCTGACCAGCGGCAGACCTGCGAACATGCATTTCCCGTTCTCGCGCATGACCTCCAGATGCTGCAGCACCTCGTGCCCGAAGGTGGCGCGGACGTTCTCGACCAGTTCGATGTGATCGGGATAGGCATAGCGGACCTGAAGATAGGTGATCTTGGGGTCGACCTTCAGGGCGCGCAGGGTGGTGTGGTTCCAGCCGTATTCAAAGATCAGACCCGGCCCGCGGGCCCAGTCGTGATCGTCCGACCGGTAGATGACCTTTGCCCCGGACCACTGGTTCGTGAACGTCTCGAACCCCGGCATCGAGTGCGGCGCGACCATGATCGCGACCAGATGCGTCTCGGGCGCCACATGGGGCCTGACCCGCTGGAAATAGTCGTGCGCCATCGGTGCTTCGAAGGGCGTGATCAGCTTGACCAGAATGCCGTCCGCGTTCGCCAGATCGATCGAGTACTCCATCGCCTCGCGGAAATCGTCGAAGGCCACGAACAGGTCGACCCAGTCATAGGCGGGGGCCAGCGGCATCTCGACCTCGGTGATGATGCCGTTGGTGCCATAGGCATGAGAGACACGGGCAAGCTCGTCACCGGTGAATTCCAGGATGCGCGGCTCCTCCTCCATGGTCACAACGCGGAGGCGCAGGATATTGCCGGTGTCGCGCAGCGATCCCCAGGTCACCGACCCGACACCGCCTGATCCCCCCGCGATGAACCCGCCGATCGTCGCCGTCGCCCAGGTGGACGAGAACATGCGGATTTCCTGTCCCGAATGTTCCTTGCAGGCCGCATCCAGATCCTTCAGCAGGCAGCCCGGCTCGACGATCACGCGGCCGGGATGGATTTCCTTGACCGTCGTCATGTTCCGAAGGTGCATCACGCAGCCACCTTCCAGCGGCATCGCCTGCCCGTAGTTGCCGGTGCCGGCGCCCCGGGTGGTGACCGGGCAATCGTGCCGGTAGCAGGTCTTCAGGACCTCGATCACCTCTGCCTCGCTTTTCGGGGCGACGACGAAGTCCGCCGACACATGGTTCAGGCGGTTCTTCAGGACGGGCGAGTACCAGAAGAAATCCCGGCTCTTGTTCTGGACCAGGGTATCGTTCTGCTCGATCTCCAGATGCGCGAGGGCGGCCTTGGCGGCGGCAACATTGGGTTTCATGCGGTCTCCATCAGGTCGTCCAGCTCGGCATAGTCCGGAAGGGTGCGATCAATCTGCCGCCCGCCCCGGATCACCACGCGGTCAGCCTGCGGCCGCGCCAGCAATTCGTTCCAGTTCCGCGCGCGGAAGATCACCAGATCGGCGGGCGCGCCGGGGGCAAGGCCTGGACCGTCAAAGCCGCAGGCGGCGGCGGGATTGCTTACAAGCGCCTTGATCCAGTCGGGATCGGCATGGTCCAGGTGTCCGATCCGGGTCGCCTCTCGCAGCACCTCCACCATGTCCAGATCGCCGTAGGCATAGAACGGATCGCGGGTGTTGTCCGAGGCGAAGGAGACATTGATCCCACGCGCCTTCATCTCATGGACCAGTGTGATCCCGCGATAGCGCGGGGTGCGCCCGGCATGGCGATCCTGTAGGTAAAGATTGCAAAGCGGCAGAGAGACGACGTTGATCCCGGCCTTGGCCACCAGATCCAGCGTCGCCGCGGTCTCGTCGTCCGGCAGGACGCTTTGCGAACAGCAGTGCCCCACGGTGACGGGGGCGGCGAAGCCCGTCTCCAGCACGATCTCCGCGATGGTGTGCAACGTGTTGACGCCGGGATCCAGCGTCTCGTCCACGTGGAAGTCCGCCGCCAGATCCCGCTCTGCCGCCATGGCGAAGAACAGGCGCAGGCGATCCGATAGGTCAGGATCGGGGTAGCTGACCACCCCCAGAACGCCGCCTGATTCCGCGACGACGTCTGCCAGATGACGAAAATCATCGGTTTCGGCGACCCGGTCGATCCCGATCAGGCATACCGCCTGCAGGTCGATCCGGCCCGCCCACTCGGCGCGGATCTGCCGAAACAGCGGCCACGAGATGTCTTCCTGCGGCGGGATCGAATCCAGATGCGTGCGTATCGCCCGGGTGCCATGCGCCCAGGCGCAGCGCAGGGCAAACTCCATGCGGCGGCGTACATCCCCGGCCGACCAGTTCGCCTCGCGATCCTCGCCGACGCTGGTCAAGGCGCCCATGAATGTGCCGTCGGGATTCGGCTTGCGCGCCCAGATGTGCCCCTTGTCCAGATGGGTGTGCATGTCGACAAAGCAGGGCAACGCCATCGCGCCCTTCATGTCGACAACCGTACCTGCACCGGGCGGCGTGAGCCGATCGCCGTCAATGCCGATATCCATGCGCAGGGTGTCGTCGGTCGGGCGTCCCGCAAAACATCCCGGCACGGTCAGGTTGGCCAGCGTCAGCGGTCCATCGCGAAGCGTCAGGAAATCCATCACCCCTCCCGCTTGATGGCGCTTTCATGCCACTTGCGCAGCAGCATGTGGGACACGAAGGACAGCAGCCCGAAGATCGCGATCCCGGTGGCGGCAATCAGGATCAACGCGGCAAACATCCGCGCGATGTTCAACCGGTAGCCCGCCTCTTGAATCAGGCCCGCCAGGCCGACGCCGATGCCGCCGGACCCGGCCACAAGTTCGGCAACGACGGCACCGATCAGCGACAAGCCCCCGGCGATGCGCAACCCGCCCAGAAAGTAGGGCAGAGCCGAGGGAAGTTGCAGGTACCGAAGCCGCTGCCACCGCGTCGCGCCATAGATCCGGAAAAGATCGCGCAGGTTGTGATCCGCCGAGTTCAGGCCGAGCGTTGTGTTGGACAGCACCGGGAAGAACGCGACGATCCAGGCGCAGATCAGCAGGCCTGCGATCTTCGAGTCCACGTAAATGAAGATCAGCGGTGCGATCGAGACGACGGGCGTCACCTGCAAGATCACCGCATAGGGATAGAGCGACATCTCCACCATGCGCGATTGCGTGAACAGGATGGCGAGTCCAGCACCCAAAACAACCGCCAAGGCCAGGGCTGCCGCCGTGACGCCCAGGGTTAACAGCCAGGCATCGAAAAACACCGCCTGTCCTTCGATCAGGCTGTCCAGAACGCGCCCCGGACCTGGCAGGATGTAGTG
Source organism: Pseudomonadota bacterium (assembly GCA_039026295.1). Classification (GTDB taxonomy): domain Bacteria; phylum Pseudomonadota; class Alphaproteobacteria; order Rhodobacterales; family Rhodobacteraceae; genus Thermohalobaculum. The sequence goes on along the minus strand of JBCCMP010000189.1, from coordinate 237 downwards.
CTTGATATCATACCAGACGACGATGCGGTCCCATAGGAAGACCACCAGAGCCATAACGATCACTGGCAGTGCCCAGGCGCCCCACCGCTCGAACTTGGCCCGATTCAGCCGGGCGCGTTCATCGGCATCAATCTCGAGGGGTGTGTCGGCTGTATCCGTCATGCGGCCTGCCGCATGGCCAGCTTCAGCGCCTCCGAAGCCTCCCGGCAATGGGCGGCGTATTCCGGCGATGTGCGG
>JBCCMP010000188.1:0-9401 GCA_039026295.1 Pseudomonadota bacterium | reverse complement strand
TGCAAGCCCAACGTTGACCATCGCCAGCGGCAGCACGCTGGCCGCCAACGGCGATGCTGGTGCGGACACGGTCAAGCTTTCCGGGACAGCCCTTTCGATGACGGGCGGCCTCGTTTCTGTCGATGGTGGTGCAGGAAATGACACCATCGTTGGCGCGGATGAAGATCTGCAGATTATGAATGCGACCCTGACTCTGTCCGGTGGTTCCGACGACGACGACATTAAACTGGCGGGCGATGTGACAGGCGCCGCGACCGGAGAGGTGACCGTCACCGATTCCACAGTAAGCATCGTCGGCGGAGACGGTGAAGACGACATAGTGCTGTCGCTTACGGACCCGTCCCTGGCCTTGCTGACGCCGATCGCCATCACGCAAAGCGGAACATCAAGAATCGAGGTTGATGGCGGCGGCAATGATGACGAGATCCTGATCGGCAACACTACGATCGCGTTGTCAGGTGGTGTCGTCAGCATTGGTGGAGGCAGCGGCAACGATACGCTGAATGGCGCGGACAACATCCAATTGAACAGCGCGGCGCTGTCGATCAGCGGCGGGGCCGACAGTGATATCGTCACGCTCGCTGGCAACGCGACTGTCACAACAGACGGAGACGTCACACTAAATGGCAGCACGGTAAGCATCACTGGCGACGGTGGCGACGATGTCATCAACATTACGGAGCGGGCTCAGCCAAGTGGTATCTTCGAACCCACAGTAGGGTTGAGCGGCGCGTCAACGATTTATGCCGATGGCGGCGATGACTCTGATCTGGTCCAGATCGGAGCGCAGGGCGTTGCCGTCAGCGGCGGGTTTTACTCGCTGCAGGGCGGGTCAGGGAACGACACAGTTCAGGCGTCCGGCGATGATTTCGATGCTGTCAATGCGACCATCCGATTTGATGGCGGGGCGGGGAATGATCTTGTTCGCATCATGCCCACGACCGGCCAAATCAATTCCGGGAACGGGGTGTCCTATTCACTTACAGGCGGAAGCGGAAATGACACTGTCGATGCCGGGGGCGATGCCTTGTTGGGGGTCTGGATAAACACGACGCCGATAACATTGAGCGGAGACTCCGGGAACGACTCGATCCGCGGCACCATCCTCGACGACCTGATCTATGGCGGTACCGATGACGACACGATTGATGGCGCCGGTGGGTCCGACACGATCTATGTCGGCACTGGCGATGACACAGTCGATGCGGGCGCTGAAGCGGATCTGATCCTGTCCGGTAATGGCGGCACTGTTTCGGTCGACGGTGGCGACGCGGTAGACACGTTGAGCTACGCGGCAGAGAGCGCCGCCATCAATGTCTTCCTTGGCGGTCAGTTCGCCAATGGCGGGGCGGCGCTGGGCGACACCATCCAGAACGTCGAGAATGTCATAGGGACAGCCTTCGGAGACAACATCTTCGGCGATGCGGGGACCAACCTGCTTTGGGGCGAAGAAGGCAATGACATCATTCTGGGCGGTGCTGGCCAGGACTCGCTGTATGGAGGCGGCGGTTTCGACATTCTCGTAGCGGCGGAAGGCGGCGCAGGAGAGACAGATCTTCTGGATGGCGGCGGCGATCGAAACATCGCCCACTATTTCGATGCCACATCATCGCAAACCGTCGACTTCTCGAACCATCAGGATGCCGCTTTGAACGCGGGCGAGCACATGGCCGACGATTGGGTCAACATTACCGGCTTCATCGGCGCAAGCGGCTATTCCAATACGATGACCGGCGATGCGCAGTCGAACGACTTCATCGGCGGACTGCTAGGTGACCTGATGTATGGTGGTGACGGTATTGACGCGATGGTCGGACTGACCGGCGACGACACACTTTTCGGTGGTGACGGAAATGATGTCCTGGTGGGCGGCGCCGGGACCGACAGCATGTATGGCGAGGTCGGCCGCGACGTCTTCTATGCGGAACCTGGCGATGGCATCAATCTGATCATGGACTGGGTCGAGGCAGACGACTTTTTCCTCTTCTTCCAAACGCCGGTGACCAACTACAATCAGCTGAGTTTCACCGATACTCAGCAGGGTCTCGGAGGCGACATCGAGATCACCTATACGGCTGATCCATCCCTGTTCACGCTCGTCGTGGTGGGCGTAGAGGCCACAGATCTGGACGACCCGGGCAATTTCTTCTTCGTGTGAGTGATAGGTCCACCGACGGGTCGTCGAAGGGCGTTCGCCACGCCAATGTTCTCCCTTGCGGCTGCCTGCATTGGATGCCTCAAGTGATCTTTAGTAGCCCTGAAAGACCCTCGATGGCAGTTCGATCTGTCGTCATCAGCCCACTCTGCGCGCTTTAGATATCCCTATGAGAGGCTCCAAACAGGAGATGAAAGCGTTTTCATCCCGGTATACTGTGCACGGAACCCGGTGAAGACAGGAGGCCCACGCCATTCCCGGCCCAACGCTTCAGGATGTCGCCCGCAAAGCCCGGGTTTCGACCGCGACGGTTTCGCGTGTGTTGAACGCGCCCGAAGTGGTGAAGGCGCAAACCCGGGAAAGTGTCGAGGCAGCCATCGCCGATCTTGGCTACACGCCCCACTTCGGTGGAAGGGCTTTGGCATCAAACCGCACCAACACGATCGGCGTCGTCATACCCACAATGGAAAACGCCATCTTTGCCCGTGGCCTGCAGGCATTGGAGGATGAACTGAGTCAAAGCGGGATCACCCTGCTGGTCGCGACATCTCACTATTCGGTCGAGCGTGAGGGACAACAGATCAAAGCGCTTCTCGCCCGTGGAATAGATGGTCTGGCACTGATCGGTGAAGCGCGGCCCGAAAGCACCTACGGTCTGCTGAAGAAATCCGGCGTTCCTGTCGTTCTGCTTTGGACCGGGCAATCTGACCGGGATTTCCCTCACCTCGGCTTTGACAATCGCGGCGCTGCGCGGGCGATGACCGAGCTGGTTCTGGACGAAGGTCACAAGGTCATCGCTATGCTGGCTGGACCAACCGATGGAAACGACCGTGCTGCAGATCGTGTGTTGGGCGTCCAAGACGCTCTGAAGGCTCGCGGGATGACCCTGCCGCCTGGATATCTGATCGAATCCCCATACGATCTGGAACAAAGCGCCATGGCTGCAGCGCGGCTGCTCTCCCTCGACCCGCGCCCGACAGCATTGATATGCGGGAATGATGTCATCGCGGCCGGCGCGATAAGTGGAGCCAGAAGGTCAGGGCAGAACGTCCCCCAGGACGTGTCCGTTGTCGGATACGACGACATAGATCTGGCGATCGCGGTTGAGCCTCAACTGACGACGGTTCGGGTGCCACATCAGCGCATGGGTCAAGCCGCCGCAAAGACACTGCACCGGCTGATTGGTGGCGAGATCCCCGCAAAGAACCAGATTTTTGACTTTCAGATCATCCGGCGAAGCTCCTTGGCGCGCGCGGGTTGAAAACAGGCCCGAACCATCACGCTTGGCAGCGCGACCCCCGGCCTATAGACGGTGCCGATGCCCGCGACCCTAGAGCCTGCCACCCAGCCATTCGGCCACCGTTTCGCACGCCATACGACCGATCTGTTGCGGTTGGCCTGGCCGGTCATGCTGTCGCGCGCTGGGATCCTGCTGATGGCATTCGTCGATATCGCCATGCTGGGCCGCTATGGCGGGGGCGAGGTCGGCATCTCGAACCTGGGGATCGCGATCTTCATTCCGGTGCTGGTCTTTTCCATCGGTCTGGTCTCTGGCATGGTCCCCGTGGTGTCGCAGGCCTACGGTGCCGGAAACTGGCAGGAATGCGGGTATGCGTGGCGACGCGCCATGAGCTGGGGACTGCTGATTTCGCTGTTTGGAACGGTTGGGGTCTGGTTCGGAGAGATCTGGCTGCAACTGCCGCTGTTTGGCCTTACGCCGGACATGGCCGCACGCGGGGGCGTTGTTTGCATCGCTCTGGCGCCGGGCCTTTTGGCCCAGGTCCTTTTTGCGGCCTGTGCCTTTTACATGGAGTCGACCCGTCGCCCGATGGCAGGCCTGTTGGCAATGGTTCTGGCCAATATTCTGAATGCGGCGCTGAACTGGGTGATGATTTTCGGCCATCTTGGCTGGCCGGAACAGGGCGCGGTTGGGGCCGCCTGGGCCAGTACGGCTGCCCGGTTTGCGGCGATGGGGCTGATGCTCTGGATTATCCTCGCGCAGCGCGATGCCATCGCAGCAGGCGTGCGGGGCATCCGGCACGGCCTCTGGGGTCCTGGCGGCTGGCGTGACGGGCGCATGATGCGGCGGCTGGGCTTGTCGGCAGGACTTTCCAACGGCTTTGAAACCGTTGGCTTTGCGGCAATGACCCTGATGGCCGGCGCCTTGGGCGCAGCGGCGCTGGATGCCTACGCCATATCGCACAATCTTGTCTCGACGCTGTTCATGATCGGTCTTGGGCTTGCAGTTGCAACAGGGGTTCGGGTCGGACAGGCAATCGGGGCGGGTCAGCCGCAGGAAGCCGCCTTCGCCGGATGGACCGGTCTGGCAGTCGCGGCCGGGATCATGGGCACGCTGGGCACGCTGGTCTTTGCATTCAACACCGGGATCGCGAGAGTTTACACCGACGATCCGGCGCTGATTGCGCGGACAGCAGGTCTCTTCGTGATCGCAGCCTTCGTCTTCATGCCTGACAGTCTTCAGGTCGTCATGGGTCAGGCCCTGCGGTCGATGGGCGATGCCTGGGTGCCGCTGATCGGTTACATTCTCAGCTTCATCGTTGCGATGATTCCGATGGGTTGGTGGCTAACCACCCATGGCGGCTGGGACGAACGGGGCCTCGTGCTGTCTGTCGCGATATCCTGCATCCTGGCGACTGTGCTGCTGAGCGGCAGGTTTTACGCCCTCAGCCGGAGGCTGGGATGAGCGAGAGCTATTACTTGGCGCGCGATCGTTGGCGCACAAGGGCCGGGGAATGGTTGTCCTATGCTGCCGCATGGACGCTGCGCTGGCTGACTTGGCCTCTGCCCACATGGACGCTCAGCGGGATTGTCGCCGCAATGGGCGGACGCTTGATGATGGCGATCCCGTCGATCCGCCGCCGGGCCATGCGCAACCTTGAACTCGTCTGGCCTGCAATGCCGGAAGACGAACGCCGCGACATCGCCGCGGACGCTGCGAAACAGTTTGCCCGGCTGAGTGCGGAGTATGCACGCCTGGATCGTCTGGCGAAGGAAGTGACATTCACGGTCGACGGCGCCGCGCATCTACAGGCAGCGAAAGCAGCCGGGAAGGGCGCGATTTTGGTCACGGCCCATTACGGAAACTGGGAAGCTGCCCGGCTGGCCGCCAAGGCCGAGGGGTGCGAGACCGGCATAATCTACCGGGCTTTCAACAACCGCTATCTCGACCGATTCACCATGGATCTTATCCCATGCTGCGGCGAGCCGGTTCTACAGAAGGGTCAAAAGGGCATGCGCCAACTGGTGGCGCATGTGGCGCGTGGCGGATTCGTCATGATCCTGGTCGATCAGCGCAACTCCGGCGCACCATATCTGGATTTCCTCGGTCATCCCGCCGAAACCGTGACCGTCGCAGCGGACCTGGCACACAGAACGGGTGCGGCGCTGATCCCGGCACGCGCGATCCGGGATGTGGCGAAACGCTCTTTCCACGTGGAATTCGAGCCGCCGCTAACGGGCGAGGATGCAATGTCGATGATGAAGATGGTCAACGACCGGATCAGTGCCTGGATCGTCGAGCATCCCGAGCAGTGGTTCTGGTTCCACCGCCGCTGGCGCTCGACCATCCGCTCACGACCGTTACCCGAGGCAGATGCGCCCTGACCGTCGATCAATGTGACTTGTAGAGCGCGTGTTGTCGGTTCGATGTATGTGGCCGAATGCTGGGCCAACGACCACGCTCGACCGCCTCGATCCAGGCCGGCGATGTCAGGACCTGCGGGTTTTCGATCTCGTAGATAGCCGTGTAGGCAGGCGATTTTGCGGGCTGGTCCATCACCACACCCCCGATTGAAACCTGGAAGGGCACCGTTTTCATCCGTCGGCATCCCAGAACACCCGGCACCTCCATCAAGAAAGGTATGTGCTCGGTATCGTAGACTTCGTTGAAGAGATCCTCTTGGGCGGGATCGACGTCCATCGAAACGATGAACACATAGGAGCCGGTCTGGGACATGGGACTTCTTTCTCCAGTTTCTATGCGTTGACAGTTTAACGCCCGGCCAATGCAGTCAATCCGCGACGGCAAGATTTTGATGGTCGAAACCATGGCGGGGTACTCGGAACTTTTGCGAGAACATCTTCCTGCCGGTCACCAACGGTTACAGGCCGGACGGCGAAATTGGTCCCTCGGCATCCGACCTTGGCAGTGGAGACTGCTTTGACGGCCTTGAACCAGACCCGCCCATACGCCAAGGCTGGATCAACAAATCGGGGGAGCACAGATGGACATCACCGATCGCGTCATCGTGGTAACAGGTGCGGCCAGCGGGATAGGCCGTGCACTGGCAGAGTGTTTCTCTGCCAATGGGGCGAAACATGTTGTCTGCGCAGACATGGATCTGGCCGGGGCCGAGCAAACAGCCAGCGGGCTCAATGGGACTGCCACAGCGTGCGATGTGTCAGTCGAGGCCGATATCGCGGCGCTGATCGAAACGACCGAAGCCAAAATCGGTCCCATCGATCTCTTCTGCTCAAATGCTGGAATTTCGGTGATGGGCGGGCCGGAAGTCGAGAACGATGTCTGGCAACGGATCTGGGACGTGAATACCATGGCCCATGTATGGGCCGCGCGGCACATGATCCCCCGCATGATCGAACGCGGCGGCGGGTACCTGCTGAACACCGCTTCTGCAGCCGGATTGCTCAGCCAGATCGGCTCCGCCCCCTACGCCGTGACCAAGCATGCAGCGGTCGGTTTGGCTGAATGGCTGGCGCTGACTTATGGCGATGACGGCATCCGGGTGTCGGTCCTTTGCCCGCAAGCGGTGCGGACCGAAATGACCCGCGGTTTGGAAGACGCCGTCGCTGCGATCGACGGCATGATGGAACCCGAGCCGGTTGCGCACGCCTGCCTCCAGGCCATTCGAGAGGAACGCTTCCTCGTCCTGCCGCACCAGGAGGTATTGCAATACATGCGAAACAAGACGGAAAACTACGACCGCTGGATCGGCGGCATGCGCAAGCTGAACAGAATGTTCGAGATCTGAGTCGCGAATCGATACGTCGCACAAAGCTTGCATTCGCGCAGCGAAGATGCTGCAACTGTCCCCGCCTGGGGAGGGCAGGGTTTTGTCGATGAAAAAGATCTATAAAGCGACAGGCAAACTGGCGCTGACGGCACTTGCCATAGGGTTGCTTTTTGCTCCGCTCGCAACCTCGGCCCGCGCAGATGATTTCGCCTTGGTGACCGGCGATGATTATCCACCGTTCACCGGGACAAACCTGATCAATCAGGGCCTGGCGACAGCCATCGTCCGCACGGCGTTCAAACGGATGGGACACGAGGTGACAGTCGCGTTCAAGCCGTGGAAGCGCGGCTATGCGGACGTGCAGGCAGGAAAATTCCTGGGGACGTTTCCCTACGGAAAGAACGCGGATCGTGAGGCGCTGTTCCACTATTCCGAACCGCTCTACACGTTCGGCCAGTATTTTTTCGCGAAGTCTGACAGTCCGCATAAATTCGAGGAGGACGAAGATCTGGCGGGCCTGCGCATTTGCCTTCCCATCGGGTACAATCCTGTTCGCGTGAAGAAGCTGGTCGAAGCTGGAACGGTCACGATGGTCCGTCCGCCGGACATCGAAAGCTGTTTCAAGATGGTTGACCGCGGGAGAGCGGATCTGGTTCGTGTGAACGACATTGTCGGATGGTCGATTGTCGAAAGCCTTTACGGGAACCGCGATGGCTTTCGAATGATCGCCACACCGGTTCGTGAGAGCATCGAGCATTTCATCGTGCCCCGTTCAAACCCGAAAGGCGGTGCCATGATCTCGGCGTTCAACGAAGCACTCATGCAGATGCAGCGCAGCGGCGAAATCTTTCGCCTGATAGAGCGCCACGTGCGCTGAACAGGATGCGGTGAGCGGGCCTGAACGCATAGACAAGACCCAGGCGGCCCCCGTACGCCGCAAGGCCTTTCACAGCGTCGGCCGCAAATTCTCCATCTCTCTGATAGGGATCACGAGCCTGATTCTGATCATTTTCGCGGTGGTCGCGATCCTGATCAATCGCGAAAGATCCGAAGCACAGCTTCACCGGACCATGTCCAACTATCTGAGCGTCACCGAAGTGGCACTTCGGGTTCCGGTCTGGAATGTTGACACGTTTGCAGTGCAAGGCGTCACCGACGCGCTGCTGCTCGACGGCGACGTCCACTATGCGGAGGTCATTGATGGCGACAGCCAGATCGCAGTCAGCGTGCGGGAAGATCTTGAAGGGCTTCTGTTCGACAGTTTCGCCGATACCGAGGATTACATGACCGGTGCTGCCGCTGTCCGGCACCAGGGCGAGGAGATTGCCGTTCTCCGTCTTGCGGTCAGCCGGGCCGCCATCGCGGATGCCGTGCAAATCAATGCGCTTGCAATCCTCGGGCTGACACTTCTGATCGTTGGCGCAATCGCTGTGACATCTGTCTATGCGACACGGCGGTACATAGCAGGGCCGATGGCACGGCTGCAGGAGTCCGCATCCGCCATTGCCAGCGGCGATCTGGATCGTGAGGTCCCGGCCGGACGCAATGACGAGATCGGCAGACTGGCCACGGATTTCGATACGATGCGTCAGGCCGTGAAATCTCTGTTCGGTGATCTCAACACGGCCAACGAGACGCTGGAACGTCGCGTTGTCGAAAGAACCCAGGAGATCACCCACAAGAACAGAGAACTCGAGACACTGTCCGGAAAGCTGGCAAAGTATCTCTCGCCCCAGGTCTACGCCTCGATCTTCTCGGGCCGGCAAGAGGTAAAGCTGCAGAGCCAGCGCAAGAAGCTGACCGTGTTCTTTTCGGATATCGCCGGCTTTACAGACACAACGGACAGACTTGAGTCTGAAGAGCTGACGATGTTGCTCAACCGCTATCTCAGCGCCATGTCCGAGGTTGCGCTGGCGCACGGTGCAACCATCGACAAATACATGGGTGACGGGATCATGATCTTCTTCGGCGATCCCGAAAGCCGCGGCGTACAGGAAGACGCGCTGGCATGTGTTCGCATGGCCGTGGATATGCAGAGCCGGATGGCGGAACTCGCTGATGAGCTGCGAACGCTTGGCGTTTCTCAGCCGCAGCGCGCGCGCATGGGCATCAATACCGGTTTTTGCACCGTTGGAAACTTCGGGTCGAATGATCGGATGGATTACACCATCATTGGCGGCGCCGTGAACATTGCGTCCCGATTAGAACAAGAGGCCGAGGCCGGCGGCATACTGATCAGCTACGAGACCTATGCC
>JBCCMP010000187.1:0-9460 GCA_039026295.1 Pseudomonadota bacterium | reverse complement strand
GGCTGAGGTCACGATCAATGAGCCAGGGCCAGTCTGCGACCACCTGGAAGGATTTAGGCCACGCCCAAGACAGCAACAGATTTCGGGCAGGCGCGCCAGCACCGCCATCGCACTTGATGTATTGGCGTTGTTCCGATCTCAGATTTGGCAGGGGTAGCCCGCGATGCGCGCTGCGTGCTTTGTCCCTGAGACTCCACCTATGCCACACACAGCTCTGCCAGTCTGTCCACATCATCCTGCAGGAGCGGTTTGGCGATGTAGGCCTTGATTTCGCTGATCCCTGCCGCCCTTTCACGATCCAGTGCGCTGTTCGATGACGAGCAGATCGCAAAAACAAGGCCGTTTGCCTCGGATCCCTCCGGCAGTTGAGACATCAGGTTCCGGATTGTCTGAAAACCATCAAGGCCCGGCATTCTGATATCCATCAGTACCAGAGTGGTATGCCCGGCTGGCATGTCGATGCCGGGCGGCAAACGGAACGCCCGAACGAAATCGATGCCAGATGAAAACTCGAAAATCTCGCCAAAACGTTTTGATCTGGAAAAACGGCGCCGCGCGATGAAGCGGTCCACCTGTTCGTTATCGACGATTATAACTGAAATACTCATCCGTTCATCTTACTGGTAACCGGCAACTCGAACGTAAAGCATGTTCCGTAAGGCTCTGGACTGTCCAGCCAGATATCTCCACCGGCGCGGTCAAGATATCTTTTGACCATGTAGAGCTCCAGTCCCAGACCTCCGCTGTCCTGAATCGTCTGTCGCAGCTTGAAGATGTCCATTTGCAGATCAGCGGGCACGCCAATTCCGGTATCGGTTACCGAAATCAAAAGCCGGTCGCGGTGTGTACTGGAGACGATCTTGGAGGTGACCGTGATCGCGTGGGCAACCGCTGCATGATCTCGGGACGACAGGGCATTGGACAGCAGCGTGTGCAAGGTAAGGGTCAGCGCAGCCTCGTCAGAAAGCACCGGATCCGTGTGGCCCATCTCTACCGACAGTGTTGTGGTTTCATCGGGCTGGGTGATCCTGGTCCAGACGGAGCTGATTTTATCCTTTAGGTTGAACGCGCTGAAGGATTGCTCGAATTCCGTCTGCCGCGCCACGTTCAGCAAGTGATCAACCCGGTTGGCACCGCGCGCGCACATTTCCATCGCGAGGCCGAGATTTGTTCGCAGATCGTCCAGGTTGCCCTCGTCCAGATCCTCGCTGCAAAAGGTCAGCAGACCGATCACCGACGACAAGGGTGCCTTAAGATCGTGCCCGATCCCGTAGATCAGGCGAGAGAGGTTAATGGCAGTATCTTCAACGTCGCCGCGTCGCTGATGCGGCGTGTCATACTGGTTTTCTTGCATTTGTACGCTTTCGACGGAACGCAGGAACGGTTAGTAAAGGTTCACTCAGTATTTCGTGGACGTCTGGATAATAGTATCATTTGGCACAATCAAGTACACTAAAAAACATGGTACTAAAATGCCGTTGAAGATAAGAAAAAATCGCTCAAAGCGCACCGCTATTTTCGCAGATTAGCTGTCTTTCGGGCGAGTACGGAAATCGACTTTCAATTGATGACGTGAGAAAATTTCGGCCGGCCCGCAGCTATAGGCCGACCCATTCGTTACGACTACCTGCCAGATCGAATGCAATCAGCGCACCCTGCCCATCATCCCGGCAATGCCATTTCGGCACGGCCGCTTTGTTCGTCCATTGAAACCGCACCGGCCTTTTGCCGTCGCTTGTCTCCGGTGATTTTACTCAGCAACGGCGCGAGTTCTTCGTGCATGAAAACGAACCCATGCGCTGCGAATTTCTCTGGCAGCACCCGCTGCCCTGACAACATCGTCTCGCGGCCAAGCGACCCCAGAAGTCCGCTGAGTGCCCAGGACGGTATCCGCAAAAGCAGTGGGCGCCGCAGCGTGGCCGCCAGCGTTCGGGAGAAGTCGACGTTCCGCACGGCGCCCGGTGCAACCGCGTTGATCGGACCGTCCAGACCCGGGGTCACCGCTGCGAACGCTATCGTGCGAATCACGTCGTCCAGTGCAATCCACGACATCCATTGTCGGCCGCGTCCCAGAACGAAACCCGCGCCGAATTCGAAAGGCATCAGCAGCTTTGCCAGCAGACCGCCCTCGATTCCGAGCACCAGTCCCAGACGCAATTTCACGACCCGGACACCGGACGCCTCGATCGGCTCGGCAGCCGTTTCCCAGGCGGCACAGACATCGTGCAGGAAGCAGGGGCTTGATGCGGCGCCCTCTGCCAGCGGCTCGTCCCCCGTAAGCCCGTACCAGCCGATGGCAGAGCCTGTGATCATGCAGGAAGGTTTCGTCTCCAGCCGATCGATCAACGCCGCCAGTTCCTGTGTCGCCTGCATCCTCGACTCGATGATTTGCGCGCGCTTGCGGACCGTCCAAAGCCCGGTTGCGATCCCCTCGCCGGCCAGGTTGACGACAAGATCGAAGACCTCCTCGTCCTGGATGAGATCCAGACTGTCGATCAGGCGGACGGGATGTGGCAACTCTGCCCCGTCCGGATCGCGCGTCAGGACGGTGACATCGTGCCCCCCAGCAACCAGCGCCGTCACCAGACGCGTTCCGATGAACCCGGTTCCGCCTGTAATCAGCACGCGTTGATTTGGCGGCAAATCAGCAACCAGCGCGGCGGGATCGCCGCCGCCCAGCCTCGTACTCCGCGCAGCAGCGAACAGATCCCGCACACCGAAGATGGCAACGCCAATGGCCGCACCGGTCGCCATCACGCTCCACCAGCCATAACTGACAGGGATCATCGCGCCCGGAAGCAGCGCCCAGTCCCAAAGCACAGGACCGGCCAGGGCAAGAATGGCGCCGTAGTTCAATGCCAACAGGGTATGGTTGACACGCTCGGTCGCGGGCAGGGCGCGGGTCATATCTTCTTCCACGAAATCCCAAAGGGTGATCAGAACTTCCACGGCCAGGATCGTTGCCAGGATCCAGGTGAACACCCCCTGCGGCTGAAACCAGCCAAAGGCCAGGAAGATTAACGCGTAAAACAGGTTGCGCACGCCGTGCAGCCGCAGTTCGGTCTGCTGCGACGGTCGCCAGGCCAGCCGCTCGGTCCCCTCGTGGTGAACCAGCGTATCAAAGGCACCCATGGCAATCTGAACGGCAATCAGGGTCCAGAGGACGGGATCGGTCATGGTCTTCTCCTCGAATGGGGATGTCGGCGGTCACTCTTTTGGATCCTGAAAGACGGCGTCCTGATGGATCATCCGCCCGAGAAACCGGTGGGTCAGGTCCAGTGAAAACCGGAACCGGCCAGCGCCCAGATCGTGGTGGCCGATCACCAGATGCCCGGGGCTCAGCCAACTGGGAATGCGAATGCGCCGACCGAAAATCTGAATGAAGTAGTGTCTGGCTACGAAGAGCAGCGAGGTTTCTTGCCGCCGGAGGATCAGAGCCATGCCGATCCCGCAGCCGACATATTCTTCCAGCCCCGTCGGACCAGCGAAGCGTTTGGAGCTGTGGACAACCTGCGGAAACCCTGTCCGTCGTCCGTAATGGCGAACCCAGAACTGCCCGTGGCCAGCGACGTCCTGCGTCACAGTCACGACGGCGGGTTGCCCGACAGAGCCGCGATCATAGGGCAGCGGAGATCCGATCAGGCGCGCCGCAAAGGCCAGCGCCCGGCCGAACGGGTTCATGCGCATTGTCGTGACCGCGCCCTGATAAACGGTGCTGGCGCTCTCGGTCATATGCTGGCTGAAACGGCGCCTTACAGCGCGGGGCAGACGGTCCCAGTCGGCAGGCCCCAGAAGATCGCGAAAGCGCCAGTCGGGGACGGCTGTTCTTCCGTTCGGATCGAAGTGCAGGGTCATCTGTTCGTCACTTCCGTTATTTCGATTGTTTCTGTTGAAAGGGAAATTATTCTGCAAAAAAAGGGGCGTCAGGATTTCGGCGTCTCGCCCCCCTTGCCGAGCAACGAGAAGACGCGCGAGCCCATCTTCATCAGCATCATCAGCTTGGTCTTGGGGACCTGAAGCATCTGGCTGTACCAGCGGTCCGCGACCCCCAGAAAGTCCTGCATCGCCTTCATCCGCTTGACCACGTCCGGGTGCAGGCCCGGCTCCTCCTTGGCCATTCGCACACATTCCGCGATGGCAGATATGGCCGGATCAATCTCCCGCTCTTTCCGGCCCTGCGCGATCAGCATGGCCATCTCCCAGACGTCAGCCTCTGCGACGAAGTGCTCGCGACGGTCTCCGGGTACCGGAACGCGCCGGATCAGCTTCCACCCGACCAGTTCCTTCAGCGAGTTAGAAACATTCGACCGGGCAATGCCCAGCGTCTCGGCAATCTGTTCGGCGTTCTTCGGATCCGTGCTCAGGTACAGCAGCGCATGGGTCTGCGCCACTGAACGGTTCACACCCCACTGATTGCCCATATCGCCCCAGTACAGAATGAACTGCTGGGCTGCGTCAGAGGTCATTTTATCGGTAATTTCTGTCATGACAGAAACATCTGTTATTATCGATTGAATGTCAAGAGGATGCTGTCGAGGTCAGGCGCAGGTATCGGATTGCCGACAGAAAATGGCGGCACGCGGCGGTGCCCGATATTGTCATGCTCGAAGGTAACAGAGAGACAGACGCGGTCTTATATCCCCGACACCTCTCGCTTTTCGCGCCAAGCGCCGCGTGGTCGGAGCATGGCTGGCCCGTGAACTTTTCCCCGCAAGCTTTCCCTCGCACAGGTCTTCGACAAGCCCTCGAAAGGTCAATTAGCGAGAAGTTAAGCGCCGAGAAATCTCGGGGAATCCCTCATTATTTCTCGCATGGGTTACATCCAGCGAACCGTCACACAGCGTTCACCTGCCCGATGATCGTAGACCGGCTGCTCAGTAGAGACCCGCGCTCGTCTTGCTCTCGATCCCGTCGCGGGTCTCGCTCACCGCTGCTTTGGCCGCATTCATCAGGATCGCCATGTCCGCGGCAATGGTGACCAGATCAAAGCCGTCTTCGATCATCCGCCGCCCGTAGGCCGGGGCCTGGCAGTGAATGCCGACGGTCTTGCCATGGCTTTTGGCGCTTTCGCGAATGCGGGCGATAATCTCCAGCAGCTCTGGCTCGTCGCGGTCGCCTTTGGGAACGAACCCGTGGGTCAGGCCCAGGTCTGCTGGGCCGATGTAACAGCCGTCGATGCCATCGACCGACAGTATCGCGTCGACGTTTGCGACGGCCACGCGCGTCTCGATCATCGGCCAGACGATCACGTCCTGATTGGCCTGCGCCGGATAGTTCGGGCCGTTGATCATTGCGGCCCGCAGTGGCCCGAAGCTCCTCTCTCCCATCGGGGGATAACGGGCCGACCGCACCAGGGCCTCTGCTTCCTCAGGCGTGTTCACCATCGGGCAGATGATGCCCTGTGCACCGGCGTCCAGCACCTTGCCAATTATGCCCTGCTCGTTCCAAGGCACGCGCACCGTCGCGCAGGTATCGGTGGACTGTACCGCCTGCAGCATCCCGACCATGGTCTGATAGTCGACAAGCCCGTGCTGCATGTCGATGGTCAGGCTGTCCCAACCGGCATTGGCCATGAATTCGGCGGTGGCGGAGGACGGGATGCCCAGCCAGCCATTGACTGCACCGCCGCCCTTTGACCAGAGATCACGCAGTCTGTTGGTGCGCATGGCATCCTCCCGTGTAAGTTTTGTCTGGTGATTGCCCGGCAAGGTGGGCGAGTCAATCACAGCCCGCCGGGGCCGCTAAAGGATCGCCCCTGCGATCCGTATCAGGGCCTGCAGATGACGTCCCAGCGGGCCTGAAAGGCGCTCGGATCAAAGCGCCCGGTCAGCCCGATGGCCACCGCGCGGGTCTCCTCTTGAGGCGGGCATGGCATCAGCGACCCGCTCTGACCCACCAGATGGACTTCGGCCCAGGTCCCGTCGGTCAGCGCAATTCGGCCCTTGAACCTGTAGAGTCCTTCAGGCGGTGCATTGATCAGCGATGCCAAAGTGTCGCGATCCACGGATCCGCCCCTCGACGACCAGCTTTGATATTCGTCGCCGTGGGCGTGGATGTGCTGCGCGTCCGGTGCCTCTGCTTCCGGCCGGTCCAGCAGCAGCTCGGCCGACACTTTCCCGAAAGGCGCATCCAAAATGCTGGCGGTGGTCAGTGCGGCCATGGCCGTGCGGACCGCCTCTGCATCGCCCAGATCGGCCTTGGTCAGCAGCAACAGGTCCGCGACTGTGATCTGGCCGCGCACCTGAGCGCCTATCAAATCGTCCGCCAGAAGGGTCTGGATGTTCGCCGCATCGACCAGCGTGGCGATGCCGCCATAGATCATGTCCGGCTCGGCCTTTGCGGCGGCGGCGATCTTTTCTGGCTGCGCGACGCCCGACGCCTCGATGACCAGACAATCGGGCCGGGGACGCCGGTCCAGCGCATCGGCCAGCGCATAGATCAGCTCGGTGCCCATGGTGCAGCAGATGCAACCGTTTGACAGGGTCAGCGTGTCCTCGTCCGACGACACAAGAAGGTCCGCGTCGATGTTCAACTCGCCGAAATCGTTGACCATCACCATGATCCGCCGCCCCCCGGGATCGCGCAGCAAATGGTTGACCAGCGAGGTTTTCCCGGCGCCCAGATAGCCCGAGATGACGGTGACGGGCAGGCGGGGCAGGCTCATCTGATCACAGCTCCGGGCCTCAGTGAAGGAAGACCCGGCCGCCCGAGACGGTGCCGTGCACGGCAACATCGCGGATGGCCATCGGATCGACCTCTGTCGGATCGTCGCTCAGCACGGCAAAATCGGCCAGCTTGCCGCATTCGATCGATCCGATCTCGTGATCCATCCGCAACGTGTAGGCCGCGCCCAGGGTTATGGCGTGCAGGGCCTCCATCACGTCGATCTTCTGCGCAGGCCCCAGTTCCTGATCGGTCATGGTGCGCCGGTTGACCGCGACCCATGCGGTGAACAGGGGGGCCAATGGCGTGACCGGCGCGTCGGAGTGGATGGTCAGCGCCACGCCCTCGTCCAAAGCGGTCCGGCAGGCATCCATGCTTGCTGCGCGGTCGCGGCCGATGGATTTTGCGACGTGCTGGTCCCCGAAATACCAGATGTGATTGGCGAACAGATTGGCGCAGATCCCCAGCTTTGCCATCCGGCGGAATAGGGCCCGGTCGATCATCTGACCGTGCTGCAGAGTGTGCCGGTGATCCGGCCAGTGATGCGCGGACATGGCCCGCTCCAGCGCGTCGATCGCCACGACCGAGGCTTCATCCCCGTTCGTGTGGATGTGCATCTGCACGTGGTTCTCGTGGCAGGAATGGATCAGTTCCTCGGCCTGCTCCGGTGCGATCACCCAAAGCCCGTTCGCCGCGCCGTTGACATGCCCGGGCCAGCGCAGGCGTGCGGTATAGCCCTGGATCGAGCCGTCGAGGACCAGCTTCACGGCACCAAGGCGCATCAGGTCGGTGGACTTTTTTGTCAGCTCCAGCGCGCGCGGCGCGACATCTTTGGGCGGCATCATCGCTGCGCCCAGCATCGGCACGATCCGCACCGGGTAATCGCGGCTTGTCGCCTTGGCCAGCGCTGCGACATCGTCGTCGGGCAGGGCAGCGTGGAGGTCGGTGATCGTTGTCACGCCCGCACGGCGGCAGACCCAGCCGAACTGGTCGATCGTGTCAGGATGCGCCGACAGCGACCGAAAATCGACCCCGACCCGGCGCATCAGGGGGAACATCGCCGCCATTTCCTGAAGCTCGCCGTTCAACTCGCCGTCCGGGCCTTTTGCGACGCCGTCGATATTCGTCTCTCGCGAATACTGGGCCAGGTTCAGCGCCGCCGTGTTGGCTGTCAGCAGGTGGAAGTTCGAATGTTGGACCACCACCGGCCGCGTTGCCGAGACCGCATCAAGATGCGTCTTGTTCAATCGCTCGGTGTCCAGAAAGATCGGGTCAAAGCCCCAGGCGAACAGGGGCGTGTCCGGATCCTGCATCGCCCCGTCGGCCCGTTTCAGTCGGTCGATTACCTCGTCAATGCGGCTCATGCCGGGCCAGAGAACACCCTGCGGGTCGATGCGGTCATGGTAGCCGACATAGGGATAGCGCCACATGGCCCCGGCCATCATGTGGGCGTGTCCTTCGACGAAGCCGGGCATCAACACATGGTCGGCAAGGCTGTCATCCAGATCTGCGCCGCCCCAGGGGTCGGCACAATCTGCGCCGCCCACCGCCAGAATGCGGCCGCCGCGAACGGCGACATGCGTCGCTTCGGGGCAGTTTGGGTCCATCGTGATGATCTTGCGGGCGTGAAACAGGGTGGTTTCGGTCATGGACGGCCTTCATGCTCTTACCCGTTAACCCTAGGCCGGAAGTCCGGATCGGAAAAGAGCGCAGAAATCGGTATGCGCCGAGGGACAGGAATTGATTAGAACGGTGATCGCCCGGTCGGTTGACGTAACGATGCCTCGAAATGGATCGCCCGACGATCCATCTGCCTGCAACAGCCCTGTGTCTCGTGACTTGCCCCGGCCCGCGATGATCCTGACCGGCTTGGATATCGCCCACCTGCGCTGGCCTGACCGGCGCGTCCGATCCGCGGCTCAAATCATAGCGGGCTAGTTTGCGGGTCTGCGGTTGCAGTCCGCCATGTCCTTGTGCGTCCTCAGTTCTTCGCCGACGGGTTCGGACAGGCGGGTTATCTTGACCAGAGTATTATGGGCATCGGCGATACGGCCATCGATGCATTCAGCCCGGGCCTTGCGGGTCAGATAGGTTGCCCGTTGGAACTCGTCGCCCCCGGCGTTCTTGCGAATGATGTAGGCCTCTGTTGCCAGATTGATCACCCGGCCCGGCGTCAAGGTCTTTCTGGCAAAGAACTCTCTCAGCAGCGGGTCGCCCAGCCAGGCCTCGACAAGCAGTCGCAAGGTGTAGGCATGGGTCAGCCGTGCGCTTCTGTTCTTGCTCTCGTCCAGCCCGGAATAAAGCGAAGTGGGCAACTGCGACACCGCAAGCCACTGGCCCGCGGACTCGCCATAGAAGTCGGAGGACAGCTTGCAGTCCCCGGCCAACTCCAGGCGGCCACCGTCATCGCCCCAGAACTTGCAGTCCAGCGTGCGTGCAATCCCCAACGCTGACCGGCCGAACGCGCGCGCAATGTTGCGGTTCAGATAGAAGATCCGGTCCACCTGATCGGATAGTTCCGGCAGATTTGCCGGTTTCGGCAACGCGATGCCGCCATCCACGACCCCGCGATCGCGGATCAGCTCGTCGAAGCGGTTCTTCAACTGCAGCGCTGTGACGCCGTTCACGGCCGCCCGGTACAGCGCAAGCTCGGGACCTGTCGGCACGATCTTTTTGGTGCCGTCGGGCAGCGTGCGCACGACCTCTGAGCCCAGCGCGCCGGTAAACAGGTCCTGCCGCATCATTGCATCGATGTGCACCGTGACGTCGTTGTAGCGGTATCCAACATCCCGCATGC